>CAYLZR010000018.1:0-21296 GCA_964388145.1 uncultured Gemmatimonadaceae bacterium | reverse complement strand
GCTTCCCAAGCTGGACGTCGCCGGTTCGAGCCCGGTCGCCCGCTCCTGACAGAAGACGCCGACCAACGCGTCGGCGTCTTTTTTTCCGTGAACCTTCGACGCTGCATCATGCCCCAAACTCGTACCGAAAAATTTGTCCTTACCGGTTACGGTGATACCACCACGTCGGGCGAAGCAACGGTCTTGCAATTCGACCGCCCAGAGCGCATCGCGCGCGCCGGGAAGGGACTTGCGATGGCTTGGGGTGCCGCGTTGGTGAGTGTATTCATCCCCGTTGCCCACTTTCTGCTGGTCCCGGCCTTTTTCTTGACCGGCCTGGTCGTGTTCGGGAAAAGGATGAGACGCAGAATAGTGGTGGACACCGTCCGCGGAGCATGCCCCGACTGTAAACACGAACAGGCCTTCGACACTTCAACCGGTTGGCACTTACCCATGCACCTTACGTGCGCGAACTGCCACCGCCTTCTGACAGCAAGTCCGAAGCCTGCCTGACGTCCCAATCAATAATTAGGTTCCAGGGGTCAGGTTTCAGGTGCCAGGCCTCCAAGACCCTGAAACCTAGAACCTAGAACCATTATTAAGGAATCATGGTCAGAATCACTGCCGTTGCCCCCGATTCCATCGGCGCCGAGCTGGGCATGAAGCCCGGCACAGAGCTGCTGACCGTCAACGGCCGGGAATTGCTGGACTTTCTCGACTGGGAGTTCCTCTCGGCCGAAGACCGGTTCGAGGTGGAAGCCGTGCTTCCGGGCGGGGAACGGGTGGTATTCGATATCGAGCGGCCGGAGGGCTACCCGATGGGGATCGAGTTGGAGCCCCCCCGAATCCGGCGCTGTGGCAACCGGTGCGACTTCTGTTTCGTGGACGGCCTGCCGGAGGGTCTGCGAGAGACGCTCTACATCCGCGACGACGACTACCGGCTCTCCTTTCGCCACGGCAACTTTGCCACGCTCACGAATCTCAAAGAGTCGGACGTCAAGCGAATCCTCGAGTATCGTCTGTCTCCCCTCTACTTGTCGGTACACGCGACGGATTCGGTGATTCGCCGTCGCCTGCTGCGCAATCCGCTCGCTCCGGACATCATCGAACAATTGACGGAGTTCGCCGAGGGCGGGATCAGCTTTCACACGCAAATCGTGCTGCAACCCGGTCTGAACGACGGGGCGGTGTTGGAGCAGAGTCTGCAAGATCTCTACGCGCACGGCGACTCGGTGCTCTCTGTTTCGGTGGTTCCGGTCGGTCTAACCGAGTTCAGCAAACATGGCCTGGTCCGGGAGCCGACCGCCGCAGAGTGCCGTGCCGCGGTAGAGATGGTGGAGCGTTGCGCCCAACGCGCGCTCGAGGAGCGGGGGCACCGGTGGGCTCATGGCTCCGACGAGCTGTACGTGGTTGCAGAGTTGCCACTCCCTCCGGCCGAGGCCTACGGAGAGTTCGACCAAGTCGAGAACGGGGTGGGCAGTGTCAGGTTTCTCGAGAAGCGAATCAAGGATGCGGCCGGACACTTCGCCACTCTAAAGAATAAGAAACTGGGCGTGGTCACCGGCACCGGAATGGGGAAGCTGATGCCCATGGTCATGCCCCTTTTGGAAGAGCATACGAAGGGGTCGTGCGAGTTGATCGTGCTGGAGAACGAGTTGTTCGGACCGCGGGTTACGACCGCCGGTCTCCTGCCCGGCGCGGCCTTTTGCGCCGGGCTAAAGGAGAGACGCGACCTGGATCTCGTTCTGTTGCCCGCGGAAGCCGTAAACGACGACGACCGTTTCATCGACGACATGCCGCTGGCCACGGTGATCGAGTCGGTGCCGGCTCAGGTACACTGCTCGTACGACTTCGTCGACGTTTTGTCAGAGGTGGGTGCGTGAGACAAGCCACCGTCGCTATCGTCGGGCGGCCCAACGTGGGCAAGTCCACCCTCTTCAACCGGATCGTGGGGGGGCGCCGGGCCATCGTACACGACCGGCCCGGCGTCACACGCGACCGGAACTTTGCCACCGCCAGGTGGGCGGATAAGGCCTTTTGGCTGGTGGATACGGGAGGGTGGATCGTCGGCGATGACCATCCTGTTACCCGCGGGATTCGGGAACAGGTCATGCTGGCCATCGATGACGCCGACGTCGTGGTGTTCGTGGTCGATACCGAAGCCGGGGTGCACCCGGCCGATCAAGAGGTCGCCGAGCTGCTCCGACCCGAGCAGGACCGTGTCATTTTGGCGGCAAACAAGGCCGATGACCTGCCAAACGATTACTCCTACCACGCCTTCCACGAATTGGGGATCGGCGAGCCCCTTCCGGTTTCCGCCGCCACGGGGAAGGGGAGCGGTGATCTGCTCGACCGGATTGCGGCCCTGCTTCCGGACGCCCCGCCGGACGAGGACGAAGACACCATTCACGTGGCGGTGATCGGGCGTCCGAACGTTGGAAAATCGAGCATCGTGAATCGGCTGCTCGGCGCGGATCGGTCGATCGTGGCGCCCGAGCCCGGGACCACGCGAGACGCGGTCGATTCCCCCTTGCGGTACCACGGACGGACGCTCAACTTCATTGATACTGCGGGGTTACGAAGACGACCGAAAGTAAAAGATGATATAGAGTTCTACTCCACGGTGCGTACCGAACGGGCCATCCAGCGGGCCGACGTGTGCGTCCTGGTGGTGGATTCCGCTGTGGGCGTGCCCGCTCAGGATCTGCGGGTGGCGCAACGCACGTGGGAGCAGGGAGCGGCGCTCATCGTGGCTGTGAACAAGTGGGATCTGATCTCCGACAAGGACAGCAACACGGCCGAGCGCGGGAGGAAGGAGCTGGCCCACCGCGTGCCGTTCTTTAAGCACGTTCCGTTCGTGTACACGTCGGCGAAGAGCGGACTGCGTGTCCGCAATCTGCTCGATCTCATCGTCGAGGTGGCGGAAACGCGTCAACGGCGCATCGAAACCGCGGAGGTCAACCGCGTGTTGGAACGCCTGGTGCAACGTCAGCAGCCGCCGCAGGCGGTTGGTGGAGAAGTCAAACTGTTGTACGTGTCACAAATCGGCACGGCGCCCCCGACGTTTGCCATCGTGATGAATCGTCCGGATGCGATTCCGGAATCGTACCAGCGATATCTGGTGAACGGGTTCTACAAAGAGTGGGGATTTGTCGGCACGACGATTCGCCTGAAACTACGGCGCCGGCGCGAACGAAAATGAATCTTGCCCTGACAATTGGTTTGGCGTATCTGGTTGGCGGCATCCCGGTGAGCCATATGGCGGCGAGATACGGTGCCGGAATCGATCTTCGCCAACATGGGAGCAAAAACCTCGGTGCAACAAACGTCTACCGCGTGTTGGGTTGGAAGTATGCGATTCCCGTCGGACTGTTCGACGTGGCAAAGGGTTTTGTTCCGACTTACTTTTTCGCGCCGTGGGTTGGAGCAGCCGACTGGATTCCGCTTGCAATTGGGCTCGGAGCCATCTTGGGACACGTGTTTCCAGTGTATCTGAAATTTTCCGGGGGAAAGGGGGTCGCCACGGCCGCTGGCGTGTTACTCGGCGTGGCACCAACGGCGACGCTGGTCAGCGCGGCCGTATGGGGTGCGCTGGTGTACGCGACCGGCATCGTCTCTGTCGCGTCCATGACGGCGGCGCTGGTCCTCCCGATCACCGTCTGGGTGCTAACGCCCGAACGCACGACGCAACTGTATGCGGGCGTAGCGGTCGCGTTCTTCATCATTTTCAACCACCGCACCAACCTCCGACGGATCGTCGGCGGCGTCGAGCCGCGGTTCGGCCGGCACAGGCGAGGCGCCTAGCTCATGCGGATCGGCGTTGTCGGCGCGGGGAGTTGGGGCACCACGCTCGCGGACATGTTGGCCCGGAACGGCCACGATGTGCGGTTGTGGGCGCGCGAACCCGAAGTCGTGGAATCCATCAGGAAGGACCGGGTCAATGCCGTATTCCTTCCTGATAGCCCGCTGCAGGAAAGCATCAAGGCGTCCGGCGAAATCGCCGACGTGGTGTCGGACGCAGAAATCGTGGTTTCCGCGGCCCCCTCGCACGGGGTGCGTGCGGTGGGCCAGCAAATAGCAGACGCGATCGGGTCAGCGACACCCCTGGTCGTGAGCGTCTCGAAGGGACTCGAGCCGGGGACCCACCACACGATGACGCACGTGCTCGAGGAGTTGGTGCCGCAGTGCGGTGTGGTCGCGCTTTCGGGGCCGAGCTTCGCCCAGGAAGTGTACTGGGGGCGGCCCACGGCCCTGGTCGCTGCGTCGGCCGATGTGATTGCCGCGGAGAAAACTCAGCGGAGCTTCTCCAACAGCTATTTGCGTGTGTATACGAGCCCCGACGCTTTAGGTGTTCAGTTGGGCGCCGCCCTGAAGAACGTGGTTGCCATCGCGGCCGGCGTTTTGGACGGACTGGGCCTTGGATGCAACCCGCGCGCGGCGTTGATCACACGCGGCCTCGCCGAGACGAGCCGCCTGGGAGAGGAGCTGGGCGCAGACCCGCACACGTTTTCGGGCCTGGCGGGAATGGGCGACCTGATTCTCACCGCCACGGGCGCGTTGAGCAGGAATCGATCGTTGGGATTGGAGCTGGCGAAGGGCCGCAATCTCGACGAGATCTTGGCCGAGCGCCAGACGGTGGCCGAGGGAGTCAACACTGCACAAGTGGCCGTGGAGTTGAGTGCGATCACGGGGGTGGAGTTGCCGATCGCCAGCGAGGTGGCGCAGGTGCTGTTCCACGGCAAGACGCCGCAGGATGCGATTCGAGACCTAATGGATCGGGAGCTGAAATCGGAGCGTTGGCGATGACGTCTGCGAGACCGCTTCAGGAATTCTTTTCCATCGGCGACGTGTGTCAGCTGACCGACCTCAAACCGCATGTCCTCCGATATTGGGAGAGCCAGTTCCGCTTCTTGAATCCGGTAAAGAACCGCTCGGGCAATCGGGTGTACCAGCGTCGCGAGATCGAGTTGATCATGCTGGTGAAGCACCTGCTGTACACCGAGAAGTTCACCATCGAAGGAGCCCGCAAGCGCATCGAGCAGTATCGCAAGACCGGGGCGCTCAAATCACAGGCGCGGCTGGCTCTGGAGTACGAAACGGTCGATGATCTCACCGTCCAGCTCCAGGAGATTCTCGACGTCCTCGATGGAAAAGCCGACGTTGAACATCCTGATCAGTAACGACGACGGTATCTTCGCCCGCGGTTTGGAGATCCTCGAGGAGGCGTGTCGCGGCGTTGGACACGTCACGGTCGTCGCGCCCGATCGGGAACAGAGTGCGGCAAGCCATGCGCTCACGATGACCCGACCGCTGCGCCCCGTCAAACGGTCGGATGGACGATACCAGGTCGACGGGACCCCCACCGACTGTGTGCTTCTCGCCCTCGAGACGATTCTGGACGACCGGCCCGACATCATCTTCTCGGGCATCAACCACGGATCGAACATGGGCGAGGACGTGCTGTACTCGGGTACCGTCGCCGCGGCGATGGAGGGACTTTCCCTCGGCATCCCGGGTGTGGCGTTTTCGTTTGCCGGCAGCGATATCGAGCTGATCGAGACACACGCCGGGTGGGTGGAAAAGCTCGCTTCCGACATTTGCCGGGTGCATGACTTTCCCAAGGAGACCTTGCTCAATGTGAATTTTCCGCCGATTTCCGGGTCCGAGACAAGGGGAATCCGGGTTACCAAGCTCGGACGCAGGGTTTATTCGGACTCCCTGACAAAGATGAACGATCCGTGGGGTCGCGATATGTTCTGGATCGGGGGAGGGAAGAGCAGCTGGTCCGGCGACGAGGAATCCGACTTCAGGGCCGTGGCCGAAGGATACATTTCCGTGACTCCGCTGCACCTGGACCTCACGCACTACGATCACATCGACATGGTCCGATCGTGGAACCTCGGCGCGTAGGCGATAGCTACGGCGGTTACCGCACGCGGCTCGTCGAGCAGCTCCGGGCCCGCGGTTTCAGGGACATGGCTGTGCTCGCCGCCGTGGGCCAGGTCCCACGACACCTCTTCGTGCCCGAGGCGCTGCGAGGACAGGCCTACGAGGATACCTCGCTTCCCATCGGCAACCGCCAAACGATTTCCCAACCGTCCACCCACGCTCGATACCTCGAGGCTCTCCAACTGACGGGGAAAGAAACTGTGCTCGAGGTGGGGACGGGGTCCGGCTACCTGACCGCTCTGCTCAGCCGGCTGGCCGATCACGTCATCTCCATCGAAAGGATTCCGGATCTGGCTGCCGCGGCCAGGGCGGCCTTGGAAGAGGCGGGATATTCGAACGCCACCGTGGTCGTCGGTGACGGCACCCTCGGGAAGCGGTCGCTGGGACCCTACCATGCAATCTTGGTGTCGGCCGTCGGCCCGTCGGTTCCAAAACCCCTCACCGAACAGCTCGCCGACGGCGGACGACTGGTAATGCCGCTAATGCGGGAAACGGAGCAGGAATTGCTGCGTGTGACACGCCACGGCCGGGATCTGATCGAAGAGACCCTCGGGCCGGCGCAGTTCGTCCCGCTTGTCGGTAAACACGGATTCGAGGAAGAGCAGGGATGAACCTCCTCGTCGTCCGGGGTGGAGTCGGGGGAGTGTTGATGGGTCTGGCCAACCTGGTGCCAGGCATCAGCGGGGGAACGATGTTGCTCGCAACCGGAATTTATCCCGATTTCATCGACTCCGTTGCCGATATCACCACCTTACGATTCCATCGCAAGGCCCTCGTAGTGCTGGGGACGGTGGTGGGCACCGCCGGGGTGGCCATCCTGCTCCTGGCCGGGGTGGTGCGGGGGCTGGTCATCGACCACCGCTGGGTGATGTATAGCCTGTTTGTGGGGCTCACGCTGGGAGGAGTCCCGCTCGTGTGGCGTCTCGCGCGCCCCCCGAATCCCGCAGTCTTGTGGGGCGTTGCCGCGGGATTTGTTCTCATGTTGCTGATGGCCGGGACGCTCGGTGCGCCGGCGGGTGGGAGTGGGTCCAACTTCTTGATACTGATCGTGGCGGGCATCGCCGGCGCGTCCGCCATGATTCTGCCGGGAATCAGCGGCGGATACCTCCTCTTGCTGCTGGGCCAGTATGAAACCATCCTCGGCGCGGTAGATCGAGTCAAGGTAGGCCTCTTGGGCGACTCGGCGACGGGTGCTTCGGCGGACCTGTCCGTGGCCATAGGGGCCCTCGATGTGGTGGTACCGGTCGGGATCGGTATCGTTCTGGGAGTGGCTGGGGTCAGCAACTCGCTCCGATGGCTGCTCAAAAACCACGAAAAGCCGACATTGGGTGCGCTTTTGGGTCTGCTTTTGGGGGCCGTGGTCGGTCTTTGGCCTTTTCAGCAGGGCGTGGCGCCGGGTCTCGGCCAGGTATTCGGGGCTCTCGGGTTGGTGGCATTGGGATTGGTGGTCACGCTCACGATCGACCGGTTGGGTGGTGGTGGAACCGAAGGGAAGGGGGGATCCGCCGCCGCGGGATAAGAATGTCTCACGACGATACTGCCATTCGGGCGTACCAGTGGACCGTTTCTGGCAGGGTTCAGGGAGTGGGCTTCCGGTGGTTTGTACTCCGTGCGGCGAAACGCTCCGGTGTGACCGGATGGGTGCAAAACATGTGGGATGGCAGAGTGGAGGTAATGGGGCAAGGTACGGTGTCAAGCCTACACGAATTCGAAAGGGAGCTCCAAAACGGACCACAATTGAGCATTGTGGAAAAGGTGGAAAAACTCGAGAAAACGGCTGAGATGGGCTTGTTTAAATCCTTTGAAATCAAGTAACTAAGAGGTTTCCAAGTTGTCGAAAAAACTTCGAGAAAGATTCTACGGTGCGATCCGTGACGTCCCTGACTTTCCCGAGAAGGGAATCGTTTTCAAGGACATCACGCCGCTGCTTTTGGATCCGGAGCTGCTGGGCGGGGCCGTCCAGGAGATCTGCGATGAGTTCAGCTCGGCAAATGTGGAAAAGGTTATGGCTGTGGAATCCCGAGGATTCATCTTCGGAGCGCCGATCGCATTGCGTCTGGGGGCCGGTCTGGTGCTTGCCCGGAAGGCGGGCAAGCTCCCCTGGAAGCACCATCGAGTCGAGTACGCTCTCGAGTACGGAACCGACGTGATCGAGGTCCACGTGGACTCAATCGAGCCGGGTGAGAGGGTACTCGTGGTTGACGATGTCCTGGCCACGGGGGGCACGGCGGAGGCAACCGGCCGGCTGGTCAAAGAGGCAGGCGGCCGGCTGGTGGGCATGGCTTTCCTCTTGGAATTAGGCTTCCTGAACGGCCGCGAGCGTCTGACCGGGACGGAGGTTCGGGCGCTGCTGGTCTACGATTAGGGCGCATCAGCGAGGTTGGAGCGGACCGAAGCCGAGGTTATGTTTTGAGGCTGCGAAACGCCCCTGTAGCTCAGTTGGATAGAGCAACGGTTTCCTAAACCGTAGGTCGCGTGTTCGAGTCACGCCGGGGGCATTGCACCCCGATTCAGGGGCTGTGTTTTTACGATCGAAGGTCGAAAGAACTTGTGACCAAGAAGAAAGAAAAAGAGCAAGAGACGCGCGCGCCGAACGACGAAGAAAAACTCGGTACCGTGCACACCGGTTCCGAAGCTGGCGATCGGACCGTGGATTGGATGACGCATCACCGGAGACAGCTCACCATAGGGGCGGTGACGCTATTTCTCGTAGGGGGTGGCGTGTGGTTTACGCAGGCCGCTCAGGTGCGCAAGGAAAACTTTGCTGCGAGGGAGTTGGCGCAAGCGCGAACCGCTGCAGACGCCGGAAACTTTCAACTTGCCGCATCCGACCTGAACGGCATCATCGGAACATACGGGCGAACGCCCGCGGCCCAGGAGGCCGTTATCCTTCTGGCGAACGTGCACTTGCAACAGGGCCAGGCCGCGCTGGCGGCAGCCGAGCTACAGGACTTTCTCAATGGTGGTCCACAGCGCGAGTTCAGGGCACCGGCCGCGGGGCTCTTGGGCAGCGCTTTGGAGGAGCTGGGAGACTTCAGCCGCGCCGCCGATGCCTTTGAGCAGGCGGTCGACGCGATGCCGTATGCGATGATCCGGAGCCAGTATCTGATGGACTTGGGACGAGCGGCGTCGATCAGTGGCGACCCGGCTCGGGCGGCGGCGGCTTATGAACGGATTATCGAGGAGAACGACGACCCCAGGGCGGTCATCGAAGCCAAGTTCCGGCTCGCCGAGATCCGCGCGCGGTCGGATTCGTAGCGCCGCTTTCGACGGTTGCGACCGGCCTAGGGATGGCTAGGAGAAGAGCTTTAGGGGCTTAATAAGCGGGGTGAATCGGAGCGGTTCGCTCCGTTTTTCTAGGCGAGCATCACTGCGTATAAGATATGTTATGTCAAGTTGAATGGGTGAGTCATGTGGACAAAATGTCGACGGCCCTCTGCAAGGTCTGGGCGCACAGATTCGCGGGTGTGGAAAACTCCCCACCGCCAAGTCCGCTTGGCACAAGGGGGTTAGAGCAGAACTCCGCGAAGGATAATGCGTGCTTCTCCGGCCAGTCGCGGCTCGGCGAGCCGCTGGAGTGGATCGTCGCTCGGAGATCCCGAGATCTCCAGGAGAGCGCCTGACGTGGTTTGCACCTTCCAGGGCAGCTCAACACGGCCGGTAGTGGCCAGAGCGGCCGCCGCTGCCACCGCCCCCGTGCCGCACGCCAGAGTTTCGGCTTCGACACCGCGCTCATACGTCCGAATACGCCAGGTACCGTTGTTACAGCCCAAAAAGTTGACGTTGGCACCGTCGGCCCCCAAGGCCTCGTGCGATCGGAGGGCCCTGCCCCGCACTTCGGGGGCCGCGGAGGGAGCGTCCAGGTCGTCTACCACGATTACCAAGTGAGGGACCCCCACCTTCACGAAGTGGATCGATTTCTCGCCTGGTCCCAGCTCGATGCGCGGAACGGTGGGGCCAGCCACGTCGGGGAACCCGATTTCGGCCAGTTCGCCGTTTCCGGAAAGGACTCGGGCCGGGACATTGCCAATGTCCGTCTCGAGCGTCATACCGTCGGCGGGTGCCATTTCTAGTCGCGAGGCCAGCCTCGCCGCGCAGAGCGAGGCGTTTCCGCACATCGCGGCCCGCTTGCCGTCCCTGTTGAAGTAGACGAACCGAATTGCCCCTGGACCCGAGCCGGGCTCGATCACGGCCACCCCATCGGCGCCGATCCCGGTTCGCCGGGCGCACACCTTCTGAATGCGCTCCGGAGTCCAGTCCTCCACCGGACTGGTGCGCCCGTCCACCATCACGAAGTCGTTGCCCGAGGCGGACATCTTGTAAATGACGGTACCCTTCACAATCTCCTCAGAATCCATTGCAATCGCAGGCGCCACACCATCCAGATGGCCTCACGTACAATGCGGCCGGACATTTTGCTGGTCCCGTCGGTCCGATCGACAAAGACGATGGGGATTTCTTTGATCCGGAAGCCCTTTTTGGACGCCCGGAAGCTCATTTCGATCTGGAAGGCATACCCATTCGAGCGCACTCGATCGAGATCAATAGCCTCCAAGACCTTGCGACGGAAGCATTTGAAGCCCCCCGTGGCGTCCCAGAGCTTGTGTCCGGTTACGATCCGGGCGTAGATGTTGGCCCCATAACTTAGAACCAAACGAGCCATTGGCCAATTGACGACCGTCACCCGGCCCTCGAGGTATCGGGAACCGAGCACCAAATCGGCGTCGGCGATGGCCGCGAGGAACTGCCGGAGATGCTTGGGGTCGTGCGAGAAATCGCCGTCCATCTCGAAGATAAGGTCGTATTCGCGCTCGAGAGCCCACTTGAACCCGGCCTTGTAGGCCGTGCCGAGCCCCAGCTTCCTTTCGCGGTGAAGGACCTCGACCCGTCCGTTTTCTGCGGCAATCTCGTCTGCGAGCTTCCCGGTTCCGTCGGGAGACCCGTCGTCCACGATCAAGACATCCAGGCATTCATCCTGATCGAGAACCCGGGGAATGAGCTCCCGGATGTTGGTGGCTTCGTTGTAGGTCGGGATGATGACGAGGGCGCGTTCAGCCACGCTGTTTCCTCCGCATGGCTGACTGGGCGGCGAACCCGATGCCGACCAGGAGCAGGGAGGCCAGTGTAATTCCCTTCCCCCTCCGGTAGGCCGCGCTCTCGTAGTTCAGCTCGATTTCGCGGGCTCCCGCGGTGACCGGCACCGTCAGGAGCGCACCGTTTCCGCGAATCGGGGTCACCGGCCGGCCGTCCACCGTCGCTTGCCACTCGAAATACCAATTCTCACCTACCACCACGAAGGCATCCTGCGGTGCGGCCGGCGAGATCTGGAGCCGCATGTGCCCAGGCCGCCAATCGGTGATTTCGACCGAGGCGTCGACACTGTCGGGTATCGCCGAGAGTCCGGGTGGCTCTATGCCGACGGCCGTGGAGTCCAGCACGACCAGGCGATCGATCGGAAAACGCGGATCGGCCGCCGTCGCCACGACCTGCGCTACGTCCAGGATCTTGATACCGGCGGGCACGATGCGCGCGTAGCGCACCGGGACGTCGCGCTCGAACAGATCCGCGGGCCGCCCTCCGGCGGTCAGCACATTCGTGAGAACCCGCCGATACCCAGGCACCGAGTCCATCCCCCCGGCTGGAATGATCAGATGACTTACGGCGTAGAGGTCCAAGAGATGGAAACTACCTCCCCCGTACAACGGCAGGTTCGTCCAAAAGTTCTGTCCACCCATCAACTGGTCGAAGGCGTGTAACTCGTTCTCGTGGTGACCCAGCAGTTCCGGGATGTTGTACGCCATCAATACCGTGCCCGAGCGATTGGTCGGCGGGTACACCTGCAGATTCAACACCCTATGTGGGGCGATGCCGGCCAGTTGCTCCGTTATTGCGTCGCCCCCAAAGAGAGTGTCCGGAGCGTCGGTATAGTTCCAGAATACCCGAGCGTTGAGCCACAAATCCGTCCCTACCAAAGCGACGAGCAACAACGCCCCGATGCGAACCTCGATGTGCGCCTTTAGTGCGGCCCAGACGATCGCGCCCGCCGCCACGAGGCTGAGCCCGCTCACGACCGCCCCCCAACGAATCGTTCCCGCGGCGGATAGCGCGATTTGCACGGCTGGATTTTGCTGAGACTGGACACCCGTGGCGAGCGACGTGGCCAGGCCGCCGAACGCGCCCACCAGCGCGAGCAACGCCACGGCGCCCCCGGCAATCATCCACGCCTGGGCATGCTTCAGTCCGTCCTTTCGCAAGAATCGATCGACGCCGAATGCCGCGAACATCGCGAGGAAGAACACCGTGATGTACAGTGCCATTCCGGCCGCTCGGACTTGTTTCATGAATGGCATGACGGAATACCACACCCGGTAGAACGGGGTGGAGGCCCCGAGCGCCACCAGGAAGAAGAGTGCCGCGATGCCGCCCGCCCACAGCTTGATTCTCTTGTTTCCGCGTCCGGCGAGTCCGAAGATGGCGAGCGCGATGACGGGGAGGCCGAGGTATTCGGAGTGCAGTTTGATGCCGTTACTACCCCAATAGCTGCGTCCTCCGCCATCGGTTATTTCCCCCACGAAATGGGAGAAGAACAACTCGGGGATGTGTTCCCACGGGATGGCGTAACTCGTCGCCCGCTCCCAGCCCCCGGCGATCCCCTCGGCACGGGGTGAATACGGCAGGTATTCGAAAAAGGGCATGATCTGGATCGCGCCGATTCCGAATCCGATGATGACCGCACCCAACGCACCACCGAGTCTCAGTAGTCGTGGTTGTAGCGGCTCGTCTGTCGTCTCGCCGAAGGTGAGGTAGAGCGCGAAGAGGCCGCTCGCGATGAGCATGTAATACAGCATCTGGCTCTGTGGGCTCAACAGGCCCAAGCCAACCGCGAGCGCGAAGATGGGATACCCGCCCCACCGTCGCTGTCTCATGCACATTACGAGACCGAGAAGCGCCAGCGGAAAGAGCGCGGTGACGAACAGTTTGCCGTCGTGACCGGGGTTTGGGTACGACGCCACCAGGCCGGTCAACTGGTATGCCACGCCGCCGACGACCGACCCGACCCAGGAAATCTTCAGGCTGCGGAAAAGGAGATAGGCGAACAGGCCTGCCAACACGTAGTGCAGGGCAAAACCGAGATTCATCGCGGTGTGTGTCGGCAGGAGAATGCGCAGCCAAGCGGTCGGATAGAAGATGTCACCGTGCATGGCGCCGGCGAACGGTAGCCCACCAAAGATCTCGGGATTCCACAACGGGAATTCACCGTAGGTCTTGAAGTGCTCGGCGGCCCAATGTCGGAATCCGTACCCCGCCTTGTATTGATCGCTCGCCGGCGCGCCGAGGAACTTCCCCGTCCACATTGGCAGCGACAGAATGAAGATCCAAAGCGAGCAGATTCCGGTGGCCGCGAGTGTCGGGAACCGCGGTTCGATCGGCGAAGAATTTGTGGTTTTTGGGTCGGGTGCGCTCAAACCCGTTCTCCTCTGCTGGCTCCCAACGGCATCGCCACGATCGCGGCGACCACTTCGGCAAACGTCCACAACAGTCGAGACCCGATAGAAACGGCGAGGGCCGGGCCGCCCCCCATGGTCGGTGCGAGAAAACCGACCAACATCAGCTCACGAATTACAACGCCGCCCGGTGCAAAGATGGAGAACAATCCCACAATATAGGCTCCGGTGAAAGCGCCCATCGCCAGCGGAAGCGACGGGGCGCTTGCCGGAACGATGCCGAGCGCCAGCAGCCGGAACGCTATGCCATACAACACCCACGCCGAAAGCGTGGCGCCGGCACCGATGAGCACCGCCGTCGCCGGGAGTGGCTGCAATTGCAGCTTCCCCCGGGTCGCCCGGGCCAACGCGCCTACCATCGGCTTCAACGTCAGGGCGGCGATGCTGGCCACCGCAACCGCGATAGCGGCAATCAGCAGGGCCGGCGATCCGGCTTGTGGCAGGAAGGCGATGACCACCCCCGCCCCGGTTCCCAGCGAAAGCGCTTGCATTGCCAGCGCGGACGCCGCCGCGGCCCAGCCGTGCACCCCTTCTCGCTGTGCGAGCACGGCGAGACCCGCGATGCTCCATAGTTTACCCGGGAGATACCGTCCCAGATTCGAGACGCACCAAATGCGAATCGCCGAACCAATCGGGAGGTGTTGTTGCCAGCCACCGAGCACCGTGCGCCACGCGATGATCAGCAGAGCGTACGCCAGCCAGACAGCGAACGCCGCCGGGACGATCATTTGGAGATGAAACTGCAGCGGCACGTCCAACGAACGAAACTGCGTCAGGTTCCCGGCGGCCGAGCGCCACACGAACCACACGACGAGCACGGCGAGGCCGGTCTGGGCGGCCCAGACCCAACTCTTCTTGAACGGGTGTCTAGCGCCTGCTTGCTGTTGCATGTTCGTACACCGACTCGTACACCGCCGCCACCGCGTCGGGTTCGAATTGCCGCTTCAGCTCGGCTCCTTGCTCGGCCGCGAGTTGCCTTGCGCGGCCGTCCTGCAAGAGATCGGCGATCGCGGCAGCGACATCCTCCGGATTTCCCTGCACCAATCGTCCGGCGCCGGAAGCGGGTACTACATCCTTTACCCCTCCGCCCGCTTGCAGCGCCACCACCGGAATGCCCAGCATGAACGATTCCGCCGCGGCGAGGCCGAATCCTTCCTGGGTCGCTGCAAATACCGACACGTCGGCGTCGCCTACGGCATCGGGGACACGCGATGGTTCCACCTCCCCGACGAACTCGACCTTGTCCGATAGGTTCAACCGTTTCGCCTGTGCATTCAGGTTCTGTCGCTCAGGGCCGTCTCCGACTAGACGCAGCGGTACATCGATGTTGCGTTCACGCAGGCGCACCATGGCTTGTAGAACAACACCTAGATTTTTTTGCTTCGTCAATCGGCCCACGCTGACGATACCGGCGCCTCCCCGACTCATCCGATTGTACCGCGTCACCTCGATCGGCATGGGCTGAACGGTGATGCTGCTCGAATCGATGCCTGCGACGCGAGCCACACGCTCCGCCAAGTATGACGACACGGCGGTAACCGCGGCCGCGCCGCGGAACACGCGACGCGCCAGCACGCGAGCGAACGCTGATCTCTCGAGGATACGCACGTCCGTCCCGTGCACGGTCACGACGTACGGAACCCGTTTGAGACGAGCCCACCATGCGCTCATCCCGCCGGGTATCCACCACTGCGCGTGAACAACGTCGATTTGTTCCGTCTGACAGAGACGATTCGTCTCGGCCGCCTGCACACGAACCAGGTTCGCCGCCGCAATCGCTCCGGCCAGCGAGCGGGCGCTCTCGACCATCGTGCCGGTGTATGCGAGCGTCTCTCTCCGTCCGGACGCGTAACGCACGCGCGAAACGGAAACGCCGTTAAGCTCGCTCTCGCCGCCACGACCCCTATCTGAGGGTGCGATCACGCGGATGGAGTGCCCTCGATGTTGCAGCGCAACAGCCAGGCGTTCGATGAATGCCCCGGCAACGTCGCCCTCCGATCGTGGATAGGCGTGCGTGACGTAAACGAGATTCACCGGGGTTACTGCTTCTCGCGGTCCAGGGATCTTGCTATGCGGTCGAGCGACCGGTTGAGCGCGCGCAGTTCCTCGCGTGAACCGGCCAACATCTCACCCAAGAAACCGAAGCCGAACAACGCAATGCCGGAGACGACGAGCATGAGCACCAGATCCAACAAGGGGCGGAAGCCCATTCCATAACCGAACCGGAGTATCAGGGCGGCCACCCCCACCAGGAAACCCAGGATAAAGAGAATCCCGCCCGACACCCCAAAGAAGAGCATCGGCTTGCGCCCAAACCGCAGGATGAACCAAACGGACATCAAATCGGTAATCCCTACGGGAATGCGGCCAAGTCCGAACTTGGAATTGCCGGCGCGACGCGGGTGCAACGTGACGGGGCGTTCGTCCACCTTGAACCCCTCAGCGGCGGCGATCACAACCATGAACCGGTGCCAGTCCGGGCGAGCCGGCACTACGTCCATCACTTCGCGCCGGTACGCCTTGACCGCATTGAGGTCGGTCACGCGAATGCCGAACAGCCAGCGGCACAGGCGATTGTACGCACCGGATACGAGCTTCTTGTCGTACTGCCCATGCTTCGTTCCAGTGATGATGTCGGCCTTCCCTTCGCGGATGGGTTGCACGAGTTTGGGAATGTCGCTGGGAAGGAACTGCAGATCGGCCGGGTAGAAGACGAACACACGGCCACGAGCCGCATCACCGGCGGATTTCAATGCGTCGGCGATTCCACGTTGCGACCGGTGTGTCACGACGCGCAAGAAATCGTGTTGTTTCGCGAGACTTGCCAGGACGGACGCGGTGTCGTCCACGCTACCGTCATTGACGACCACCACTTCACACGAATACGGTACATCGCTCAACGCGTCGGCGCACTGCTTCACGAACTCGGGCAAATTCTCCGCTTCGTCCTTGGCCGGAACCAAGACGCTCACGTCGACGTTGCCGTTGCCCTGTGCGAGACTCATACGCGCTTGCGCATGCGGGCGGGAAGAATGCTCAACTGGTCGCGGTACTTCGCCACCGTGCGCCGCGCGATCTTGATGCCGCGCTCGGCGGGGGCCTTGACGATGTCGGAATCGGTCAGTGGCTTAGACGTGTTTTCGTCGCCGACCAGCTTCTGAATTTGTGCCTTGACGGATCTTGCGCTGGCGTCTTCGCCGCCGGTCGTCCCGAGGCTGCTCGAAAAGAAGAACTTGAGCGGCAATACGCCGCGCGGGGTCTGCACATACTTCTGGTTTGTGACCCGACTCACCGTCGATTCGTGCATGCTGATGACGTCGGCAACCTCCCGCAGCGTGAGCGGCCGTAGATGCTCGACGCCCTTTTCGAGGAAGCCCCGCTGCCGGTCGACGATGAAATTCATCACCTTGAGCATCGTTTGGCGCCGCTGTTCGATCGCTTGAATCAACCACGTGGCGCTGTTGAGCTTATTGGTGACGAACTCCTTATTCTCTCCCACGAACTTTTTCTTGTCGCCGGCGAGATCGCGGTATATCTGACTGATACGAAGCCGGGGCACGCCGCCATCGTTGAGAAACACCCGGTACTCGCCGTCGATTTTCTCCACGACGAGGTCCGCAGTCACGTATGCGTCGCCACCGGTGGAGAACTGCAACCCGGGTTTTGGGTCGAGTTTCGCCAGAAGATCTGCCGCGTCCTGCACCGCCCTCGGCTCGAGGCCAAAACGTTTCGCGAGGTCGCTCCAGCGGTGCGTGATCAAGTCGTCGAAAGCCTCGCGCACCAGGCGGTAGGTCAGTGTGTCTTGCTGTCCTTCGTTCTCCAGTTGTAAGAGCAAGCACTCACGTAAATCACGAGCCGCTATACCCGGGGGATCTAATTGCTGGAGGATCCTTAGCAGCTCCTCCGCCTCCTCGATTGTGTATAGCGAGGCCGCGGTATCTGTTGGAACGACAGCGGCTTCCGCCAACTCTGGTGGGGCGTCCTCTTCAGGCTCGTCCTCCGGCGATGAAGGCTGACCGTTGGGTTCCTGAGACGCCAGGAATTCCATCACCAGCCGGTTGACACCTTCTACGATCTGGTCGAGCGTTGACTGGAGATAACCGTCGTCTCCGATGCTGCCCAAGAACTCATCCGCCAAGATTTGTTGACGCGGGGTGAGGTTGAGTAGCGTAAGCTGGTCGTGAAGGTGGTCGGTGAGATTCCGGGTGGCGACGGTAACGGGTTCGTAGACGTCGCGTGTCTCGAACTCACCGCGCGAACGTCCGACGTCGAAGCCGTCGAGTACGATCTCTTCCCAGTCAATCTCGTCTTGTTTCTCCGCTTCCTTTCGCTCGTGCTCTTGTTCTTCAGCGGTTTTTTCCCGGGTCGCGTCCGGTTCCTCCTCGGGTTCTATCATTTCGAGAAACGGGTTCTCGAGCAATTCGGTTTTGAGGTGCTGCTGCAAATCGAGAAGGGGCATGTACAGAAGGTCCATCGCCTGGTAGAGGCGTGGATTCATCCGCATTTCCTGCTTGAGGGAGAGGCTCTGGTGTAAACCCGGCCTCATGCCGCTCCCTCCAACCGTTCACGCAGGCGTGCCGTGAGCGTGGGACCGAGATAGAGATCCGCGACGCGTTCGTTGAACACGAGTTCTCGTACCGTCCCAGAAACCTGTACTTGCCCTTCGAACATGATGTACGCCCGATCGACGATATCCAGCGTTTGCTCGACATTGTGATCGGTGATCAGAACACCGATGCCTCGGCGCCGCAATCCGGCCACGATCATCTGAATGTCGTGCACCGCTATCGGGTCCACACCGGCGAATGGCTCGTCGAGGAGCATGAATCGCGGTTGCGTGACCAGCGCCCGAGTAATCTCCAAGCGGCGACGCTCGCCGCCGGACAGCTTGTACGCGGTAATCTTCCGCAAATGTTTAATGGAGAGTTCGTCCAGTAACGTCTCCAAGCGTTCTTGGCGTTCCGATTGTTTCATCTTCAACGTCTGCAGAATCGCCATCACGTTCTCTTCGACGGTGAGCTTGCGGAACACCGACGGCTCCTGAGACAGATAACCGATCCCGAGCCGGGCGCGCTTGTACATCGGTAAAGTGGACAGATTGGCGCCGTCGAGACTTACGTGACCACCGTCGGGCCGTATCAAGCCCACTATCATGTAAAAGGTAGTGGTTTTCCCCGCCCCGTTCGGTCCCAACAACCCGACGATCTCGCCCTGGCGAAGCGTGAGATCGACATGGTCTACGACGGCGCGCTTCCGATAGATCTTGGTGAGGCCCTTCGCCGACAACTCCGAGCTGCCATTTCTCGCCGCGGCTAGCGAGAGCCCGGCAGATTCGGCTTCGTGTATGTTGTTGAGGGCGATCCGCAGGAGCGCGTCGCGTGAGCCCGACGGATCGTCGACGATCGACCGCCCCAACACGCCGGTGAGTCGCAACTGGGTGTCGTCTTCTATCTTGTCAGGTAGGGCGTCCAACACGCCCTCCATCGCCAGTCGTGGGAGAACGGATTCCTGCAGATGGCGCCGGGCGTCGTCGACGGAGAGTGTCCCGCTCTGCTGGCCGAGGTCGCCGACACCACTCGTGTGCAGTGATAGATAGTCCTCGCGGTACATCACGGCGAGCGCGCCGAAGGTAGCTGCGCCATTCTCGATGGAACAACGCAACACCGACGCTACGGCGAGCGCGGCGGATGCATCACGGCCCTCGAAATGGGCTTCGAAGGTGGCACTCAACGCCGATTCCTCCTCCGCCCTTCCAGGTGCACGCCGTCGGTCGCGCCGCGGACGTACACGGTGCGTAACCCGAGTATGGTGAAGATGGCAGTGATCTCTTCACCACGGGAATAGTTGATGTCGGGAACGTCACCGCCGGCGAGAGAATACACGCGATAAAAAGCCGCCGCGTTGCCCACGGCGATCAGTGTATCGAGGTAACGCTGTTCGAATTCCGTTTCGTTGAATTTTGCGACCAGCGTGTCCCCGGCGATCCAGTCGGGTTCTTCATCGAGCGAATCCCTCACCGAAATCGCCCGTGCCGATCCGTAGCCTCTCAACTCCTGCAATTTTTGGTTCGGGGAGTCGATAGCCAACGAATCAGCGGTGATTCGGTTGGTGGAAGACACGGCCTCTGCTTGGCTGGTGGTGCCCCACGCCGAGCCTCCCTGTACCTGGTCGTTCACAATGGCAAACTCCACGGTGTCCGCCGTTATCGTGAAATCTGTGCTCTGGGCCTGCGCGGAATCTCGCGCTTGCACCCAGTTCAATTGATTGTCGACCGAGGTGAATGCGATCTCTCGGCCGACGAGGTGATAGCCGGTGGAGTTGCTGTCCTGTGCGTTTCCGCTGCTGCCCCCGTCCACGCTTGCCTGTCCAACCAAAATTCCGTCGTCGGTCGCAAGCTTCAAGGCCGCACTGTCCGCCGCTGCGTGAAAGTTCGTGCGATCGATCGTGACGTCGCCGCTGGCCCACGCCGCATCGGCGCCCTTGAGCCGCACCACATTGCCCAGAATCACGTACGGCTCAATGTCGGTTGAGTCATCTGTGCCGCGATACCACACCGTGGGGCGTTGCGTCGCGAGCAGCTCGGTGGTATCGCGGAGCGCGGGAACGGCGCGCCAATACGTAAGATTGGGTCCGGTCAACACGGTCCCGTTGGAGATGTTCACCAACCTGACGTTGCCGTATGCCTCGAGGCGCTCGTCCTCGAGAAAATAGCTCGCCGAATCCGCGTCAAGCATCACCGTGGTATCGCGAAACTGAACCGAGCCGACCATGTCGAAGCGGCCCAGATCCCGGTACCAAGCGATGCTGTCCGATTGCATTGTCGTCTGCTGCCCAACACACCCCGCACGGACATTTCCCCAGGCATAGTGGCGCAGCCGGGGAGTAGCCGTTCGGAACCCCTGATCCGCATGGTGGAGTTCCACCTCGCACGGCGTCGACCCTTGGGCAAACGCCGGTGACACCGGAATTCCGGTGGCGGACACGGTGAGAACCGTGAAGGCACACAGGCGGATGCGGTCCATCAGTTTCGCACCCCTCCCCGGATATCCGTTGCGCGGACGTTGCGGAAATCGGGGTCGGCGGTGAACCCACTTCCCTCGAGGTGCTCGTCGGGGCTGTCGAACACGAAATCCTTGTCGGATTTCAGTTGGTTGCCCAACCTGTCGTACGTGAGTTCCGAGGTAGTCAAGCGCCTTCCGTCGGGTGTGGTTCCCACGACGTTTGTGCGCGCGACCATGTTGCCGGTCTGCAGCTCGTAGATGCCCCAGTCCGCGGTGATCCGCGAGCTCTCGGCGCCCTGCGCGGAAAAGAAGATGACCGTGAGCTGCCGCAACTCGGCGGTTTGCGGTCCGTCATAAAAATACGTCGTGTCTGCTTCAATACGGACGCGTCGCAATCCGTTGGTGGTCACGTTATGCCCAACACCGAATGCTATCCGATCGGCGGAGTCGGCTCCGACGATGGTGGTCGGCGGTCCCTCCACGCCGCTACATGCCAATGCAACGGCAGCGTAGGCGATCGACACCACAGGCCCCAACCGATTACGACGCACTGGTCACCTTGGGAACCCCTCCGCGGTCATTTAAGTATCTCTCAACCACCGTATCCCACTCCCCCCGTGCACGTAACAACGCTTCGATGAAATCTCGTACGGCCCCACGCCCGCCGTCCGCTTTCGTGATATAGTGCGCAACGTCGCGCACGTCCGGTACGGCGTTATGCACCGCGATGGGAAGTCCGACGCGGGTCAACAATGGCAGGTCGGGAAGATCGTCGCCCACAAACGCGGCCTGCTCCCATTGCACGTCGTTGCGTACCAAGATGTCTTCGAACCCGGCCAGCTTCTGACCGTCGTCGCTTTGA
>CAYLZR010000017.1:2829-23691 GCA_964388145.1 uncultured Gemmatimonadaceae bacterium | reverse complement strand
AGAGCGCCTGCCTTACAAGCAGGAAGTCGGGGGTTCGAATCCCTCTTCGCCCATCGGTGTATGATAGGTGTATAGGAATTAGGCAGTTTTTGGATTTTTTGGTGAAAACCGAATCTCGCAGATGGAGGGCGTTTCGGTGCGTAATCGTTCGATTTTGAGATATGGTTCCTTAGTATTGGCAGTCGTACTAGGGATGGTGGCGTCTCCCCAATCCGCCGACGCTCAGCGCCAGCGGGTGTTGGAGCGCTTCCTCATTCTGCCTCCGATCCCGGCCGATCTGGCCGACTCGCTGTACGTGATCGAGTTTGCCCGAGAACTGCGTTCGCGACTCGCGGGTCGTGTCCGCTCCCAGGTCACGATCATCTCGACCGACGGGTATTGCGAGGCCCTCGAGGCTTCGGGCTTTGACTGCAGTTTCATTCCCGACGCAAACTCGGCCCTCCAGTTAGCCAACTTTTTGAGAGCCGATAGCTACACGGTCAGCACGTTCCGGAGGAATTCAGGGCCCCAGTTGACCATCCGCATGGTGGACATCGGCCGGTCCGGCATTGCCGGGTCGGTCACCGTGACGGGCGGAACCGGCGACTTAGAGGCCAGGGACTTCGCCAGGCCCGTGGCCGATTCGTTGCGCAATCAAATTAGGGCCGCCGAGAACGTTCGCGGGTGCTTCGAGCGGCGTGATCGAGCCGACCACAGCGGTGGTCGGGAGCGCGCCGAGCGTGTGTTCCGCGACTATCCCGACCACCCGTCTGCGGCGCAATGCGTGGCCGACATCTTCGTGGTGACGGAGCAGCCCGCCGACAGCATGATCTGGGCGTATAACAAGGTCGTCACCGGCGATCCGATGAACGACCGGGGTTGGAGCGAGCTGGCCAGATTTTACTTTCTCAAGGGTGACACCGTCGGGGCCATCGAATCTTCCGAGCAGCGTCTGAACCTGACTCCGCAGAACGCGGAGCTGCGCCTGCAAGTGGTGCGGATGTGGCAGAGCAACGAGGAATACGATCGGGCGCTGGCCGTTGTGGACGGCGGACTCGAGCTCGATCCGACAAATTCCGATTTTATCAGATTTCGGGCGCGGTTGTGCTTCGATGCGCAGGACTGGGCCTGCACGCTAGAGGCGTTCGGGGCGTGGTACGAGTCAGACGCCCAGCTCGCCAACGACTCGTTGTTTTTCGTTCAGGTGTTGGGGGCGGGCGAGTTCGCTCGGGACACAGCAGCGCTCATGCACTGGTCCGAACAGGCAGTACAACACTTTCCGAACTCCCTGAGTTTTTGGGGGCGGCGAACGGCACTGTTGTTGACCACGGATGACGACGAAGCCGTTCTCCAAGCCTACGAACGATTAATGGCGCTAAATCCTGACGAATACAGGACCAAGTTGGCGTACGTGAATAAGCTGGTCGAGGCCATCGTGATCGACACCGCGGTGCCATTGGATACGGCCGCGCTGATGCGCGCCGACTCCATGATGACGGTTATCGCCGAGATGGCTGGAGACGACGAGAACATCAAACGCAGTTTGGCGGTGATCTATTACACGCCCGCCGCAAGCATGGCCCAAATCCAATTGCGTCCCCTTATCGTTATGGCGTGGATGGAGAAGTCGCTGGGGTACGACGTCACCGGACAGGTAACAGGACCGGCCAAGTTTTTCTGGGGATACATGGCCTATGTCCATCTGGGTGGTAGATTTGACGCGGTCATGAATGCCGAATCGTGCGAGATTTCCCGGGAGTTCGATAGCATGGCCAAGCTCGGTCTCGAACGGATGAGAGCGGGAGCCAGCATTTCGCAAAGCACCGCCGACCAGCTCATACCGGGGCTGCAACAGGTCTCGGATGTCGGCACGCAATTTGTCGACCGGGATTGCTCGCGCAATTGAAGGAGCCAGGCCGGCGGACTTGAATTACGATTGCTGGTGTGGCTAACATTCAGGCCCCGAAATCAGAGGGGCTGTAGCTCAGTTGGTTAGAGTGCCGGTCTGTCACACCGGAGGTCGCGAGTTCGAGTCTCGTCAGCCCCGTCAAAAACAGCAGTTTTCGCGCCCCGCTTGATTCCCAAGCGGGGCTTCTTTTTTTTCTGTCCGTGACGTCGATGACCTACCATGCTCCCGTGCTGGCCAATGAGATAGCGCGCCTCGCCGCGGGGCGGAGCCGGGGAGTCGATTGCACCGCAGGTGGTGGAGGACACACGGCAATTCTTCTCGCCGCCGGCTTGCGGGTTCTCGCGGTGGATCGAGACCCGGACGCGGTCGGCGAGGTCCGGAAGCGATTCGCCAAAGCGAACCTCACCGTCCTCCAAGGGCGTTTCGGAGATGCCCACGTACTCGGCGAGATCGCGCGCTTCCAACCCCCACTCGCGCTGCTCGATCTCGGTGTTTCCTCCCATCAAATCGACACGGACCAGCGAGGTTTCTCGTTCCGACGCGGGGTGGCGTTGGACATGCGCATGACCCCGGAGGGTGGGACGACCGCAGCCGATTTCCTCAAAATGACGTCTGAAAGCGATCTCGTTCGCATATTCAAGGAGTATGGTGACGAGCGAAAGGCCAAGAAACTGGCCCGAGAGGTGGCACGCCGCCGGGAGCGGGCCCCTTTGACGACGAGCGACGACCTGGTCAACGCCATTCGGGCGGCCTTGGGTGCGCGGAGTGGACCCGCGGATTTCGCCCGCATCTTTCAGGCGATTCGTATCGCGGTCAACGATGAGTTGGGCCAGCTCGCGGATGCCCTGCCGGCCATTCGCGACGCGTTGGTGCCCGGAGGCCGCCTTGCCGTAATCACCTATCACTCGGGAGAGGACCGCCTCGTGAAACACGCTTTCCGCGATTGGGCACGCACGTGTGTCTGCCCCCCGGGTCAGCCGATATGTACCTGTCGCGGTCGTGCCCTCGGCCGGGTGGAAACCAAGAAGGCCATCGTACCACAGCCGGACGAGATCGCCCAGAATCCTCGGTCCCGCAGCGCCGGTCTGCGAGTTTTTCAGGTCGCCGATGAGGCTTAAGGGCCGAGGTTGGGTGGCCGTCTGGCTCGTGTCGTTTCTTGGGGTCCTCACGTGGGTGGTGGCCCGCCAAACGGCGTCGCATGTGGCTGCCACCGAATTGCGGGACGCCCAGGAACGAAGATCTTCGCTCGAGGCCCAGCGTGCCGAACTGTTGAGGCGCGTTCGCGAGGCTGGGAGTAGGGCGGTGCTCGTTCCTCGCGCCGAATCTCTGGGACTTCACCTGCCTGCCGACAGCGAGATGATCATCGTCCACGTTCCCGCCCGGAAGGGGCGCTGAGATGCGCAAGGCCGTGCTTCGACTGCAGGCGGTGCGTATCGGCTTCGGCCTGGCGGCTGCCCTGCTCGTGCTGCGCGCGGCTCAAGTACAGATCGTGAAGGGGTCCGCCTACGAGCAGACCGCCCGCTCGCAACGCACGGAACGGGTTGAGCTGCCCGCACCACGCGGCGCCATCTACGACCGGAATCGCGTGCCGCTGGCCCTGACACAGGCGACCTATCGCGTCGGTGTCGCTCCCGGTGAGTTGCGGGACACGACGGCGGCCCTGGACGCGATCGTCCGCCATCTCGGTTTGTCGTCGAACCATGTCGCCCAGCAGTTTCGCCGGGAGTATGCATACTTCCACGGTCCGTTCAGCTCGAATCAGGTGGATCCGCTGCGTGAGATACGAGGCGTACACCTCACGTCGGAACTCACCCGGTTCTACCCCAATCCGGACTTCGCCCGCACCGTGTTAGGGAGGCCGGCCGCGCCGGGACGCCCCGCGAGCGGCATCGAACGGGTGCTCGACACGCTGCTGGTTGGACAGCCGGGGAGTGCGGTAGTGCTCCGGGATCAGTTCGGCCGTCGCTACGAATCTCCGTCGCGGTTAGACGCGTTCCCGGTTCCCGGCCACGAGGTGTTCCTCACGATCGATGCCGAGCTGCAAGACATCGTGGAGCAGAGTCTCGCCGAAGCGATCGATAGGCTCGAAGCCGCGGGCGGCGATGTGGTGGTGCTGAGCCCCAAAACGGGAGAGCTGTTGGCCGTGGCATCGCGTCGTGCTGACGGCAGCGCTCCTGCCAGCGTGTTCACGTCGGTGTTCGAGCCGGGGTCCACCGCGAAGTTGTTCGCTGCCGCGGCACTCCTCGAGCACGGACTCGTGCAACCGGGCGACAGCGTATGGGGCGAAGACGGGAAATACCGCATTGGCCGCCGGGTCGTCGAGGACGAAACCGCGGAGGGGTGGATGACTTTACGGGACGTCATCCGGCGGTCCAGTAACATCGGTATCGTGAAATTTGCGTCGCGGCTGACTCCTGAACAGCAATTCGAAGCGTTGCGTGACTTTGGTCTCGGCACGCCCACGGGAGTCGAGTACCCGGTTGAGTCGCGGGGCATACTTGCGAAGCCGTCGGAATGGAGCCGCTGGAGTGCGGCCAGCCTTTCGTACGGATATGAGCTTGCGATCACCACCATCCAACTGGCGTCGGCGTATGCCGCCATCGCCAACGACGGCGTTCTGCTCCGACCGGCGGTCGTAAGCAGCGTACGCGCGGTCGGTGGGGAAGAGGTGTATCGCCACCACCCGGAGCCGGTACGCAGGGTCGTCAGCGCCGAAGTTGCACGCGAGTTACGATCGATGCTGCGGGATGTGGTCGCCGAAGACGGTACCGGAGCGCCGGTTGCGCTCGTGCGGTATCAGGTCGCGGGCAAGACGGGCTCGGCGAGGCGGGCCGGCCCCGGGGGGTACATTTCCGGATCGACGACCGCCAGTTTCGCCTCGATGTTTCCCGCCGACGATCCTCAGCTCGTCATGGTGGTAAAGCTCGATGACCCGGAAGGTGGATTCGCACGCACGAGCGCGGCTCCGCTGACTCGATCGGTGCTCGAGCAGATCCTCGCGGCCCAGACGAGCGCGCTGGATCCGGCGAAGTTGCGGGGGGTGCTGTCGGGTACGCGCCCAGCTCCGGCGCTCGATGACGGAATGATTCCCTATGTCATTGCGTGGCCGGTCGAGCCAGGTGTGGTCGATGTCGCCGAACGGCGTGTGCCTGACGTTGTGGGTCTATCGTTCCGTGGGGCCGCCGCCCGCTTGCACCAAGTTGGTTTGCGGGTACGCATTGCCGGACGCGGTCCCGTCGATGCGGTCGAGCCGGCCGCCGGCACCAAGGTGCTGCCGGGAACGCTGATCACATTGACTGGTGACGGAGGGAACGACCACCGGTGACGACGTTCCAGCATATCGTCGAATCTTTGGAGCGATCGGGGTTGGTCGTGGAACTGCCAGACTCTCCGCCCGAAACGATCGATGGAATCGCGGAAGACTCCCGTCGCGTCGGTCCCGGATGGCTTTTTTGTGCCGTCGAGGGCACGGCGGAAGACGGGCATGCCTATCTGCCGGACGCGCGGTCTCGTGGCGCGGCTGCTGCCATCGTTACTCGTCGAAGCGATGTTCTCCTGCCGCAAATTGTCGTCAGCGATAGCCGGGCCGCGGTCGCTATTGCCGCAGCTGAATGGTTTGGGAATCCTGCGGGCGACATTGAGATTGTTGGGATCACCGGAACGAACGGAAAGTCGACGACCGCGTCGCTGCTCCAGCACCTGTTGAATGAGAACGGCGACACCGGGGTGATCGGTACGTTGGGCGCGTTCGACGGATCGGGCACGGCCGTGTATGAAGAGGGGCTCACCACGCCGGGCCCGGTGCAATTGCAGGCGACCTTGGATCACATGCGGTCAATCGGCGTGAAGAAGTTGGCCATGGAAGTGTCGTCGCACGCACTTGACCAACACCGCGTGGACGGGCTGGCGTTTGCGAGCGCGGTATTTACGAATCTGACGCACGATCACCTGGATTATCACGCGTCGTTCGAGGAGTACTTCGAGGCGAAGCAACGGTTGGTGAGGCTGGTTCGCGATGCGGGGAATGTCGTGGTCAACGCCGACGAGGCGGTCTGGTCCAGGCTCGAGATTCCCGACGAGCAGCGCACGATATTCTACGGCGTCTCCCCGACTGCGTTGGTACGTGGTGAGGATGTGCAACTTCGAGACGACGGTTCCGCCTTTCGCGTCTTCTTTGGTGACGAATCGGTCGATGTGCGCACGCCACTGTTGGGAAGCTTCAACGTGAGTAACGCTCTCGCGGCGGCGGCTGCCGCATGGACTTCGGGTGTGAGCGTATCGAGCATTGCCGCCCGGCTCGCCGATGCGCCTCAGGTATCCGGACGAATGGAGCGGCTGTGGGCGCAGCAGTTTCTGATACTGCGTGACTACGCCCATACGCCCGACGCCTTGCGAAGCGCCATTGGCGCGGCCCGGCCGCTGACTCGCGGGAAGCTCATCGTCCTGTTCGGGTGCGGTGGTGACCGCGATCGGCGGAAGCGGGCGCCGATGGGGAGCATCGCCGCCGCCGCCGACCTCGCCATCGTGACGTCGGACAACCCCAGGACGGAGGATCCGGACCGGATCATCGATGACATCGTGGAGGGCATGGCGGGGCGGGCGCACCTGAGAATCACCGACCGCCGGGAGGCCATCGGCCGCGCCATCGGCATGCTGCACGAGGGTGACTGCCTCCTGTTGGCCGGCAAGGGGCATGAAACGTATCAAGTCATAGGTACCGATCGTTCGCCGTTCGACGAACGTGAGATCGTTGCCGACATCCTTGGTGGGCGAGCGGCGTCGTGATTTGGACCAGCGAGACGGTTGCAAACATCCTCAACACCGATCGGCCCGAGGAGCGGTCGTTTTCCGAGATCAGTACCGATAGTCGCTCGCTCCGCCGTGACGCGTTGTTTGTCGCGCTCGTCGGAGAGCGCTTCGACGGACATGATTATCTCGCTGTCGCCCGCGATGCGGGCGCCGCGGGGGCCGTCGTGCGGCGGGGAACTGCGTCCGTCGACGGGCTGATACTCTTTGCAGTCGACGATCCCCTGAGCGCGCTGGGTCTTCTGGCGCGCGCGCGCCGACGGGAAGTGTCGGGCCCCGTGGTGGCCGTCACGGGGACGAACGGAAAAACCGCCACCAAAGAGATGCTCGCCAAGGCGTTGGGAACGCGCTGGAGCGTCCACGCGACCGCGTCCAACCTGAACAACCTCATTGGCGTTCCCCAAACGATTCTCTCGGCGCAGGACGGTAACGAAGCCTTGGTGGTAGAGGCGGGAGCCAATATCGTCGGCGAAATCGATCGGTTGCGGCAGATTATCGAACCGACCGTTGCCGTGGTGACCAACGTGTCGGCCGGTCACCTGGCTGGATTCGGCACCCTCGACGGCGTGCTTGCAGAGAAGGCCTCACTGGCGAGCGGTGTCGAGTTGGCAGTCGTGGGAACCCGACCTCCCGCCCTCCGTGATGCGGTGAACCGCCACGCGGGCCGGGTCGTGACGGCAGGAATCGACGGCGATCCCGATGTCTGTCCTGAGAGTTGGACGGTGCGTGCAGATGGAAAAACGAGCTTCACCTGCGCGGGGCATCAGATCGCGCTGCCGGTAATCGGTAGGCACAACGTGGAGAACGCACTGCTCGCAGTGGCGGTGGCGCTCGAATTGGATCTTGATCTAGGTCGGGTCGCTCGCGCTCTGGAGGATGTCCGGCTTCCGGGAGGGCGGTGCGAGGTGCAACGCCATGGAGACCTGACCATCCTCAACGATACGTACAATGCAAACCCCGAATCGCTCACGGCGTCGCTGCAGACCGCAGCCGCGTTGCGAGGGAATCGGCCTTTTGTGGTCGTCGTCGGTTCGATGCTGGAACTCGGCGATCAGGCGTCGCGGCTCCATCGCGAGTCTGCCGAAGAGATTCTGCGTGAAAACCCGACATTGATTGCCGCTACCGGCGATTTCATCGGGGCGTTTGAAGGATCTGACACTGCTGCGGATAGGATCGTGGTGTCGCGCGATGTCGAGGAATTGGGTAGAGTGTTGCGGAGCCGACTGGAAGGAAACGAGTTCGTGCTAGTGAAGGCATCGCGAGGCGTGCAGCTAGAGCGCGTCATTCCGTTTCTCACAAAAGAGAACGAGGCCTAGTGCTCTATCACTTCCTGTATCCGTTGGAAGAATTTTTCGGCGCGTTGAGGGTCTTTCAGTTCATCACCTTTCGGGCGGCTGGGGCTGCGGCCACCGCCATCCTCCTGACGTTTCTCGTCGCCCCTCCCATCATCCGGGTACTGCGAAACCGTAAGGTTGGTCAGATCATTCGAGCCGATGGGCCGACGTCGCACCAGTCGAAGCGCGGCACGCCCACGATGGGTGGATTGATTGTTCTTTTGTGTACGTTCGTTCCCACGATCTTGTGGGCGCGGTTAGACAACCCATACGTGATCGTCGCGATGATCGCGACGTTATGGACCGGTGCCATCGGCTTTCTCGACGATTACCTAAAGATTGTGCAGGGCAAGCCGCGGGGTCTCGTGGCAAAATACAAACTTATTGGACAGATGATTTTCGGGACGGTGCTCGGCGTGTTTCTGCTGCAACTTCCTCTGGCACCCGATCTACCCGCGAACACCACGACCCTGCCTTTCTTCAAATGGGTGCTTGTTGGTCTGTGGCCTCCGCTGTACGTCGGCTTTATCGCGTTGGTGACCACCGGCTCGAGCAACATGGTGAACCTGACAGACGGTCTCGACGGTTTGGCGGCTGGTCTGTCGGTGATCGCCGCGCTGACGTTTGCCATCTTCGCCTACATCATCGGCCGGACAGACACTTCCAGCTATCTCAATATCTTCTACTTGGTGGGTTCCGGCGAACTCACGGTGTACTGTTTGGCGTTGATGGGTGCGTGTCTCGGATTCCTCTGGTTCAACACGTATCCGGCGGAGGTGTTCATGGGCGACACCGGGAGTCTCGCCATCGGTGGAGCGCTTGGTACGGTCGCGATTCTCTTGAAGTCGGAATTCCTCCTCTTGATCATCTGCGGCGTTTTTGTGGCGGAAGCCGCCTCGGTTGTGTTACAGACGGGCATGTTCAAATACCGTAAGACACGCTACGGCGTGGAGTACGCACGAGAGCATCGCGTCTTTCGAATGGCGCCGCTCCATCACCATTTCGAGAAGAAGGGCTGGGCGGAACCAAAGGTCGTTATGCGTTTCTACATTTTGGGAATCTTTTGTGCGCTTCTCGCTCTCGCGACGCTGAAGCTACGCTGATCGCTCCGGCGTGGCGGGCCGGCGAGGTCGCCGTGGTGGGGCTCGGCCGCACGGGAGTAGCGGCCAGCAGGTGGCTCGCAGATCACGGTGTCCGCGTCTACGCCTCTGATGCCGACCAGCGACCCGAGTTGAGTGACGTGGCGGAAGAACTTCGCGCCAAGTCGGTGGTTGTCGATGTCGGGCTTCACGATTTGCAGCGAATCAAAAAGTGTGCGGCGGTCGTTGTGTCGCCGGGAGTGCCTCCAACCGCGCCACCGATTGCGGCGGCACACGCTGCGGGGGTCGAGGTGGTGTCCGAGTTGGATCTCGCGGCGCGGATCCTCAGCGACAGCAAACTGATTGTGGTGACGGGCACCAACGGCAAGACGACCACGACGGCGCTCATTGCCCACTTGTTACGGGCAGCCGGAAAATCCGCCGAAGCGGCGGGAAACATCGGACGTCCTTTGATTGCGTTGGCAGAGGGTGCAACGTTGGAGTGGGTTGTAGTCGAGGCGTCGTCCTTTCAGTTACACGACTCGCCGAATTTGGCGCCCGCTATCGGCGTGCTCACGAATCTGGCCCCCGACCACCTCGATCGATACGCCAGTGTCGATGCCTACTATGCGGACAAGAAGCTTCTCTTTCGCAACGCAACGGCGGCATCGGTTTGGGTATTGAACGGTGACGATGAGGGAGTGCAGGAGCTGGCGAAAGACGCTCCTGGTGAGCGGCGCGGGTGGAGCACGCGCGAGCCTGCCGACGCGTGGTGGGATCGCTCGTCGGATAAGATCGTGGTGGGTCACCAAGACGTCGTCGACCGGAACACGCTGCGGTTATTGGGTGACCACAACGTGGAGAACGTACTCGCCGCTTTGCTGGTGGTGGCCGCCACCGAGGTCGATGTCGCGCCGCTAGGCTCTGCGATCGAATCGTTCCTACCGCTGGCGCATCGGTTGGAGGTGGTTCGGGAAGTGGATGGTGTCTTGTGGATCAACGATTCGAAAGCCACAAACGTTGCGTCGACTCGAGTCGCCTTGGAGGCGATGGACCGGCCGTTCGTGTTGCTGGCCGGCGGTCATGACAAAGGTGAGGGCTTCGCGGCCCTCGCCGCATCCCTGCGTGATTGCCGCCGGGTGATCGCGTATGGTGAAACGGCGGAAACGTTTCGTGCGGAGCTTGGCGGCTCGGTCGAGATGGAGGTCACAGACGACCTGGCATCGGCGGTGCGTGCGGCTGCGCGCATCGCTGGTCCCGGCGAGCGGGTGCTGCTCTCGCCGGCGTGCCCGAGTTTCGATCAGTTCCGCGACTTCGAGGCGCGCGGCAATGAATTCAAGCGACTGGTGAACGAGTTGTGAGGGCGCGTCGTCGACCGGTGCCTCGCCCCACATGGGAAACCCGATTGCTCCTGCTGGTTACGTTGGCGCTGGTCGTGTTTGGTATCGCTGCCGTCTATGGCGCTTCGAGTATCGTCGCAGTTCAATCCGGCGAAGCAGGATCTACTTTTGCGTTCCGCCAGCTCATTGGAGCGACCATCGGCGGTGCCGCGCTATTGATTGGCTCACGTGTCGAATACCATATGTGGCGACGGCTCGCCTGGCCGATGCTTGGTGGCGTCTCCGTGTTATTGCTGATCTTGTTGCTGCCGTTCGCCGACCCGATCGTTCTCGAACTCAACGGTTCACGCCGCTGGATTGGGTTGCCCAAGTTTTCGTTCCAGCCCGCGGAACTCGCCAAGTTCGCTGTGGTGGTGTGGACCGCGATGCTCGCCACCAAGAAAGCCGATCGACTGCGAAACTTCAGACGAGGCATATTGCCGTTCCTCGTTGTGCTCGTCCCAATCACGGCATTGGTGCTGTTTGAGCCGGCGCTTTCGCTGGCACTCTCGGTCGGGTTACTCGCCGGGGTTGTGCTGTTCTCCGCCGGTGCGAGAATAGGGCATTTCCTCCTGGTTGGCGGATTGATGATCCCGTTTCTCTGGCGAGAGATCACTGTCGTGCAGTATCGCATGCAGCGCTGGATGACGTTTCTCAGTTCGGGAACGGACTACGCCGAATCCGGTTGGCAGATTCGACAGTCCCTGATCGGGATGGGCGCGGGACAATGGTTTGGTGTGGGGTTTGGCGAAGGCACGCAGAAAATGGGATACCTGCCCTACGGGTACTCTGACTTCATTTTCAGCACGATCGGTGAGGAGTGGGGGTTTGTCGGCGTGACACTGCTCATTGCGCTGTTCGCGTTGTTTGTGACGATCGGATTGCACATAGCGCGAACGGCGGCAGACCGATTTGGCACGCTCCTCGCCGTGGGACTGACGTCGATGATCGGCATCACGGCCTTCGTGCATATGGCGGTGACGTTGGACATCGTGCCGACGACCGGTCTTCCCCTACCGTTCATCTCCTACGGGCGCACGAATTTGGTCGTCTCGATGTTCGCCACTGGTGTGTTGATGAACATTGGTGAGCGTCGATGAAGGTCTTGATCGCAGGCGGTGGCACAGGCGGGCACCTGATGCCCGCGTTGGCCATCGCGGACGCGATGTGCGGGTTACGCCCCGACGTGGAGCCCGTCTTGGTCGGTGCGGAACGCGGTGTCGAGGCGCGCATTCTTCCCGAGCGCGATCGGTATCGGTTCCATCTGCTTCCGGTCGAACCGATTCATCGGCGCATGTGGTGGCGAAACGCCAAATGGCTCTTCTTGTTTGGACGAGTCATGCGACAATGCCGACGCATTCTCGACGTCGAACGACCCGTCATGGCCGTGGGCACCGGGGGGTACGCCGCCGGTCCGATGCTGTGGGCGTGCAGTCAGCGAGGGATACCGTTCGGATTGCAAGAGCAAAACGCGATGCCTGGAATTACGACGCGCCTGCTGGCGCGCCGAGCCCGCCAGATTCATCTCGGGTTTCCGGAGGCGGCCACATCCCTGCGACCCGGCCGCGATACCATGGTGTTCGAGCTCGGGAATCCCATTTCACCCCCCAATGAAGGTGCGGATCGCCACGCGGCGCGTCATGCGCTCGGCGTGGCCGACGACGCGGCGGTGTGTTTCGTCATGGGAGGGAGCCAGGGCGCGCGCAGCGTGAATGCCGCCATATCTGCTGCGCTCGATGCGGGGACGCTCGACGGGGTGACGCTACTGTGGAGTACCGGCCCCGCCACGTTCGAACAGTACCGCCGGCACCACGCGCCCCCGCACCGCGTCGTGAAGCCGTTTTGGGATCCGGTGTCAGAGGCGTATGCCGTAGCCGATCTCGTCGTTGCGCGTGCGGGCGCGATGACCATCGCGGAGCTCTCGGCGTGGGGTCTGCCGGCCGTACTAGTGCCGCTGCCGACCGCGGCAGCAGATCACCAGACACAAAACGTGCTCGCGCTCGAGCGGGCAGGGTCCGCCATCCATCTTCCCGACGCACGGCTCGCCACCTCTGACGTGGGTCGCCTGGTGAGTGACTTGGTGACCGATCGGGAGCGCCTCGAGGCCATGTCCCGGATTGCAATTGAGCGGTCACACCCGCACGCCGCAAAGCACATTGCGAGGCAACTTTTGACGCTCGCCGACTAGGCCAAAGTCTTTCATAAATCTAGACTTAGCCTTACTTTACAGCCCATCCATGGAACTGTTTGCTCCTGAAAATCCCCGACCCATTCACTTCATGGGGATCGCGGGTGCGGGCATGGGTGCGCTTGCACTTGTAGCCCGGCACCGGGGGGTTGCAATCACCGGAAGCGATATCGATCCGACGAACGCGGCTGATCTCATCGAGGCCGGTGTCGACGTGTATACCGGTCACGATCCGGCGCACATCCGGGATGCCCGGGCGGTGATCTATACGTCGGCCGTGAATCCCGAACACCCGGTGCTCAAGGCCGCCGCCGCCGCCGGGATTCCAACTGTGAAGCGTGCCGAAGCGCTGCGCTTGCTACTCGGCGACGCGGTGGTCGTCGGAGTGGCGGGTACGCACGGAAAAACGACCACCACGGCAATGGTCGCCGAATCGCTGGCCGCCGCGGGACGCGATCCCACCGGCATCGTTGGTGGGCGCGTGGACGCGTGGCATGGAAACGCCCGTTTGGGAAGCAGCCAACTCTTTGTCGTTGAGGCGGACGAGTACGACCGGTCTTTCCTGAGTCTGGATCCCACGGTGGCGGTCGTGAACAACGTGGAAGCGGAGCACATGGAGTGCTACGGTTCGTTGGAGGCGCTCGAGGGAGCGTTCGTCGAGTTCGCCGGACGCGCGGACCGTGTGCTCGTCGGCGCAGACGATCCGGGAGCGATGCGTGTTGCGGAACAGGTCGATGTTCCGGTGTGGCGCGTCGGCATGGCCGGAGACGCCGATGTCCGATTGAGCGATGTCTTACACGAAACCGAAACGTCCACGGCGCGCCTCCACGTGCCCGACGGAAGATCGGTGGCGTTAAAGCTTCACGTGCCGGGTGGTCACAACCTGCGAAACGCCGCCATGGCCGTCGCCGTTGCAGCGGCGCTGGACGCCGACATCTACCAGGCCGCTCAAGCACTCGCGACGTTTGGCGGTGTCGGACGCCGGTTCGAAATTCTGGGGACCAAACAGGGAGTAACCGTCGTCGACGACTATGCACACCACGCCACGGAGGTGGCTGCGACGATTGAGGCGGCGCGTCAGCGGTTTCCGGCAGCGCGGGTGATCGTGGCGTTTCAACCGCACCTGTACTCACGGACAAAACGGCAGAGCGAAGCGATGGGGCAGGCGCTCGCCGCGGCGGATGAGGTCGTGATCACGGACGTCTATCCAGCGCGCGAACAGCCGATTCCCAACGTGACGGGCAAGCTGGTTGTCGACGCAGCCGAGCGCGCGGGCGCAAGCGTGACGTGGATTCAAAACCGAGACGACCTGACCAACCATTTGGTGGGGATTGTCCGATCCGGCGATGCCGTCCTCACGTTGGGCGCCGGCGACATCACCCGGGTCGCCGGGGAGCTCTTTGATCGATTGGCAGACGCGGCCGCATGAGACGTCGCCTCGTGCTCGCTTTAGCGGGCGCTGCCGTGGCGCTCGGGGGTCTGGCGCTCACGCCCCGCGTATTGCGCCCCATGGCGTTTTTCCGCGTGCGTCAAATCGAGCTGCTCGGGGTGCGATACGTCTCCCCGGATGACGTGCTCGAATCGCTGCAACTCCGGCCCGATCAAAGCGTGTTTGACGATCTGGACGTACTCGAGGAGCGCGCATCGCGTGTCGGGGGGGTGGTCCAGGCGCGGGTCAAGCGCGTGCTGCCGGGCACGTTGCGGGTGGAAGTGAGCGAGCGCATCCCGATCGCATTCGCTCCCGGTCCCGAAGGATTCGTCACGTTAGATGCCCTGGCCCGCCCGCTGCCGTTCGATCCCACGACGAGCGCGGTCGATCTCCCGATTGTGGCTCGTCCGGACACCCTCCTGGTTGGCGCCCTCGGGGCCGTGCGTTTTGCCAGCCGCGATCTCTATGACGAGGTCGATTGGGTGGAGACGGTGCGTGGGGGTGGGGGTGGCGTGCGCCTCGTGCTCGGCGATCGCCGCATCTTGATGCCGGCGGTGCCCGCGGTCAGTGATGTCGACGCCGTGCTCGCGGTGCGCGAGCTCTTGGCCAGATCCGGAAGCGAATATGAAGAGCTCGACGCGCGATATAGAGGATGGGTCGTGGTGCGGCGGAGAGAGCCATGACGGACGAGCGCATCGTAGCAGCCCTGGATCTCGGGAGCACGCGGACCTGTGCCGTGCTTGCGCAGGCCACGGGCGACGATCGGTCCCCCGGAGTCAAGGTGCTCGGTGTCGGGATATCGCGCAAAACAGGAGTCCGGCGAGGAGTCGTGCGTGATATCGACGAGACCACGCATTCGATCGTCAGTGCCTTCCGGGATGCGGAACGCATGGCCGGTCTTGCGGTACCGGCGATCCACTGCGGCATTGCCGGCGAGCACATCCAAGTGCGCACCTCGAACGGTTTGGCCTCGGTGACGGGGGATGAAATCTCCCGGGCGGACGTCGAGCGGGTAAACGAGGTCGCGACCGCGATCAACCTCGGGCAGGATCGTGAGTTGCTGCACTTCATTCCGCAGGAGTATCAGGTCGACGACCAGGACGGGATCAGCGACCCGGAGGGCTTGACTGGATTGCGGCTCGAGGTCCAGATGTACCTCGTCTCCGTTCAGGCCGCCGTGGCGCAGAACCTCCGCAAATCGGTGCAGCGGGCGGGCTACCGGATGGCCGAGCTCGTGCTCGAGCCGCTCGCCGCGTCGATGGCGGTGCTGACCGAGGAGGAGCGAGAACTCGGGTGCGTGCTGGTGGATCTGGGTGGCGGCTCCACGAGCGTGGCAATCTTCAAGGATGGCAAGGTCCAGCACATCGCCTCGATTCCGTATGCCGGATCTCACGTCACCAGCGATATCGTCCACGGACTGAGCGTGACCTTGGCGGATGCCGAACGTCTCAAGGAGAAGTGGGGCACCGCATACACGCCGCTGGTCGATCCCGATGAGGCCATCGATCTGCCGAGCACCCCGGGTCAGGGGACTAGGCAAGCAAAAAGAGAGCTACTTGCCCATATTATTCACCAGCGAATGGACGAGATCTTGGGTCTGGTCCAACAGGAAATTGAAAAAACAGGCTTTACAGGTAATCTTCCCGCAGGGGTCGTCCTGACCGGGGGTGGCGCGCATCAACCGGGGATCGTGGAGTTGGCGCGGGAAGCGTTCGCATTGCCGGCGCGAGTCGGGATGCCGCAGAGAGGGATCTCGGGGCTGGTGGACAGCGTGCAGACACCGCGCTACGCCGTTGCGACGGGACTCCTCTTGTATGCGGCGCGGCAGATCCTAGAGCGTGAAGCAGCAACCACGTCCCGTGTAGGCAAGCTGTTCGGTCCCGTCAAAACTTGGCTACAGGATTTCTTCTAAGAGGCACCCATGGTATTCGAGCTCGAAGAAGCAATCTCGCAGAACGCCCGGATGAAGGTCATCGGTGTTGGGGGCGGAGGTGGCAACGCCGTCAATCGCATGATCGACGAGCACCTCATGGGCGTGGAGTTCATCACAGTCAATACCGACGCCCAGGCCTTGATGAACACCAAGGCCGACACGCGGGTGCAGATCGGCAAGAAGCTGACCCGCGGTCTTGGCGCTGGAGCCCGACCCGAAATCGGTCGCCAGGCGATCGAAGAGAACAAAGACGACGTGCTCCAAGTGCTGTACGGCGCCGACCTCGTGTTCGTGACCTGCGGCATGGGAGGCGGCACCGGAACCGGTGCGGCGCCGGTCATTTCGCAGCTCGCTCGTGATGTTGGGGCTTTGACCGTTGGGATCATCACCAAGCCCTTCTTGTTCGAGGGCCGCAAGCGAATGCGCCAGGCCGAAATCGGTATCGCGGAGATCCGGAGGCGGGTGGACACGATGATCGTCGTGCCCAACGAGCGACTACTCGCCGTCGTAGGCAAGAACGTGCCGTTCCAGGACGCGCTGAAGAAAGCAGATGAGGTGCTGCTGCACGCCACGCAGGGAATCTCCACGCTCATCACCGTTACCGGACTGGTGAACGTCGATTTCGCCGACGTGCGGACGGTCATGCAGCACGGCGGAGCGGCGCTCATGGGCACGGGCATGGCTCGTGGTGACGATCGGGCCATCGAGGCCGCGCAGGACGCGATTTCCAGTCCCCTCCTCGACAATGTCTCGATCTTGGGATCCACGGGCGTTCTGGTCAACATCACCGGCGGAGACGATCTGACGCTTGGCGAGGTCAATCAGGTCAGCGAAATCGTCCACGAGGCGGCGGGCGACCAGGCGGAGATCATCTTTGGCGCGGTGAACGATTCCGCTATGGAGGGTGAGATCCGCGTGACCGTCATCGCCACGGGCTTCGACAAAACGCTGGATCAAGAGAGCACCCTCAGCCGGAGCAGCGTCCCCGGTGTGTTGCACTTCCCCCAGCGGTCGGCGGCCGCCGGCGGGGGCGGGGGCGGGGGCGGGGGCGCCTCGGCCATGCCGGCGCCTGCGCCAGTTCAGCAGTCCTTGCCGGAGCCGGATGCACAGCAGCAAGGTGAGGTCTCCGAAATGGAGATCCCCACCTTCATCAGGCGTCAGATGGATTGATGACGCGACGCGCCATCCTGGTTGCAGTGATCGGGGCTGTGGTGAGCACAGCCCTTGTCACGTTGACCACTGCCTCAGCCCGCCACACCGTCCAAGAGCCCCCAGTCCCGGTTGCCAAACCCATCGTGGTAACGAAGGCGTATACCGAACGCTCGGATCGGCTGCGCCGCAACGAGACGCTCTCACATCTGTTCGCGCGCCACAATATCGAGGGCAGGGAGCTGGTGCAATTAGTCGAAGCGGCCCGTCCCTACGGGCTCAACCCGCGTCAGGTGACCCGGCTCCAGACATTCGACTTTCGCTATCTAATCGGCAGCGAGTCGCCCGACCGGGTCCGAACCCGAATCAGCGACGACGCCTTCCTGGAGATTCGGCGGAGCAGCGCAGGCGAATGGCGAGGCCTGCTCGATCGCATCAACTGGACCATCGTGCAAGAACACGCCTCCGGATCCATCACATCGTCGCTGAACGACGCGGTGCACGAGACTATTGCCGACTCGGCGCTCCCGTTCGACCATCGCGATCGTCTGATCTGGAACGTCGCCGAGGATGTATACGGTTGGGTCATCGATTTCACTCGCGACCTTCGCCCGGGTGACCATTTCGATTTCCTCTACGAACGGCTCGTGTCGTCAGAGGGAGAGGTAAAGTACGGCCGCCTGCTTGCGGCCGCGATCGAGACGGCCGGCAAGCCCAACACCGCTTACGTGATGTCGGACGAACAGAACCGGAACGTGTATTACGACGGGGAAGGCCGTTCGATGAGGCGGGCCTTCCTGAGGTATCCGGTTCAGTTCCGACGAATCTCGGGGGGATACGGAAGACGGTATCATCCCATACTGCGGCAATACCGCGCGCATCTGGGAACCGATTACGCGGCGGTCAGCGGGACGCCGATCTACGCGACGGCGGACGGCGTTGTGAGGAGGACCGGCCGGTGGGGTGGGTACGGGTTGGTCGTGACCATCGAACACGCCCAAGACATCGAAACGCGTTACGCCCACATGTCACGTGTCGCGTCCGGCATCACGCCGGGGACCCGGGTCACGCAGGGACAGACCATTGGGTTCGTGGGGATGACCGGGCTGGCAACCGGACCTCACGTCCATTACGAATTTCTGAAGAACGATCGGCAAGTCGATTCTCGCAGTGTCGACATGGGTGACGGCGATCCGGTTCCAGCGGCGTTGCGGAAGGAATTCGAGGCCGTCCGCTCGGCTTTCAACAAGATCCTGTTCGACAGCACCGCGACCGACCGTACCGTGGTGGCGCAACGATAGTCCAAGAATATCCAATATCCAATATCCAATATTCGATATTCGATATTCGATATTCGATATTCATTACACGTCATGACAATTCAATTGCGACGAGAATGGTAGCGGTAGTCATCGCGACGGTGCTCGCCGCGGTGCTCGCGGGAGTGGTGTACCTGGGGCGGGAGCGGCTCGGCGTCGAAGGCGTGGGATTGGCTGCGCTGCGAACCGTGGCGTTCGGAGCATTGTTCTTTGCCCTCTTCAATCCCGGCCGGTTGAGTCGAATCTCCGGTCGTGCGCCGACGGTGCTGGTGGACGCGTCGTTGAGCATGGGAGCGGCTGGGAGTCGCTGGCAAGAGGCGCTGGACAGCGCTCGAGTGCTTGCGGGAAGCGGCGCCGGCGGCGGAACCATTCTGCGGTTCGGCTCGCGCGTCTCCCCCTTCGACACATTGGCTCCCACCGACGGCGCATCGCGCTTGAAAGAGGCGCTCGAGGCGAGTGTCGGACGAGCGGGTCCTGTCTTCGTCGTGTCGGATGGGGAAGTGCAAGACGGAGCGGTGTTGCCGCCGAGCCTCACCCACGGGGTCACCGTCGTCATGATCCCGAGAGACACGGTGGCCAACGCTGCATTGGTGGATGTCACAGTCGCGCGCCGGGTGCAGCAGGGCGACTCGATTCGGGTTGGTTTGGTCGTGAGTACGTGGGGATCTCTGGACACGGCGAGCGCGACCGTAGAAATCTCAACCGATCAAACCAACCTGTTGCGGCGCCGGGTCGCTCTGCCGCCATCCCCCGGGACGGCACGCAGGACGGTCACCCTGCCGCCCGGGTTACTCGCGGCAGGTACGCACGTTTTGCGAGTTCGCCTCATCGCGAACGGCGACGCCGAGAGTCGGGACGACGAACGGATGCGTGTGGTCACGGTCAGTTCGCAGCCCGCGATTGTTGTGGTGGTAGACCCCGGGGATGTGGAGGGGCGCTTCCTGATGCACGAGATCGGTGAGGTGGCGAGCACGACGGTGCAGGGGTTTGCGCGCATCGGTGACGATGTGTGGCTCGACATGAACACACTCGCGCGGACCGACGCGGCGGGTGTGCGCCGGGCGGCCGGTATGGCTCGTCTCGTCGTGCTTCGCGGCGCCGATCGAATCGGAGCGACACGCGGCGCCGCGGCGGTCTGGCACTGGCCGGCCGCCAGCGACACGACTACCGAACTCTTCGAGGGCGACTGGTATGTGACGTCGCAAGTTCCTGCGTCGCCCTTGGCCGGACGCTTCGCATCGGCCATGTGGGATTCTGTTCCTCCACTCACCGGTATCGTGCCGTTTGTGGCGGCTGGCGCCGAGTGGGTTGCTATAACCGGCCGCCGCGCGCGACGAGGGGTGGACCGGCCCCTCTTGATTGGTCGCGACTCGAGCGGTGCGCGGCGCATGACCACCGCGGGCCTCGGGCTGTGGCGCTGGGTGTTGCGTGGTGGCGCTGCGCGCGAGGCCTACCGCACGGTCATTGCGGCGGGGACGGACTGGTTACTGCAAACCGGCACCGTAGCGACGCGGTCTCCCCTCACGGCCGACGATGTCACGCAGCGGGGAGTGCCCGTCGTGTTCCGCTGGACCGGCAGCGGTATCCCCGATTCAACCGTGGTCACCTTCGCCGGATCTGACTCGACCATCACGGCCACCCTGCGATACGACTCGCGGGGAACCGCCATGGTACTTCTCGAGCCCGATGTGTACCGGTGGAATGCGACAGGTGTTCGCAACGCCGCCGGCATCACCGTGGTAGAGCACTACTCGGACGAGTATCACTTGAGGGCACTGACCTTGGGGGCGGGGAGAGGTACCGGAGAGGCGGGCCTCCAACTCATCGTGCGACGGGCTCGCCAGATGTGGTGGCTGTTCCTCATCGCGATGGCAGCGTTTCTCGGCGAGTGGGGTTGGCGGCAGCGACGGGGTCTACCATAGGCACGGGACTGTGGAAGCGGATCAAGCAAGTCGCACTCACCGATGTCACGGTGCTTGTCAAAGGCATCGACCACGCCATGCTCGAGGAAGTGGAGCGAGTGCTGATCGAGGCGGATTTTGGCCCCGCAACGTTCGGACTCGTGAAACACCTAGAAGAAAAAATTCGGCGTGGCGAGTTGAAGACCGAAGAGGCGTTTCGGAGTTGGTTGGTTGATGAGATCGTGGGGATGTTTGAGGCAGGAGAGGCAGCGGAGCCAGGAGAGGCAGCGGGGATGGGGGATACCGCCTTACCGCCGTACCGCCATCCCGACGTGAGTGGGGCACAGGGGCACAGCGGCACAGGGCTCAACGTCGCTGAAGATGGACCGACCGTTGTTGTCATGCTCGGTGTGAACGGGGTGGGGAAAACGACGCAGGCGGCGAAGCTGGCGCATCG
>CAYLZR010000017.1:0-2729 GCA_964388145.1 uncultured Gemmatimonadaceae bacterium | reverse complement strand
TGCTCGGTGTGAACGGGGTGGGGAAAACGACGCAGGCGGCGAAGCTGGCGCATCGTTTGGTACAGGATGGCAAGAGCGTGATACTCGCGGCGGCGGACACGTTTCGGCCCGGCGCGCCCGAACAACTCTCGATTTGGGCCGAACGGTTGGGTCTGTCCGCGGTGACAGGTACTCAGGGAGGAGATCCGGCCGCGGTGGCGTTTGACGCGATCGAGTCGGCGAAGGCGCGCGGGATCGACGTGGTCATCGTCGATACGGCGGGACGCTTGCACACCGAGTCGGATCTCATGACGGAGCTTCAGAAAATCGTGCGCGTCATCGGCAGGCGGTGTGAGGGGGCACCGCACGAAAGTTTTCTCGTATTGGATGGTACCGTGGGACAAAACGCCATACAGCAGGGCAAGCTGTTTTCATCTGCCGTGCCCGTCACGGGTTTGATCGTGACCAAGCTCGACGGGACCGCGAAGGGCGGCGCTGTGGTTTCGCTGCAGCGTGAGATCGGCGTGCCGGTACGGTACCTCGGGGTTGGAGAGGCGCTGGACGACTTGGTCGAGTTCGAACCCCGTCGGTTCGCGGAGCGCCTCCTGGACGATTGATGCCGATCCGACTCGACACGTCGGTGCAATTCCTCAAAGGCGTGGGCCCACGCCGCGCCGAAGTCTTTGCTCGGCTCGGCATCCATACCGTCGAAGATCTACTGTATCACGTTCCCCACCGATATCTCGACGCGACGACGGTCACACCCATTGCACGGGCCGATGTTGGAAACGATGTCACACTGATTGGGCGGGTGGTGTCTACGGGCGTGCTCCCAACGCGCCGCCGGCTGCGGATCTTCCGGGCCGTGATCAGAGACGACTCCGGTCTGATCGAGTGTGCGTGGCCGGGCCAGACGTTTCTCGACCGCACTATCAAAGAAGGACAACTGCTCCTCGTCTCGGGGCCGGTCAAGCACTACCACGGCCGCCAGATAGTCCCAAAAGAGCAGATCGTGCTCGCCCATGCAGACGACGACGATGGCGAAACGCCGGGGGAGGGGATGGTGTTGGCCGTTTATCCTGCCACCGAGGGGCTGTCCCACCGTCAAATCCGGCGGTTGATCGCCGATCACCTCGACGAAATGATGGTGCTTGTGGAGGACGTCACGCACCCGCACGTGCCGGCGGCTCTGCACTTGCCGTCATTGGGAGATGCGTTGTCGGCGGTGCACCGTCCGAGGGCGGTCGAGGAGGCCGAAGAAGGACGCAGGCGCCTCGCGTTCGATGAGCTCTTCGACATGCAACTCGTGGTCGCACGGGCCAGGTATTTGGCGAAGCGAGCCACAAAGGGTATCCAGCACGAACTCAAGAAAGACTATACCACCCAGCTCAAGCACGCGCTGCCATTCGAACTCACCGGTGGGCAGCGGAAAGTGATCCGAGAGATCACGTCCGACATGACCTCACCGGAACGGATGCACCGGTTGCTGATGGGTGATGTCGGCGCTGGGAAGACCGTCGTTGCTTTGTTCGCCATGTTGTTGGCGGCCGAGAATGACAGTCAAGCGGTGTTCATGGCGCCCACCGAGTTGCTTGCAGAGCAACACGCCCGCACGCTCACGAAACTCTTGGCACCGCTGGGGATCGTGCCCGAGTTGTTGTTGGGTCGGTTCACGCCGTCCGAGAAATCCGCGATACGCGGGCGCATCGCCTCCGGAAGCTCGCGGGTCATCGTCGGCACGCACGCCCTTTTTCAAGAGCAAACGGCTTTTCGCCGGCTGGGATTGGTCGTAATCGACGAGCAGCATCGATTCGGCGTGGAACAACGTGCCGCGATGATCGAGAAGGGTGAGGCGCCCGACGTCCTGCTGTTGTCGGCCACTCCCATTCCCCGCACGCTGGCGTTGACCGTCTACGGAGATCTCGACATCTCGACGCTGAAAGAGAAACCTGCGGGTCGTCGGGAGGTTCGCACCACCGTCCGGAGCAGCCGGAGTCGAGCGGCCATCTACAAGTTCGTGAGCGAACAGTGCCAGGCGGGACGACAGGTGTATGTCGTGTATCCGGTGATCGATGAGTCCGAGAAGGTGGACCTCAAAGCCGCGACTACCATGGCCGAGCAACTCCGTAAGGATCTCCACCCGCTCGAGGTGGGACTCGTCCACGGTAGGATGAAGAACGAAGAGCGGGATGTGACGATGCGGTCCTTTCGCGACGGCAAGATACACGTGCTGGTCGCTACGACGGTGATCGAGGTTGGCATCGATGTGCCCAACGCCTCCGTCATGGTCATCGAACATCCGGAACGGTTTGGTCTGGCGCAACTGCACCAGCTACGTGGCCGTGTCGGCAGAGGGGGAGAGGAGAGCTATTGTATTCTCGTCGCCGACGCCGGCGCGCGCGACAGGCTGCGGCGCTTTTCACAGACGGCCGACGGCTTCCGCATCGCGGAGATGGATCTCCAGGAACGCGGTATGGGACAGCTCGCGGGAGCACGACAATCCGGCGGTGTTGAGACGCGGTTCACGGACTTCACCAAAGACGACGACCTCATCGTTGCATCGCGCAAAGCCGCAATCCAGCTCATCGAGAGTGATCCACGGCTTCATGGCCAGAGAAACCTCGAGATTCGTAAACGCTTGGAACGGCGGTACGAGAGGGCGATGGAGTTGTTCAGGGTGGGGTAGGGCGTGCGAATATCCAATATCGAATCTCGAATCTCGAATATCCAACAATTGGATATTGGATATT
>CAYLZR010000016.1:6746-24469 GCA_964388145.1 uncultured Gemmatimonadaceae bacterium | reverse complement strand
AAACACGGCGACGATACTCGGCGCGATCCTTCGGATTGACGTCGACAACCCCGATCCCGGTTTGAACTACGGCATCCCGGCGGACAATCCATTCTTCAGTAGCGGGACCGCCCGCGGCGAGATCTGGGTCTACGGTTTGCGAAACCCTTGGCGGTTTGCCTTCGACGACACAGACGGACGTTTGTACGTTGCCGACGTGGGACAGAGCAGCTTCGAGGAAGTGACCGTGGTGAATGTGGCCGACGGCGGATTGAATTTTGGTTGGAACGTCATGGAAGGCATGAGTTGCTTCAACGCCGCCACATGCGACCAGAGCGGATTTGTGCTGCCGGTGTTGCAGTATGAGAATACCGGATTCGCAGGCAACTGCTCGATCACCGGCGGTTACGTCTACCGAGGCTTGGCATTGACCAATCTTCAGGGACATTACTTTTATTCGGATTTTTGCGGTGGATTCTTACGCAGTTTTCGTTTCAACAACGGGGCGGCTGCCGACAAACGAGATTGGGGTCTAGATGCCGGCGGCGTGACCTCGTTCGGGCAGGATGTTGTGGGCGAACTCTATATGGTTGTCGCCGAAGGAGCCGTGCTCAAGATCGTGGCGTCACAGTAAACCCGCGGTCACACTCTATCGGCGATTGCGCCGCGCCCGTCGATAACTGCGTTCGAACTCTTCGGTATAGTCGCGATATCGGTCGTCGAGTTCCTCGGCGAGCGCTTCCATCTGTTCGCCGATTTCCTCACCCATACTCTCGATCATCTCTTCGAGCGCATCCAAGTCCAGGTCAACCTCAATAGCGTCAGCAACGTTGATATAGAGACCTCCTTGCCGACGCTCGACATCGACGAGATCCTCCAAGCCCTCCAACGCCCATGCGCTTTCGCGCACAATGCGCTCGATCACATCACCTAGATCATGGTCACGGCAACATTGCCCGTTCGAACGTCGTCGTTCGATCTCGGAGCGCATCCGCTCTACCTCGCGCTGGATTTCCCGCTGACGTCGTTGTGCTTGTCTTGCCGCGGAGTCTCGACTGCGCCGTGACGATTGCCGGCTTCGCGCCGCGCCGCGTCGCGCGACGATGTCACCGGAACTTCCGCCTTGCAGCAGTACAGTGCCTTGCTCGGAATGCACGAACCCCTCGGCACCGCGTGCGCGAATAGCTATATCCCCACTCTGGGACACCGCCACGATACTCGCGGGGTGGCCGGCAACGGTGAGTTTTCCGCTGTTGCTCGCCAGACGCACCACACCCTCGACGCCGTCGACATCCACTTGGGCACCGTCGGTTTCGACGTCGATGCTGCTGCCCTTCGGCACGGTGATCGTAAGTTGGAGATCGTCGAGATTACCCTGATCGGGCTGAAGTCGGATGACGATGTGGTTGTGACTGCTCCGCAGATCGATAGCGTCACGATTGACCCCCGAGACGGTGACGCGAACTTCGTCACGGTCCCACCCTTCGATCGAAACGGCGCCGTCGGTGACGCGTACCGTTACGATCCCTTCCCTGGATGCCGGGATCGTTTCGTCAAACTGCGCGTCGTTGACGAGTCCGGACAGGCCCAGGCCGGATCCCGCAATCGCAAGTGCGGCGACGGTGATGGTTTTGATCATGGCACCCCCATGTCACGACGGGCGCGGCGGTGGCCACGCGGTTCACCTCGTTATAGACCGGACGGGTTGGTGACACACAAAGTTTCGGAGGGTTGCGCGCGTATGGAGCGGGGAGGGTTGTTGTGGTTGCGTCCTACTGGGTACCTTCCGCAGGCGCAATTCGCGCGGCGGCACAAGTCACTAAACACATGTTATAGATGGAGTTACGGTGAAGATCGCGGTATGTGTAAAGCGGGTCCCGGACACCGAGACTCGCATCAAGATTGGCGCCGACGGAAAGTCCATTGATGAAGCCGGCGTAAAGTTCGTGCTGAACCCCTACGATGAGTACGCCATCGAAGAGGCGTTGCGGATGAAGGAGAAGGCAGGAGACGCCGAGGTGGTGGCGATTGCGTTGGGAACCGACGCGTCGCAGGAAACAATTCGTACGGCGCTGGCGATGGGCGCCGACCGGGGTGTGCTCCTGCGGACGGAGTCAGTCTCGTTGGATCCCGTTGCGGTAGCCAAAGTACTCGCCGCCGAGCTTACGGGATACGACCTGGTTTTCTTTGGCAAGTTGGCAATCGACGATTACAGCCAGGCCGTCGGGACCATCGTTGCTGAGCTGCTCGGTATCGCGAGTGTGAGCGCGGTTGGTCACCTCGAGATCGCTGACGGTTCGGGCAAGGGTGAACGCGAGATCGAAGGTGGTGTGGAAGTGGTGGAGTTCTCTCTTCCGGCGGTCATCACTGCCGACAAGGGGTTGAACGAACCCCGTTATCCCGCCCTACGTGGCATCATGATGGCCAAGAAGAAACCCCTCGAAGTCAAACCCGTAGAGTTGGACGGTGGGGGAATCACGGTGACGGCACTTGTTCTGCCGGCGGCGCGTCCCGAGGGGCGCATCGTTGGAGAGGGGCCGGACGCTGTCCCTGCGTTGATCGAGGCGTTGCGAACGGAAGCGAAGGTGCTGTGATGACGAATGTTCTCGCGGTACTCGAACAGCGGGGCGGTGTGCTCAAGCAGGTGGCGCTGGAAGCATTGGCGGCGGCGCGCCAGCTGGCCGACCCCTCGGGTGGATCTGTCGACGCGCTCGTGCTGGGGCCCACGGGGATGGACGTTTCCGAATTGGGAAAATTCGGGGCGGACCAAGTCATCGTGGGGGAAGGCGACGGGTTGAGTCTGTACCAACCCGACTACTATGCCGCCGCAACTGTAAAGCAGGCACAGTCCGGTGCCTACGGCGCGGTGCTGATGGCGGCCACTGCCATGGGGAAGGACCTTGGCCCGCGCGTGGCCAGCCGGCTCGATTGCCCGCTTGCGGCGGACGTAACCGCGCTCGAAGCAGGGGAAGGTATAACCGTTAGCCGTCCAGTGTATTCCGGGAAAGCGGTTTATCGACTCGAGATTACGAAATCACCGTGCGTGATTTCGGTTCGGCCCAACGTTTTTCAACCGAGTGAAAACGCGCGCGATGCAACAACCGTGAACGTGACACCGCCTGACGGAGAGGTGCTGTCGCGCACGCTGGAGATCAAAGAACCCGACAAGGCGCGTCTCGACGTGGCGGAGGCACTCATCGTGGTGAGTGGGGGGAGGGGACTGAAGGAACCCGAGAACTTCACCCTGGTCGAGGACCTCGCTGACGCGTTTGGCAATGCGGCGGTCGGAGCTTCTCGGGCGGTGGTCGATGCGGGATGGCGGCCGCATGCGGATCAAGTCGGCCAAACGGGCAAGACCGTGAGTCCACAGCTTTATGTTGCCATCGGGATTTCCGGCGCGATTCAACATCTGGCGGGTATGAGGACGTCGAAGGTGATCGTAGCGATCAACAAGGACAAAGACGCGCCGATCTTCAAGATTGCGGATTATGGGATCGTAGGGGATCTGTTCGAGATCGTTCCCCGACTGACACAGGAGATCAAGAACCTGCGGGGAGCGTGAGGCATGGCCCGATTTCGACCGTCCGACACACAGCCCAAGCTACCGATCGATCAACTCATCACCGACGAACCGCCATCGGGTGAGACGTTAGAGATCGACGTTCTGTTTGTTGGTGGTGGGCCGAGTGGACTTGCCGGGGCCATCGAGCTTGCACGCCTCGTCAAACAAGACAACGAATCCGGTGATGGCGTCGGTGAAGTGAGCATCGGCGTGCTGGAAAAATCGGCGTCGCTGGGTGAGCACTGCTTGTCCGGGGCCGTCGTCAATCCAACGGCGTTTCGCAATCTGTTTCCCGATCTGGAAGACAAGGACTTTCCGTTTCGTCAGCCCGTCACGAAGGAGGCTGTTTATGTACTGACGCGGGCGCGGTCGATCCGGATTCCTACACCACCACCAATGCAGAACGGCGGCAACTATATCGCGTCGATCTGTGAGATCGTTCGGTGGTTGGGAAGAAAGGCGGAGGAGGTGGGTGTAGATGTCTTTACGGGGTATCCGGCGGCGAGTCTTCGCGTGAAAGGCCAGCGCGTTGTCGGGGTACGCACGGCGCCGACCGGCCTCGATCGCGACGGAAACCAAACGGCTTCCTACACGCCCGGCACCGACATCGTCGCACGAGTGACCGCGCTGGCCGAAGGAAGTCGCGGGGCGCTCACGCAGGCCTACTTGGAATGGCAGAACATCGGCTCGCAAAACCCGCAGATCTACGCGCTCGGCGTCAAAGAGATTTGGGAGACGAAAACCCCGCTCGATACAATTGTGCACACGATGGGGTGGCCGCTTCCGACGGATGCATTTGGGGGGAGCTTCATGTATCCCCTCGAACCCAACGTGGTGGCCATTGGATTAGTTGTAGGGCTCGATTACCGGCAGACCGGTCTCGATGTGCATGAACTCTTCCAAAAGCTCAAGCTGCACCCGCGGTTCCGGCGTTATCTCGACGACGGCGAGATGGTGGAGTGGGGCGCCAAGACGATCCCTGAAGGCGGTTTCTATTCCATGCCGGATCGTCGTTACGGCCACGGCGTGTTGTTGTTAGGCGATTCCGCGGGCATGGTCGATGTTCCGTCGCTCAAGGGGATTCACTATGCGATACAGTCGGGGATCTATGCGGCGCGCGCGATCTTCGATGCGTTGAAGAAGGGTGAAACCGCCGCGCCGTACCTAGCTTCGTACGACGAACTCGTGAATGATTCGTTCATCCTCGACGATCTCTATCGCACACGCAACATGCGGTTGGCATTCAAGAAAGGCTTCTTCACGGGCGGTGTGAAAGCGAGCTTGATGACCTTGACGGGCGGGCGGCTCTTCAGAAAGCGAATCCGGATGGAGGCCGATGCGGATGTGCCAAAGCGGGTGCGGAGCACGAAGCCGCTCACGCCGGATGGGAAGTTGACGTTCAGCAAGGTTGATGGGGTCTTCAAATCCGGCAACGCGACGCGTGACACGATTCCCTCACATTTGATTGTGAACGAGAACGTCGACGAGGACACTGCCAAGATGTACGCGAGCATGTGTCCGGCCGGTGTGTACGAGGTGGTGGACGGAAAACTACGAGTAAACGCGCCCAACTGTGTGGACTGCAAGGCTACCGACGTGTTGGGGCCGCGTTGGACGCCGCGGGAGGGTGGAAGCGGGCCAACGTATAAGCGGATGTGAACGTCTTTTGGGCCAGAGTGATCCGTCTAACTGCCTACTGCCCACTGCCCACGAGTTCACCACGGACAGTTTTCCACGTGCCGATGGTCGTCGAGCACGATCGCTTGCAACTCCTCCCCGACGCGAACCTCCGATTGATCTTCCGCAACGACCGCCAACGCATCGGCGTGCACCATCGAGCTGAGTATCCCCGACCCCTGCGGGCCTGTGAGATGCGCTTCGAGCCTGCTGGGGTCACCTGTCAACTTCACCCGCAAGAAATGACGCAGCGGCGGTCCTAACGTTATAGGCTCGGCGGCGATGACGGTGGTGACCGCTCTGAACGGCTTGGTGTGACCGAGCATCTTGCGAATTGCCGGCCTGACGAAGAGTTCGAACGTCACCATGGTGCTGACGGGGTTGCCCGGCAGTCCGATCCACGGCGTGGCGTCGAGATCGCCGACCAATCCAAAGCCCACCGGGGCGCCCGGCCGCATCCGGATACGCCAGAATCTCTTGTCGAGGTGTAGATCTTCCAGGACCTGATGGAGAAAATCGTGCTCGCCGACGCTGATGCCGGCGGTTGTCACGATCAGATCGGCCGGTGCGGCGTCGAGCATTCGCGCTCGCAGGTCGTCTGGGTCGTCCTTCGCGACTCCGAGATTCAGCACCTCGGCTCCCGCGCGTTCGATGAGCGCGGCGAGTGTGTACGTGTTGGACGACGCGATTTTCTGTCCGTTCAGGATGGCGTCGCGCTCGTTCTCTCCAGCGATCTCGTCGCCCGACCCGAGGATGGCTACCACCGGCCGGCGGTGCACCGCGACCTCGAAGCACGCCACCGACGCGAGCATTCCCAACGCTGCCGCTTCGAGCGGTGTTCCCTGGCGCAGCACCGTGTCCCCTCGCTGGACGTCTTCACCCTCTTTCCGCACGTGTCGACCCGCATCTCGTATATCGTCGACACGGACATGAGTCTCGTCGAGGCGCGTGGTGTCCTCTTGACGAACGACCGTGTCGGCCCCGGACGGAATCGGTGCTCCTGTAAAGATCCGTGCACATTGGCCAGGTTGCAGTTCCCGAGTCGGAAACGAACCGGCGGGGATCTCTTCAATGATGTCGAACTCGTGGGGCGGTGTGCCCTCTAGGTCGTCGGCGCGCACGGCGTAGCCGTCCATGGCCGAATTGTCCCAGTGGGGAAGGTTGACCGGACTTACGACGTCTTCGTCAAGTACCAGGCCGAGCGCTCGGGAGATGGGAACCCGCTCGCATGGTAGCGGCGACACGTGTGCGAGTATGTCGTTTGCCGCAGAGTTCGGCGTCCGCACCGCTAGTCTTCGATGATCATGGCCTTGGCCCAGGCCAACTTGGACAGTGTGACCAACCACGCGGTATCGGAAAAATGAAACGTGGGAAACGGATACCCGGTGGTCTCGTGATCGGTCACCATCGCGAACCACTGATCGGCGTTCGGGCGTGTGCTGGCATAGTGCGGTTCCGCGTGGGCGTCGCGCCGGTACACCTCGATTTTCGGGATCGGATGTTTGGTGAAGCCCTCGGCGATGACGATGTCGGTGCCGAGCATGTAGCGGCGCGCGAGCGTTATTGGATCTTCTTCCTCTTCGAGACGCTGGATCAGCACACGGTGTCCTGATGACTCGATGAGGACTCTTTCCGCCGATCCCTCGTGCATGTGACGCCAAGTGTCGGTGCCTTCTTGATCGAGTTTAGCGGGATGCGTGCCGTGTTTGAGCGTCCCGACCACTCGTCCTCGGCGAGCGTACTCAGAAGCAAGGGCCACAATGAGTGTGGTCTTTCCACTATTCTTTTTCCCAACGACCGAAACTAGGCGGATTGAGTCTGCCACAATTGTTCGGCCTTTGCCACGTCACTGGGGCTGTTCACGTTAAAGAACAACATGTCCGGATCTCCGAACGTTCTTACGTCCGACAACGGTAGGGTGCTGACCCGCACGTGCTCGTGAAAACTCGTCGAGCGGAAATCTTCGTCGTCCAGCGCCGCCCTGATCGGCTCGGCACACGCGGGGCTGTAGACGCCGCAGAGTGGCTCGAACCCCAACGGACCATTACTCTCGGGAAGGAAGACGTCGAACGCACTTGCTCCCGCGATCACGGCTTTCAGCAACTCCAGACTCACGAAAGGCATGTCCCAAGCCGTGATGAGTACCGGATGCTGGCTATGGGCAACGGCCGAGTAAATTCCGCCCAGGGTCCCGCAGTTGGGGATGACGTCCTTCGCGACCACGGCGCCTTCAATCCATTCGTGTGCGTCGTCCGCATTGGCCACCAATAACGGCAGCTCTCCAACCGCCTCTTTTACGACGCGAACAACTCGGTCGAGGATGCGCTCCCCTCCGACGGTCTCGAGACCCTTGGCTTTGCCGCCAAATCGACTCGCCGCCCCGCCCGCCAAGATCGCGCCTCTGGTCACAGATACCGCCTAATCCTGGCCGAAATACTCGGCGTACAAGTTGGGATTCTCCTGAACGCGGAGCTTGTAGAGCCGGACGCCCGCGGGCAAGCGCGCGGCCACCTTTTGAAAGAGAAATACAGCGAGCGCCTCGGCCGTTGGGATGGTATTCCCGTACGCAAACTCTTCTTCGGCTTCATTGATGTGTTGATGGTCGAAACGATTCGCAATTTCCTCGTGTAAGATGCGGTCGAAAACGTTCAGGTCCAGCACCATGGACGTATCGCGTTCCAAAGGGCCCGATACGGTAACAGCACACTCGTAATTGTGTCCGTGTCCGGGAGCGTTTGTGCACCAGCCAAACGTCTCACGGTTGCGCTCCTCGCTCCACGCCGGGCGGAAGTAACGGTGGGACGCGCTGAACCGAACCGAACGAGTGAGGAACGCTTTGGACATGGGGCCTCACCGCCTCAGGGTGTAACCGATGCCGAACAGCAGCGTAGGATGGAGTGTCCAATCAGTGTCGGTTTCGAGGACCGGGTTCAACAACGGGTCGGTGCCCGGCGCGTTTGCCGGATCGTCGAAGAACAGCGTTGGATATGTGAGTCGCCACAGAGTCCCGCGTCCCTCGATTCGGAAATGAAACCGCGGCGATGGATGTATCCGCACTCCCACCGTGGGACCGATGTGGAACTTCGTCTTGAAAGTGAACCCCGACGAATCCTCTGGTACGGAACCTCCAAACGCCATACCCATTCCCAAGCCGACGTACGGAGCAAAACCGCGCCACGTCTTCCGTCCGGTGAGTACGATGCTGAATCCAGCGTTCAACATCACGATTCGTTGATTGGCCACGCCAAAGAACCTGGTATCGGGAGGATCGTTCGGGTTGACAAGTGCACGCTCCAGATTGGCAAACGCCACCCCGAGATAGAGGATGCTGGGGGCGCCCACGGTAAATTCCCACTGAGCGGCCCCCATCGGCCCCGCGGACGGACCGACTCCGGCGCTCCCGCGGCTACCTGAGAGGTAGCCACCGTAAAACACCAACGCTTGCTTGATGCGCATGTCTTTGTATGGGGAGTTTTCCGCCAAGTGTCCGACCTGCGCACGTGCCGGCGTGGACAACAGTGAGAAACACGTGATTCCAACGAACAAACTCCTAACCATTACGCTATTCCTTCTCGAAGATCTCGCCCGGTCATATCCGAGGGTTGTTCCAGTCCTAACAGGCCGAGCACCGTGGGTCCCACATCGCAAAGGGCGCCTCCACTTCGCAACGCCCGCGTGCCCGCATCCCCCAGTATCACGATGGGAACAGGGTTAGTGGTGTGCGCCGTGTGCGGGCCTCCTGACTCCGGATCGATCATGACCTCGCAATTGCCGTGATCGGCGGTGATCAACACCGTCCCGCCGACCTTTTCGACGGAACAGAGCGCCCGCTCGACGCAGGTATCGACGGTCTCGACCGCCGAGACTGCCGCACCTAATACACCAGTGTGACCCACCATGTCCCCGTTCGCGTAGTTGCACAGGATAAAGTCGTAATCACGGCTTTCGATCGCCTTGCAGAGTACGTCCGTGATGCCAGGGGCGCTCATTTCCGGCTTGAGGTCATAGGTCGCCACGCGCTGCGAGTCGACCAAGAGACGCTCTTCGCCCTTGAACGGAGCCTCGATACCCGCGTTGAAGAAGTATGTTACATGCGCGTACTTTTCGGTCTCCGCCGTCCGAAACTGGGTACGGCCGGCATCGGACACGACCTCCGCGATAATGCGTGACATCGTCTGAGCCGGAAAAGCAGCGGGAAGCGAGAAAGTTTCGTCGTACACGGTCATGGTAGCCAATGAAACGGACAGGCTGGAGCTGGTGTCAAAACCATTGAATCCTTCGACCGCCAGCGCACGTACGATTTGGCGCATGCGGTCCGCTCGAAAATTGAAACAAAAAACCCCGTCGCCGTCGCGGATCACGGAAGCCGGGTGCCCCCCACGCCGGATTACGAGAGGCTTGATGAACTCGTCCGTTTCACCGCGCTCATATGCCTCGATGATGCCGCTCACAGGATCGTCCGCCGGGTGACCTGCTCCGTGCACCATGGCGTCATAGGCCAGCCTGGTCCGGTCCCACCGTCGATCCCGGTCCATCGCGTAGTACCGTCCGGTGACCGTCGCCACGAAACATTCGGTGCCGTCGTCGGTGTGCGCTGCGGCCTCTTTTGCGACCGTCCTCATGAAGTCCGCGGCGGATTGTGGAGGCGTGTCACGTCCGTCCAAAAACCCATGGACGGCGACTCGGCGAACGCCCTGACGCCTCGCCAGCTCCATGGCAGCAACGGTGTGCTCGTGGATCGCGTGTACGCCACCTGTTCCCACCAATCCCAACAGATGCAGCGTCGCGTCACGGTCGCGAACCCCGGCGCAAAGCTCGACGAGCTCGGGTATCTGGTAGAAACTTCCCGACCGGATGGCGTGGGAGATACGGACGATGTCCTGCGGAACAACGCGGCCCGCTCCGAGGTTCAGGTGACCGACTTCACTGTTGCCCATTTGGCCACTCGGCAGGCCCACCGATTCGGCAGAGGCGTCCAGCAATGCGAAGGGCGCCGATTTGACGAGTCGATCCCACACGGGCGTGCGACCGAGCGCGATGGCGTTGCCATCGGATCGCGGTCCGTACCCCCAGCCGTCCAACACGATCAACACGACCGGTCCGCCACCCTTTGACATGCGTAAATCCGCCTCCTAGAATGATCTATAACAAAACGATGCAGCAATCTACCTACCTCCCTGCAGGGCTTCCAGCGTGCCTCTTGGCGGCCGCATTCGTGGCGATTCTCTCGCCGCAGGCCATCGATGCTCAGGACCTATACCGTGTCACGCGGCAGGACAACTTCCGCCGCGAGCCGGGCCCGGAGGGGCGGTTGCTGGCATCGGTCAACGAGGGTGCGGAGCTCATCGGAGGACAGCCGCAGGACGGGTGGGTGGAAATCACCCTCGACGGATGGATTTGGCGGGAGTCGCTTCGGCCGCTCAGCGCTTCAAGATTTCAATACGAGGTCAGCGCCAGATCTGGCGAAAATCTGCGAGATCGGCCCAACGGATCGATTCTCGCGCGGTTGAACACCGGTTTTTGGTTGCAAGAGGTCGACGCTCCGAACGGCGAATGGGTGCGCGTCAGCCGCACCGGCTGGATGTGGGCCCGCTCCCTCGAGCGTGTGAATCCGGACTCGCCGGCCGTCGTCCTTCCGCCAGCCGGTGAAGGCAACGCTGCGGCTCAGCAGGGGGCTTCAGCGACCACGGACACCGGATCGCCCCGAATCGACCGGGCGGTGACGGTCGGGCGGTCTGCGATGCGGGTCGTCCCGAGCGGCGACACCACGGCCGTGCTCGGCGGAGGCGCACCACTCACCGTGTTGGCTCGCTCCGGCGAATGGGTACGGGTTCGTATCGAAGGGTGGGTCCACGAGAGTGACCTGCGACCCGTGTCGACCGACGTGTTAGTGGGTGTGAGCGGCGCCGAGGTGCGGGCACAGCCCGACGTTTTCGAGGGCCGTGTGCTACAGTGGACGGTGCAGCTTATTGCCATACAAACGAGCGATGGTTTGCGTCGGGAGCTGCCCGTAGGACAATCGTACCTGTTGGCGCGCGGGCCGTTGCCCGAAGTGGGATCAGTGTATGTGATGATCAACGACGAGCAGCGAGAAGTTCTCGAGCGACTTTCGCCGCTAGCTCAGCTCGTGATACTCGCACGCGTCCGGGTCGGTCGCAGCCATTATCTCGGAAATCCTGTCGTGGAACTGATCGAGATGACCGTACGGGAGCGATGAGGTTATTGCATGGATGAACTGCTGAAGGAACGTATTCTCCGTCGATTGGAGAACTTGCCAGACGACAAAGCCTATCAGGTTTTGGATTACATGGAATTTCTCGAATCCAAGTTTGGGAGTCGGTCGGGTCCGTCGACGCTCGAGAAGATTGCCGATCGAGTGGAGGACACGTTACGCGCGGGTCGTGTGTCGGCATCTGCGATCAAGGGGACTCGTGGCGTATTCGACGCCGCGGGCCGCGTGATGCAAGGTCTGGCGGCCGCCGGGAAGACCGTCGTCGACGAGTTGCAGGCCCCGGTGAAGCAGGCCCCGGTGAAGGAGGCTCCGGTGAAGGAGGCCCCGGTGGAGGAGGCCCCGGTGGAGAAGGTCAAGGGAGAAAAGAAGGACGGAGCAGCCGCCAAGAAGACAAAAAAAAAGGGTCGAAACCGAGGACGATAGAGAGAAAGAAACAGCTTGACCGGTGATTGACCCCATGGTACCTTCTGCCATGGAAACACGAACACCGAACCACCGAACCCGCCCGGCAGATTTCACGGCGGGTTTTTGCGTATAGGGACCGTCCGATGGGTAAATTCCGACCCGGTTACGCCCTGACGTTTGATGACGTGATTCTCGTGCCGCGTCATGCGAGCGTTCATCCCCGCGAGGTCTCCATCACAAGTCGATTTACGCGAAGCTTGGCATTGAACACGCCGGTCGTGTCGGCGGCGATGGACACGGTTACCGAATCGGAGATGGCGATTGCGGTGGCGCGTGCGGGCGGTATCGGTGTGATTCACAAAAACATGTCGATCGATCGCCACGCGGCCCAAGTCGATCGGGTCAAGCGATCCGAGAGCGGCATGATCCTGAATCCCATCACCCTCGGACCCGATCGACCGATCCGCGAAGCCAGCGCGCTGATGGCGAAGTTCAAGATTTCGGGCGTACCGGTGGTCGACGAGACCGGCTTGCTCGTGGGGATCATTACGAATCGGGACTTGCAGTTCGAGCAGCATCTCGGGCGGCCCATCTCTGAAGTGATGACGAAGGAAGAACTCATCACCGCGCCGGTCGGCACCACACTCGACGAGGCGGAACGTATTCTCGGTAAGCACCGCATCGAAAAACTTCCAGTGCTCGATGACTCGGGAAAGTTGCAAGGGTTGATCACGGTCAAGGACATCTTCAAGCGCCGCGACTATCCGAATTCCAACAAAGATCAGCACGGGCGACTCGCGGTGGCCGCCGCCGTGGGGGCGAGCGCGGATACGGATGACCGCGCCCGAGCGTTGGTGGATGCGGGCGTCGACGTGATCGTCGTTGATTCGGCGCACGGGCATTCCGAGGCGGTACTCCAAACCGTCGATCGATTGCGTCAGGCGTTTCCAAAAACGCAACTAGTAGGAGGCAATGTTGCAACGTTTGACGGAACCAAGGCGCTCATCGAGCGCGGTGTCGATGCCGTCAAGGTCGGCGTAGGCCCCGGGTCGATTTGTACCACGCGTGTGGTTACGGGTGTTGGTGTGCCGCAGGTTACCGCCGTACTCGAGGCAGTGCGCGCCGCCGGAGATGTTCCTGTGATCGCCGACGGAGGAATCAAGTATTCCGGCGACGCGGTGAAGGCGTTGGCGGCCGGAGCATCGTCGGTCATGCTGGGGTCTATGTTGGCGGGTACCGAGGAGAGTCCCGGCGAGAGCTTCTTGCTCGAGGGACGACGTTTCAAGACGATTCGCGGCATGGGATCTCTATCCGCGATGCAAGACGGGTCGTCCGATAGGTATTTCCAGGACGACGAGGTGGCGGTGCAGAAGCTCGTCCCGGAAGGTATCGAGGGCCGGGTGCCCTACCGTGGACCCGTGAGTGACGTGATCTATCAAATCGCCGGTGGCATCCGAAGTGGGATGGGCTACTGCGGCGCGGCGACGATCGACGAGCTGCGTTGTGAAAGTGAGTTCGTGCAAGTCACGGCTGCGGGTTTACGCGAGTCGCATCCGCATGACGTCGTACTGACGAAGGAAGCGCCGAATTACTCTGTTTAGGTTTTAGGTTTTGGGTTGTAGGTTATAGGTCTGAACGCAAACACCAACGCCGGTCCGAGCTACGGGCCGGCGTTGTGTATTTTCGAAAACCTAAAACCTACCTCCCCTCCTTCCGCCGCTTGTGCGCCTCGGCGTTCTCCTCCCACGGTTTGCGCTCGAAGTAACCGTCCATCATTTCGCGCACCTTTCCTGAGAGGAGGATCAGGGCAAGCAGGTTTGGCAGGATCACGATACCAAGGAAGATGTCGCCCAAATCCCACGCCACCGCAGGAGCGATGAGGGCCCCCGCGAGGTGCATCAACACGTAGGCCACCTTGTAAGGCATCACCGCGTTCGGTCCCAACAAGTACGTTGCGCACCGATCGCCGTAGTAACTCCATGCAATCGCCGTGGAGATTCCGAACAACAACACCGATATCAACACGATGTAATGGCCGAAGTCACCGATCTTCGAAAGGCCGCGTCGGAATCCGAGCATCGTGAGCGGCGCGCCGCCTTCGGGAGCGTCCGCATACAACGCTGTGTATGTGGTTCCGTCGTCGGCGACCGCATTGACACCCGGATTGATGGTGCCGGTGAATGCAATGGTCTGGTCTTCGTCGGTGTAGAACCGATCGACGATCACGTCGTGCCAGGCGAACGCGGGCTGGCCCGTGGTGATCGACTGCGTCCCGTCCTCAACACGAATCTCACTCGGTGCCGCCGACACTTCCTCGAACGTCCCGTCTCCCTGATCGATGACGTATGTCACGTCGCCGCCGTCCATCGTGAGTTCGGATGGAACCCTTTCGTCCCACACGCCCGTCATCACAATGACGAGCGCGGTCATGGTCACGATCACGATCGTGTCGATGAATGGTTCAACCAAACCCACGACGCCCTCCGACACCGGCTCGTTGGTTTTCGCGGCCGCGTGCGCAATTGGCGCCGATCCCTGTCCCGCTTCGTTGGAGAACAGACCGCGGTCGACACCCCAATTCATCGTGACGAGCAGCGCGCCGATGCCGGTACCAGCCACGCCGGCCGAAGGGTTGAACGCTTCCCGGAAGATCAGCGCAAAGCTCGGAAGCAGTTGGTCGGCGTTGAGAAGGATGATCGTCATGGCCCCGAACACGTATACGGCGGCCATGACCGGTGCGAGAATGCTGGTAACCTTTCCGATTCTCGTAATGCCGCCGAGGATCACTGCCGCGATGATGGCCGCTGCTACCAAACCCGTCACCAGGTTGGGAATCCCAAAGGTCGATTGCATGGTGTCGGCAATCGTATTCGCCTGAACCGCGTTACCAGTGAGGAAGGCCGTAGTACCCAACATGATGGCGAAGAACACCGCCAACGGTTTCCACTTCGGTCCTAGTCCGCGCTCGATGTAATACATGGGACCGCCGGACACGGTGCCTTCCCATTTGCGGGTCCCGTCGGGCTGCTCGACGTTGCGATAGCGCTGCGCGAGGGTGACCTCAGAAAATTTCGTGGCCATTCCGAGAAGTGCCGTCATCCACATCCAAAACAGCGCGCCGGGCCCTCCGTAGTGAATGGCCCAAGCAGCACCCGCAATGTTGCCGATGCCCACGGTCGCCGATAACGCGGTGGTGAGCGCTTGGAAATGCGAGACGTCTCCGGGTTCGCTGGGATCGTCGTACCTGCCGCTGGTGACCGCGAACCCGTGTCCCAGTTTGCGAAACTGGACGAATCCGAGCCGAACCGTGAGGAAAATGCCCGTTCCCAATAGGGCGATCACCTTGATTGGTACGGCCTCGCCGCCAAAGCGCGGGCCAAAATTGTCGACGAAGCTCTTTACGGCAGTGACGATTTGCTCGAGTGCTTCCATGGGGGCTCCGGAGACGTTTCAGAAGTGCGGGAAGATGGATGTTCCAAGGCCCTACAGCAAGGGCGGGTCATGCGGACTATCCTGCTTAGTTTACAGCGCGCGCTTTGCCATCTGAAGCTGGTATCTTTGCTCGATGGCTAAAGCCCGATTGAGAAGATCCGCGGTGCCCTCCATTCCGCAGCGCACCAAGGCCGCCAAGAAAGTAGCGGAACTGCTGCAGCCCGGGGCTCGAATCGCCCTTACCACCCATGTGAACGCCGATGGCGACGGGTCCGGTAGCGAGGTGGGGCTGTGGCATCTGTTGACGGACATCGGGGTTCGTGCCGTCATCACCAATCCCACACCCTTTCCGGACCGATATCGCTTCCTCCTGAACGGCATAAGTGCGGCGGACAAAACGGCTCAAGCCGTCCGACATCTGGAGAAGGCCGACGCGGTCGTGGTGCTGGACATTGCCGATCTGGGACGGCTGGGACATTTGGGCGAGCGGATCGTGGAGCGGGGCATTCCCGTGGCGTGTATCGACCATCACCTTAGCAGTGGCGACCTTCCTCCCGGACCGAGGTTGGTGGACTCGGAGGCCTGTGCGACGGGTGAGTTGGTGTACGACCTGGCCAAGGCAGTCGGTTGGGAGGTCAACGCCGATGTCGCGAGGGCTCTATACGTGGCCATGCTCACCGACACCGGGGGCTTTCGCTTCAGCAATACGAAGTCTCGGACGCTGCGTGTGGCTGCCGATTTGCTCGATCGCGATGTCGACTCGGACGAGATCTATCGAGAGGTCTACGCCAGCGAACCAGAGGGCCGGATTCGACTGCTTGCAGAGGTGGCCGACACGCTGGTGTTCGAGCCCGATGTGGGCCTGGCGTGGGTTACCGTGCCCCCTGGGGCGCTCGAGCGGCACCGTGTGGATGCGGAGCATCTCGAGGGCGTGGTCGAGCTACCACGATCGATTCGGGGCGTTCGTCTGGCGCTCCTATTCCGGCAGCTCGCCAACGGCCGCATCAAGGTGTCTTTCCGCTCGAAAGGACCGGTGAACGTGGCGGTGCTTGCGCAGCAGTTTGGGGGCGGCGGGCACCAGAAGGCGTCCGGCGCCTCGCTCGAGGGCTCCCTCCACGAGGTCCAGGAACGTGTGTTGGATGCTGCGCGCGGCACACTCGCCAAAACCGATTAACCTTCCTTTTCCATGCCGAATACCCTTGAAGCTCGCGTCGCCGGCGCCCTCACCAACGTACGGAACCCCAGGGTGGACAACGACGTGATTTCCGCCGGGATGGTTCAAGACCTGACCGTGGGCGACGACGGTCTTGTTTCGTTTACGTTCTTGTTGGGTCGCGACGATCCGGCCACGCTCGTACGAGAGGCGCGCACGGCCGTCCGTGAGGTTGAAGGGATCTCGGAGGTGAAGGTCAAGGTCATGGAGCCCGGTGGGCCTGCAGACGGTGCGCAGAGCCACGCGAAGGCCCAACCCGGGTCGGTACCTCCACCGTCCCAACCGACCGACCTGCCCAACCTGGGGCATATCCTGGCGGTGTCGAGCGGGAAAGGCGGAGTCGGCAAATCCACCGTGGCATCCAACATCGCGGTCTCGTTGGCTCGCCAGGGGTTGTCTGTAGGTCTGATGGACGGCGACGTGTACGGTCCGAACATCCCGCGGATGTTTGGTGTGACCGCGCAGCCCCGGGTGGAGGGACAGACGATCATTCCCTTGGAGGCCCATGGTGTGAAGATCATGTCGTTGGGGCTGATGATCGAGCGAGACGCCCCCGCGATCTGGCGTGGTCCCATCATCATGAAAATCCTCCAGCAATTTCTCCGCGACGTGGATTGGGGGCAGCTCGATTATTTCTTGGTAGACCTGCCGCCCGGAACGGGTGACGCGCAACTGTCGCTCGTGCAGACTGTGCAAGTACGCGGCGCGATCATCGTCACCACGCCTCAAGAGGTGGCCATCGGCGACGGCCTGCGCGGCGCCAAGATGTTCGAGAAGGTGAACGTTCCCGTGGTGGGGATCATCGAAAACATGAGTTTCTTTCTGACGCCGACTGGCGAGCGGGTGCATATCTTTTCATCTGGCGGCGGTCAAAAGCTTGCTGACGAATTGGGCGTGCCGTTGCTCGGTCAGATTCCGCTCCAGGCGGGCATGACCGATCTCGCGGATGCCGGAACACCGATCGTGGTGGGCGAACCCGATTCTCCGGCCGCAAAGGCTATCGAAGCAATTGTGCGAGAGGTGCGGAAAAAAGCCGGCGGGAAGAGCGTGAAGTTGCCGATAGTTGGGTGAGACGCAAGACGTGAGACGTGTGACGTGAGATGTAAAACGGCCCCGCCCATCCACCCCGAGGGGAGTTGGGCGGGGCCGTCTCACCTATCACGTCTCGCGTCTTACCTCGATAACCACTCCACGTTGATGTCACCGAATGCCGCGTTGATCTC
>CAYLZR010000016.1:0-6646 GCA_964388145.1 uncultured Gemmatimonadaceae bacterium | reverse complement strand
CGTCTTACCTCGATAACCACTCCACGTTGATGTCACCGAATGCCGCGTTGATCTCCAAGTGGAGTTTGGCAGTGGCCCCGTCGTAGTTCTCCGAGTAGTACACATCACCGCGTTTGGTGAACTCCGAGCGATCGAACGTCGCCAGGAATCGATCGAGCGACACGGCAACGCCGAGATCTTCGGGGAACCGTAGCGTTAGCGCGCCCACACCGAGCTTCACCTTCGCGTCCGTCTGGCCGTGGTGTTGCCATTCTCCGGTGAAGTCGAGTGTGAAGGTTCCTGCCGCCGCTTCGAATTCCATCGTGCGGCAATTGGAATTACCGAGTCCGTATGCTCTAAACTCCCCCGCACCGGTTTTCACCTGGAGTCGCTCACACGGCATCGTCGTGGGTCGGCTGAATCGTAATGTGCTCTCGCTGGCGCCACTCTTGACGGCGGCTTCAATGAGCGCGAGGCCCCCGAGATCCAAGTCCGCCCGCACGACGCCGAACTCTAAATCGACGCGGGCGGGAACGGCCGGGGAAAGCGTTACGTCGAGTCGTTGGCGCAGGTCGCGCAAGTCCCGAACCTTCAGGTTCACCCGACGCGATCTGTTGTTTTCGATTTCAATGTTGAGTGTGCGGCTGTCGCGGTCGTATTGCTGCACCGGCTCGAACAGGTCTTCGTCGTACACCAACTGGCTACGGTACAGCGCGCCTCCCTGGTCGGGCCCGAGGTTGAAATGACCCAGGGCAAAGCGAACCCGGAGCGTGATGTCGGACTCGTCGACGAATTGGCGGGAAGTGGAGAGCGTGCGGTAGGAGTACTCTGTCTGGGCCTCGCTGTTCGTAACCATCGCTGCGAGGGCGAGGCCCAGTGGAAGCGCGAACCAACATGGCCGGGACGTCATTTCCTCGAGCGACCGCGCCTGGCTGGGGTGTAGTTCGAGGCGTCCATCGGCCAGTAGTGTTCGTCAGTCAGCGCCGGTCGGTCCCCCGAACCGGCGAACGTTGCGCGCAGACCGGCCCGTGAGAGGATGGCGGCGCCGACTCCGGCCGTTGCCATCACCCAGGTCGAGATGAAGGCGAGTGCCAGGAGGAGCTGCCCAAACAACGGGATCCACCCCAACGCAACCGCCGGCATCCAAACGGCCAGCAGGCCACCCACGCCGTACACGGTGGACCGGTAGGGCGTCACGACAAGCGATTGTCCCCGCGCGATCTTTCTGCTCAAGTACGATTGGCCGACCGCCTTCGCCGCGGCGAGGTATCCGGTAACAGCCGCCCCGACAACCGCAACGGGAAGCGCGAGCGCGACGAGTACGGCCACGGGAATTCCCACGATCGTGATGGCGAGCCCGGCGATCAGCATGACGCTCACCGGAAGCAGCAAGGGCTGCGCGAACAAGCCGGCGAAGAAAGACCTGCCGAACGAATCCGAAACCGTCTCTGAAACGACTTCGAGTTGCCGCGGCATGAAGTAGTTCAGGCCAAATCCGATGCTAGCCAGAGCGATGAAGAAACCGAACAGTGTGGCGATGTTCTGCCCAACCGCATCGATGCTGAACGTCTGTTTGGCACTGCCGCGCTCGAATACAGACGGCGCGCGTGGCGCTACCCTGCTGGAACGTGGTCTCATCGCGAGGCTATTCATCGAACGAATGCGACCGGCAACGTGTCCGCCGCCGCGCGTCACTCGTCCGTTGAGGGCGACGACGTCACCCTCGATCCGCGCACTTCTATGGAGGATCACATCGCCGTTCAAGGCCGCGAGGTTACCGTTTATGGTCCCGTAGACCGAAACGTCCCCGGAGAGCACTGCGAGGTTGCCTTCGAGAATCTGGCCACGCCGCACCGTGAGATCGCCGATATGCACGCGGCCGTTTTCCACCTCAATCCCGATCTCGCCGAAGTCATCGCCATAGATGCGCCGTAATTCGTTCATGCGCTCGATGACGCTGCGTTCGCCGGTCAACCGGTTGAGGTCGATGATGAGGTTTTGCTGTCTTGCCGTTGCTTGGGCTGCTCCCGACAGGGTCACGCCTCGTACCGCGGTCACACTCGCCACTTGCGCCGCCGCTACCGCGCTTGCAATCACCGCATCCAAGTTGCCGAGGTTCGCTTCCAGTGCCGCGCTCAACTCCCGCTCCGCGGCCTTAAACTCTTCGAGTTCTTCACCCTGCCAGTCGTCGAGCGCCGCGACCAATTCGTCGGTGCTCAGCGAACCGAACTGCGAAAGCAAGTTTCTCCAGGAAGATTCGAGCCCGCTTCCGGTTGCGTAAGAGCCTGCCGCCTCACCGTTGATCCGAAACGTCCCGTCGGCCAACTCGATCGTGATGCTGCGGCCATCGGCCAGCTCCAGTTCGAGCGACGAACCGTCTTGAGCAACGGAAATGGAATGGGCGACGACGGCTTGGTCCTGCGCCACGGCCGGTGCGGTGCTCAGGCCCGCACTCGTGGCGAGAGCCAGCAAGGGCGTCCATCTAGCGACTCGCATGTAACGCAATCCTCTCACTATTGAAACTCTCAATATTGAAACTCGTGAATACTCTGTGCAAACCCCACGCACTGAACGCGGTGACCACGATACCGGCGATACTCGCGTACGTGATCACGGTGCCGTTCACTCCCCACAACTCTCCGACCGCAACCGTCGTTGTAACTGCCTGTCCCAACCATGCGACACTGGCACGCCACACTTCGATCGCAACGCCGTCGACAAACGACGCCCACGCCGTTTCAAGCTGCACCCGGTAGTTGACTGCGAGGGTAACGATGACGGCCAAGGACATCGCCGACGATGCGGCGAGGCCACCGGCCCACTTCCACGCGTGCTTTCGGTCGAACAACGTGCCGGCTACGCGTTGCACCGATTGAACCCAGCGTGGAGCGGGTGTCCACACCCGCGCCATCACCGCGTCCTCGAAGTCGGCGGTCGGCGACAACTCCGAAAGAGAAGTAAGCCACCGATCGACGATCGGGTCCTCCTCCGCCGGACTGAGCCTGGTCACGTTGTCTTCAAACATGTCGTTCTCCTCACATCCCCCATACGAATTTCTCGACTAAGAGTTTCATTCGTGTACCCCTGCGAGCAGTGTGCGCAACTCCGAACGGGCGCGATGGATGTAGGTCTTCACCGTACCGAGTGGTAGGTCGAGCATCTCTGCAATCTCTTCGTACGCGTATCCCTCTACGTGGCGCAGCAAGATGCATGATCGGTACTCGGGTCGGAGGCGCGCGATGGCCTGTTCGATCTGACTTCCCAACTCGCGCGCCTGAAGTTCTTCCAGCGGGCTCTCTCCCGCGTGGGCGAGCTGGAGCGACGTGCCTTCCTGTCGCTCGCTCGTAACGGCGTCCGGCGCGCCGTCCAATGAAAGCGTGTCGAGTTCTTTGCGACGTAGCTGATCGATCGCCGCGTTGTTCGCGATCTTGAAGATCCAGGATGAGAACTTGTACTCGCGTCGGTAACTGTCGAGCGCGTTCAACACCTTGACGAAAGTCTCCTGCGCCAGGTCCTCCGCCCGCTCTCGATCGCGCACCATGCGGTAGATGAGGGAAAAGACCGGTCGCTGGTATCGACGCACGAGTTCCCGGTAGGCTCGCTCATGTCCTTGACGAGCCCACTCGACCACCTCCTGATCGGTGGCCGTTGACATCTCATCGGGAATCGGCATTGGTCGGTTCAGGTCTACCCCCAGGACCCGGTTGGTGTTTCAATTTGCACCACTGTCGCGAGTCTAAGCCCGTCAGTATCTTTCGCGCCTATGTCGCCGGCGCAACACCGGTATGGCGCTCCAGACGGCAGTGCGAAGCGATCATACGTGCGGGAGATGTTCACTGCCATCGCGCCCCGGTATGATCTCCTCAACCGGGTTCTCAGTCTCAGCATCGATCGCAGCTGGCGACGCCGTGCCGTGTTGCGTCTCGGTTGGGACCGTGCGCCCAACGGTACGTACCTGGATCTGTGTGCCGGCACGCTCGATCTCGCGGCGGCTATTGCTCGCCAGACCAATTTCGGAGCTCGCGTGGTCGGCGCGGATTTCGTGGTCCCCATGCTGAAGCTAGGCCGCACCAAGGCGAAAGGCCTCCTGCCGGTTGGAGCGGATGCGTTGGAGTTGCCGTTTGCGGACGCGCAGTTCGATGGGTGCACCGTCGGTTTCGGTGCGCGAAACCTGGCGGATCTCGACAGTGGCCTACGGGAGATGGCTCGGGTCATCAAGCCCGGCTCGCGACTGGTCGTACTCGAATTCTCGACGCCTCAACGTTGGCCGATCAGGCCGCTGTATTTGTTCTATTTCCAGCACGTACTCCCGCGTATCGGGCGGATGGTGTCCAAACATACGACGGCCTATAGCTACTTACCAAGTTCGGTTCTCGACTTTCCCGATCCGGCCAACCTGGCGGAACGATTCCGGAGTGCCGGCTTCGGGGACGTTGGATATGAACCCCTCAGTTTTGGGATTGCCATGATCCATTGGGGTGTGCGCCTGTGATCGCCGACAATCTGCGCGAGCTGGTGACCCAACTCGAGGCGGCCGGCGAATTGGCCCGCGTGTCCCATCCGGTGTCGGTCGACAAGGCTATGGCGGAAATCGCCGATCGCTGCATGAAAAGCCCAGGCGGTGGACCGGCATTGCTCTTTGAGCAGCCCATCTTGCACGACGGCTCGACATCCTCGATTCCGGTCGGTATCAACTTGTTCGGATCGATGCGACGAATGAGCATGGCGTTGGGTGTCGACGACCTCGATTCCATTGGCGCACGCATCTCCGAGCTGTTGAAGATGAAAGTGCCGGAGGGATGGCGCGAAAAGATCGCCATGTTCCCGACGATCGCGGAGATCGCCAAGTTTCCTCCTCGCACCATTGGCAAAACACCTGCCTGCCAGGAAGTGGTCGTCAAGGGCTCGGACGTCGATTTGACTCGTTTGCCGATCATGACCTGTTGGCCGGAAGACGGCGGCCCGTACATCACGCTGCCCCAAGTCATCACGAACGATCCAAAGACGGGGGTGCGGAACGTCGGAATGTACCGGATACAGGTATTGGAGCGAGATCGGCTGGCGATGCACTGGCAGCGGCACAAGGTGGGTGCCGCGCACTGGCGGGAGATGGCGGAGCGCGGCGACAAGATGCCGGTGGCGATCGCGTTGGGGGGCGACCCGGCTTCGATCTACTCGGCGTCGGCTCCCCTGCCTCCCAACGTCGACGAGTACATCTTCGCCGGCTTCTTACGTCGCAAGCCTGTGCAACTGGCAAAGGCCGTCATGAGCGACTTGCTCGTGCCGGCGGAAGCCGAGCTCGTCATCGAGGGACATATCGATCCCAGCGAGCCCCTGGTGATGGAAGGACCGTTTGGCGACCACACCGGTTTCTATTCCTTGGCGGATTACTACCCTGCGGTGGCCGTCACCGCGATCACGATGCGTGAGCGGCCGATCTATCCGTCAACCATCGTGGGCCGCCCGCCGATGGAAGATTATTATCTGGGACACGCGACCGAACGCATTTTCCTTCCTTTACTGAAGCTCACCGTGCCCGAGATCGTCGACTACCACATGCCGGCGCCCGGGATCTTCCACAACCTGGTCTTTGTGAGCATCGACAAACAGTTCCCCGGACAGGCGTGGAAGGTGATGAACGCATTGTGGGGTATGGGGCTCATGTCACTGGCCAAGACCATCGTGATCGTGGACAAGGACGTGAACGTGCAGGACCCAGACGAAGCGTGGTGGGTGGCGTTGAACAACATCGATCCGGAGCGAGATACACGGTTCACGATGGGGCCGATCGACGTGTTGGATCACTCGTCGCGCGCCTTTACTTACGGGTCGAAGATGGGCATCGACGCCACGACCAAGTGGAAAGAGGAGGGCTTCGATCGAGAATGGCCCACAAAAATCGTCATGGACGGCGAAACGAAGGCCCAGGTAGACGCGATGTGGTCGGACTTGGGGATTACGCTCCCACCGTGTCGTGAGTAAACCGTCCCGGTCGCGTCACCAGACCGATGCGTGGCGCACAAACCTGGAACCCATCCTCGAGAGCCGGGAAGTGCAGCGTCGAGAGGGGCAGCTGATCGAAGGCCGATCGCTGCTCGTACGCTTTGTGAACCTGGTGAAGCTGCCACACACCGTCTTCGCACTCCCCTTCGCGTTGTTGGGCGTCGTGTATGCGTCGTGGTACGCCCCGGTGTCGACCCGACAGTTGGTGCTGGTAATCGTCGCGTTCACCTCGGCACGTTTCGCAGCTATGGCATTCAATCGTATTGTAGACCGGAAGCTCGATGCGCTGAACCCCAGAACACGGGCTCGGGAGCTTCCCGCACGACACTTGTCGGTCACGCAGGCGGTGGGGTCGGTTGTCGTGTCGAGTGTGGTGTTCATCGGTGCGGCCGCGTTGCTCAATCCTCTTTGCCTGCTGTTGGCCCCCTTTGCGCTGCTGTGGATCTTGGCGTACAGCTTCACGAAACGGGTTACGAGTTGGTCGCATCTTTGGCTTGGTGCGTCGCTCGCTATTGCGCCGGCGGGCGGGTACGTCGCCGTGACCGGAGCGTGGAGCGATCCGTGGTGGACGCTGCTCGTCATCGCGACGGCGGTGATCACCTGGGTAGGTGCGTTCGACATGTTCTACGCGTTACAAGACGAGCACTTCGACCGCGAACACGGA
>CAYLZR010000015.1:19773-25284 GCA_964388145.1 uncultured Gemmatimonadaceae bacterium | reverse complement strand
TACCGACCACCGCGCCGGCAATGAGTCCAATGGAGATCTTGGTATACAGTTTCATACTCGATCCGTCTGAGAGCCGCCCCGCCTCTTGGCCTACCTGAGACTCCGGGCGTGAGTTCCGAACTGTCCCTGCTCAATGCCGCCGTGACCATTGTGTTCGGCGCGCTTGCCGGCGGTTTGACCAACGCCGTGGCCATCTGGATGCTGTTCCATCCGTATACCCCGCGCGGCCTGGGGCCGTTGAAGCTTCACGGAGCGATCCCAAAAAACAAGGCCCGCCTCGCAAAGACGATCGGCAAAACCGTGGGAGAGCGGCTCATCACGGTTGATGATCTGGCGGAACAACTGGCCGCTCCCGAGTTGCGGGCCGCTTTCGACAAGGCCATCGGCGGCTTCCTATCGACACTCCTCGAGAACGAGCGCGGGTCGTTCAGGGACGAAATGCCCCCGGCCATCCTCGCGGAAATCGAAGCGGCGCTGGAACTGATCGCCCCGGCAATCGCCGACCAGTTGACCAAGTTCGCCAAGACCGAGGAGTTCAACGAAGCAGTCGCCGCCTTCCTCACGCGTGTCGGCGAAGATCTCGGCGACCGCCCCCTATCCGATTTCCTCACCGAAGAACGCCGCGCCGCTATTCGGAAGCGCATCGAGGAGTGGGTCGGCGAAGCGGTGATGAATCCCGAGTTGGAAAATACGATCGGCCAGTGGCTGGACCGCCAATTCGTGCAGATGTCGGGCGATCAGACGCCTCTGCTCGATCGCCTTCCGAAACCGTTGGTTTCGGTGGTCGAGAAGGAAATAGCCGGGTACCTCCCGGTGGCGCTGGATCGCATCAGCGCGGCGCTGCGCGACCCGAACACACGCACCAGAATCCAGAACTCTCTCCACGATCTCTTCGAGCGCTTCGTCAAGAATCTGCTCATTCACGAGCGCATTGTTGCACGACTGGTCGTCACGGAGAAGACGATTGCACGGTTGCTCGATAATTTCGAGCGAGACGGCGCCGATCAGGTTAGCAAGCTATTGGATGAGCCTGAAATGCGATCGCAGGTATCCAAGAGCGTGAATGACGCTGTGATAAAGTTCTTACGCCGTCCACTATCGGAGCATTTTGCGTCTCTCGGCCCCGAACGTCTCGAGGGCATCAAGGAGACGGCTGCGAAACAGATCACCGCGGCGCTGCGCGACTCGGCAACCCGTGCGTACGTCACTGAGAAGGTCGACAGCGCGCTTCGGCGGGCCGAGAAGAATACGGTCGGCGAGGTGCTCAAGAAGATCCCCCCAAAAGACGCCGCAGAATGGACATCCGCCACCGTGGCGTCGGACCGGGTTCGAACCTGGATCGAGGAGGGCGCACGCGCAGCGCTGAACGCGTTACTGGAAAAACCAATCGGTCGTCCAGCAGATCAACTTCCCGAGGGAAGCATCGATCGGATCATCACCGCGCTTTCAGCTATTCTTTGGAAATGGATTCAGGAACAAATACCCGAGGTCGTGGCCCAAGTAGATATTCAGACGATGGTCGAGGAAAAGGTCGCCGGGTTTTCCCTCGAGCGCACCGAGCAAATCATCCGAGGAACCACGGAGCGCGAATTGCAACTCATCGTGCGGCTGGGGTACGTGCTGGGCGCCCTGGTTGGCGCGACGGCGTATGTCGTGTCGGTGGTGCTGGCGTAAACGTGAGACGTGAGAGGTGAGAGGTGAGACGGCCCCTCCCTGCTTCCCCCGGGGGTGGTGAGGGGCCGTCTTACGTCTTACGTCTCACCTCTCTACCACGACCGGCGGCCTTTCCCACTGCCGCCAACCGACCGGCGCATCGAGGATCAGCGCGGCCGGTCGGCCCCCCACTTCGGTTTTTCGCAAGGCGCGTTGGCGACCGGCTCGAACCCCGCGGTTCCATTCGCGCTCGACGACCGTCGTAAATCGTCGAAACGCTTGTTGCGAGTCCCACACCGACCACCACACCAGTGCGTGGTCACCCTCCGTTTCGAAGACCCCGTAGCGATCTCCCCCCCAACCGCGGGCGGCCGCCGCGGCCGTCGACTCGCTCCCGGTCAGTTCCGTGATGAACACCTGGGTCTCGAACTGACCCAAACCATCGTCGTGCACTAAACCATCGGTCGTGGTGAAGCGCAACGTGACCGGCGCGTCGCCAGACTTGTAGCGCTCGGGATGGAGAATGTGTTCTGTCGATTGTGGTAGTCGAGAACCGTACGGCATCGTGCCGGGATACTCTAGCCCGAACCAACGCACAAAATCCGCTCCACCCAAGTACGGGAAGATCAGCGTCTCCCTCAGAATCAGCGGTGCGGCACTGAAGATCGGCATGATCTCCTGCTGAGCTCTTACCGACTGTCGGTACTGTTGCCAGAAATCCGGCATCGCGTTGAAGTCCTGACCCGGCATCATGACGATGAGTGAGGCCAAGATGCCCTGCCCTTCCATGACGGCCTGGGCGGCGACCTGACGGTCGTTGTCGCCGCGTGTGGAAAGAATGGAGTCGAGTGGTACGTATTGCGCCTGAAGTGCGTGAACTAACTCGTGCGCGACGACATAGCGCACCTCGAGCTGAGAGGATCCGGCAACCACATATAACGAATCGGTAATGGGATCGTAGAAGCCGACGATCTGCTCGGTATACAGATCGAGAAAGAGCTTTCGTAGATCGAGCGTGTCGGGAATCAACCCAAAGAGCTTGTACGCGAGCGAGGTGCGCGCCAACTCCTCGGGGGGTAGTTCGGTCGCCAGCTTGTGAACGAGGTACTCGTATACCTCCTCGCGGGTCCGCACCGCCACGTTCGGCGGGTACTTGAACTTCAAGCCGACGGCATCCTCCACGCCCGGTGTCAACTCGGCGGCGAGCGCCTGAACTTCATCGTGCCACTGCTCACCCTGGGCGCCGCACGCGATGGTCGACGCGGCCAGGAGCGTCATCACAAGAACTCTCATGCGGTGGAAGATACACCGAGGGCGCGAGAGGGTCCCGGTGGAGGGGAACCGTGAGTCGTGAGCCGTGAGCCGTGAGCCGTGAGCCGTGAGCCGTGAGTCGTGAGTCGTGAGTCGTGAGTCGTGAGCCGTGAGCCGTGAGTCGTGAGCCGTTAGCCGTAAAATCTCACCGCCGGCGGAGCAACCGCACGTCGCCCTCGAACGACTCGAGCACCAGGGTGGCGCTCCCGTCGCCCAGGGTAAACTCGATGCGGTGACCGCGGGCTCCGCGCAACGTCACCGGAAATTGCGTCTCAAAATCTCCCTCGTAGTTGGCGACGCTCACGGTGGCGTTGGTGCCTTGAGGGATCGTCACGGTCACGTCTCCATCGTGCGTGGACAGCCGATAGCGACCTCTGGCATGGACGGGTCCGCTGAAGGTGATGGCGCCGTCAACCGTGCGTGCCGTAACCTGCCGCGAGTCGACATTCACCAATGAGACATCCCCGTCAACCGTTTCGGCCGTTACCTCACCGCTGACGTCACGGACCCACAGATCACCTGAACTCGAGGAAACCTCGATCCGACCACGAGCGTTTTCTATACGAATGTTGCCGTCCGATGTGCGGGCGTACACGAACCCATCACCGCCGCGGATCACAATGGCGCCCTCGGACGTTGCGACCGAAATGTTTCCCGTCGTCCCTGTCACCGTCATTTCGGTTTCGACTCCGGAAAGCTCGATGTCCAAATAGGCCGGCACCGTAACCTCGAACTCCACCGCGTCGCCGAGTTCCCACGCCCCCCGCCTCTCTATCCCTCTCCGTCTCCGACGCCTGGTACGATCGTCGACGTCACGATTCGCGGATGGCCGCACCCGAAGGACCGACCCCGACAGCTGGGCGTCGATGCGCAATCCACTCGCCGAGGCGGCGACGATCCTGACCGCATCCCGCTGCCATGTGGTGACGCGAATCTCGCCCTCCTGGTTTCGGAGATCGAGACGCATACCGCGCTCAACGGAAATCGTCGTGTCGGCGGATTGTACGAGGGCCGTTAACATCAGGGCCCCGGTCAGGATAATGCTGAACATGCTCTACTTTCGCGTCTTATTGACCATACCGCTACAGTGAACTGGGTCTAGCGGTGGCGCGCTGTAATAGTGTCATTTTTTGCCGCATCGTCTGCTCGAGATGGCTCCGTAAGTAGTCACTTTGTGGAGCCGTCCGCAGTGCTTCGAGCGACCGTTCGATCGCACGATCGATGATCGCGAGGTTTTCTTCGAGAACATCGATCGTTTCCTGGTCGAGGAACTGTCGCCGCGCCTCTAGCACCCGCTTGAGATCCGCAACCGCTTCGTCGTACCTCGTTGCTCCGATGGAAGCAAAGGCAGCGCCGGTCGCCGCACTCGCCACGGCGGACTCAAACGGCAAACCCGTCGCGCTGGGATCGGCCCCGAACCGCTGGATCATCATCGCTCCACTTCCCGAAAGAACGATCAGGGCCACGCTCGCCGCGATGAGCTGGGGAACGGAGATCGGCACGCGCCGTGACCGCCACGGTGTGATCAACCCAACGACCGGCCGATGATCGCGCGGTACGGAACCGGTCGCACCGATTCGTTGAGCGATGCCATCCCAAAGCGACTGTGCATGCGGCGGCACCTGGTCGTCCACGGCCTGGGCGTGGATTTTCACCCGGCGAAGGCCCTCGAGCGTCTCCGCCAACTCCTGATCCTCGGCGAGCCGCTGTTCCAGCATCGCGCGCTCAGCCGGACTCATCTCGTCATCGAGGTAATCGGAAAGTTTGTCGATCCACTTGTCGGTCATCGTCTCGTCCTAACGGTCGAGGTGCTTGCGCAAGGTCATACGCGCCCGGTGCAGCTGCGCTTTCGTCGTGCCACTCGTGACGTTCAGCATCTCGGCAATCTCGTGATGTTTGTACCCTTCCACGTCGTGGAGAACGAACACCTGGCGCGCTCCACTAGGAAGATGTTCAATGGCGGCTTCGAAATCGATGTTCAGGGTTTCATCCCCACCCCGAGCCGGTGTACGCGCGAGTACCTCGTCGGAATCCATGAACCGATCGCGTTGCACTCCGAGCTTTTGTCGCTTGCCCAGAAAGAGGTTGATCGCCACTCGATGAAGCCAAGTTCCGAACGCCGATTCGCCGCGAAAGGTGCCGAGCTTTTCCCATGCCCGAACGAATACATCCTGTGTCGCCTCGTCCGCGTCGTCCGATCCCAACATCCGCCGCGCCAGTCCGTGAATCCGCGCCACATGCGCGCGGTACAAGCGCTCGAACGCCTGCCCATCACCACTCGCCGCCAGCGTGGCGTCAACCGCGTCCGCATCGGGCGATGTTATACCGACGTCTCTTCGCAGCGCTGTCACTCCCGGGCCCGCCACATCCATGCACTCAATTGGATAGCCATCTTGCAAGAAAGGTTGACCTCCGAGCCGATTCTGCGCCACCCAGACCCCGGCCCCAAGCCTCTCGAGAAGGCTACGTTGGGTGGGGCAGAGGAAACCATGAAGAGGGCCGGGCGCGCCGCACTTACAGGCCGTTGAGGTACCGAACGTACCAATC
>CAYLZR010000015.1:15772-19673 GCA_964388145.1 uncultured Gemmatimonadaceae bacterium | reverse complement strand
AAGAGGGCCGGGCGCGCCGCACTTACAGGCCGTTGAGGTACCGAACGTACCAATCAACGACCGCGTCACCAAACACGAACGCGATCGCCGCCGCGGCGGCGAGAAACACACCGAAAGGCACTAAACGATCTTTCTTGCCGAGGTTGAGCGGTACGAATATCAGAGTGCCAAGTAACGCGCCGCCGAAGATGGTGAGCAAGACGCCCTTCCATCCCACGAATGCACCAACCATCGCCATCATCTTGATATCGCCACCACCCATCGCGTCTTTTTTAAACGCTTTCTTTCCGGCCCACGCCACAAACATGAGTAATCCGAATCCGGTGGCGGCCCCGAGGAGAGCCATCGAGAACTCCGTGAGGCCCGCTGCGAGACTCAACAACAACCCGATGACCAGGCCACCCCACGTGTACTCATCGGGAATGATGTAGTGTCTCGCATCGGTGATGCCGATGCCCAAGAGGATGGTACCGAATATAGCCGCGCTCGCCGCTGTCACCTCGAGACCGTAGTACCAAAACGACGCAGCCCAGATCGCCCCGACCAGAATTTCGACGAGAGGGTACTGCCACGAGATCGCTTCGCCGCAATGCCGGCACCTGCCACGGAGGGCGAACCATGAAAAGACCGGTATGTTGTCGCGCCACCCGACCATGTGGCCACACTTGGGGCACTTCGATCGCGGGCGGATCAGCGACTCGTCAACCGGGAGACGCACGATGCATACGTTGAGGAAGCTGCCGAAGATGAGTCCGAACACACCTGCGACGAACCCCCAAGACGCGTTAACCATTACGCACGACCTCGTGAAGAACGATCCCAGTTGCCACCGAAACGTTCAGCGAATCTACGTCTCGGGCAATGGGCACACCCACGGTCTCCTGTGCCAACTGCTCGACCTCGGAACTAATTCCCACACCCTCGTTCCCAACCACCAAGGCCAACCTATCCGGCCGCGCGAGCCCTGCGATCTTCCGGCCGGCGGTCGATGTGGCCCACAACGTTACATGCTCGTCATCGAGCCACTTACTGAATCCCGGCAGACTCAACGGCACCGTCGGAAGACGAAAACTGACGCCCATCGCCGCCCGTAACACCTTCGGGTGCGTCAGTCGTGCATTTCCCGGAAGTAGAATGACGCCCCCTGCACCCAGCGCGTAGGCCGTTCGCAAAAGTGTGCCCACATTGCCAGGGTCCTGTACGGCATCGAGGACGAGCACAGGTTTGCCAGCACCGACGGCGAGGTCAGTCAATTGCCATTCCGGAGGCGCTACAACCGCTACGATGCCCTGGGGAGTATCGGTGTCAGCGAGATCGGACAGCTCGTGATCGTCCACCTCCTCGATCGGCACCCCAGCGTGTCGCAGATCGTCGAGCAGCGCCGCGCCTCGCTCAGACCGGCCGAGCGCTGGACTGACGGCGGCTCCTTTAAAGGATAGTTCGGCTCCCAAAGCTTCTTCTGCGAGGCGCACACCCTCCACGACCGCGAGTGGTTGGCGGCGGCGGGCGTTACGCCGCTGTAGATTTCGAATCAACGTCACCGGGTTCTGTGCCATGATCAACGAGCAAGAGACGGTATCAAATGTCGCAACTAGTGGTCGCACCGACAATGACGGAACCATTGGATAAAATCAACATTCCTTTCCCGATCGCGTTGACCATCGCAGGCTCGGATTCGGGAGGCGGAGCGGGAATCCAAGCCGACCTCAAGACGTTTCACCAGTACGGCGTGTATGGAACGAGCGTGGTGGTGGCGGTGACGGCGCAAAACACGCTGGGAGTGACTGCAGTACACGAGATCCCGGTCGATATCGTCACTGGCCAAATGGCCGCGCTGGCCGAAGACATCCTTCCACATGCCACGAAAACCGGCATGCTGGCCAGCCCCGAACTCATCGAAGCGGTGGCAAGCAGTATTCGGCGCTTGAAGTTTTCGAGATTGGTGGTAGACCCGGTCATCGTGGCGACATCGGGCGATCGACTTTTGTCGGAGGGAGCGGAGCAAACGCTGGTCGAGCAACTCGTGCCACTCGCCACTATCGTCACGCCGAATCTTCACGAAGCGGCGGCACTGGCCGGCCACCCGGTCAGGACCATCGACGATATGGAAAACGCAGGACGTAAATTACTGGACATGGGAGCCGAAGCCGTGCTCGTCAAAGGCGGTCATCTCGAGAACAGCGAGGAGATCGTCGACGTCCTTATCACACGAGCAGACACACATCACTTTGCACATCCGCGGCTCGAAAGCACTTCAACGCACGGCACCGGCTGTACCCTGAGCGCGGCAATTACCGCTGAACTCGCTTGCGGCACCCATCTCGGATCCGCCGTGGAGAACGCCATCAATTTTGTGCACCGCGCCATCGAACAGGCGCCTACGATCGGACAAGGTCACGGCCCGTTGAACCACTTCGTGGCGGCACGCATGCAAACCGTGCGGGACTCGTCTCATGGCACCTAGACAAAAACCAGACGTTGCGTCAACTACTGAACCACGCCCCGACCGCGGCATCTTCTGCAACCGGACGTTGAACCTTCGTTCGATCGCAGCCATTGGCTACGACATGGACTACACGCTCGTGCACTACAACGTGGACGAGTGGGAGCGACGGGCGTACGAACATATTTATCAGAAGTTGGTCGATCAGGGATGGCCCTTGCCCAATCTCCAATTCGATCCGACGACCGTCGTTCGAGGACTCATCATCGACACCGAATTAGGCAACATCGTCAAGGCGAATCGATTCGGCTACATCAAGCAGGCTCGCCACGGAACCGTGCCGATGGATTTCGCGGTGCAGCGGAGATTGTACGGCCGTACGATCGTCGACCTGGCGGAGCCGCGTTGGGTGTTTCTCAACACGCTGTTCTCGTTGTCGGAAGCGTGCATGTACAGCCAGCTCGTCAACCTGTTGGACGAAGGCGTTCTGCCGCGAGTACTGAGCCATGACGATCTCTACGATGTCATAAGGACCTCCCTCGACGAAACCCACATGGAGGGAATCCTCAAGACCGAGATCATCGCCGATCCCCAGCGATTTATCGAATTGGATCCGGATCTACCACTGACCCTCATGGACCAACGACACGCCGGCAAGAAGGTTCTTCTGATCACCAACTCAGAGTGGTCGTACACGAGAGCGATGATGGAATACGCCTTCGATCGTTATCTGCCCGGGGACATGACCTGGCGGGACCTGTTCGATTTGGTCATCGTGTCGGCGCGCAAACCGGCGTTCTTCTCCACGAACCATCCGTTCTTCGAGGTGACCAATGAAAGCGGCTTGCTGCGACCCGTTGTGGGCGTGCCTCGAGAAGGCGGGGGCGGCATCTACTTGGGCGGCAACGCCGCGGGCGTTGAAGAACATCTCGGTATCTCCGGCGACGGCATTCTCTACGTCGGCGACCATCTCTTCAGCGACGTCCACGTCACCAAGAACCTCCTGCGCTGGCGCACGGGTTTGATTGTTCGTGAATTGGAGGCGGAGATTGCCGCGACGGAGGCCTTCGCCAAACGAGAAGGTCGGTTGGCGAAGCTGATGGACGAGAAAGAAAAATTGGAGCACGAGCAAAGCCGACTGCGCCTCTTGTTGCAGCGGAAACGCCGGCGTTATGGGCCGCAACCGAAAGAAGCCGTCAAGGACCTCGAATCGACGCTAGCCGGCCTGCGGTCCAAGCTCATGACGTTGGACCGCAAGATCTCGCCGCTCGCGGAAGCCGCGGCCGGCGTCAGCAACAGTCGCTGGGGTCCGTTGATGAGAGCCGGAAACGACAAGAGCCACATGGCACGTCAGATCGAACGACACGCGGATATCTACATGTCGCGCGTCTCGAACATGATGCACAGTACACCCTTTGCGTACTTCAGATCAGCCAAGGGAAGTTTGCCGCACGATCG
>CAYLZR010000015.1:12152-15672 GCA_964388145.1 uncultured Gemmatimonadaceae bacterium | reverse complement strand
TGTCCCGCTGCGCCCGCGTCCGCCGCCCGGAAGTCCGGGGCGCCGAGCCGTTCACCTGTGGCCGGGTCGATCATGATGGATGCGGTGTTCCCCTGCCTGCCCCGCACGGTCACTTCATGCCCCATCGACCGGAGCCGGTTGAGGGTCTCGGCGGCGATCCCCCCGCCCTCGATCCGGATGACGTCAGGCAGCCACTGGTGGTGTATCCGATGTGCGTCCACGGCCTCTTGAATGTTCATGCCGAACTCGACCATGTTCAGAATCACCTGCATGACGCTGTTGATGATCGTCCGCCCGCCGGGACTACCGACAACCGCAACCAGTTCGCCGTCTTTTGCGACGATCGACGGTGTCATGCTGGAAAGCATGCGTTGCTCGGGTCGTGCCAGATTCGGTTCGGTCCCAATCAACCCGGCAGTGGTGGTGAGCCCCGCCCGCGCGTTGAAATCACCCATCTCGTTATTGAGCAGGAAGCCGGCTCCGGGAACGACGATCTTCGAGCCATATCCCTGTTCGAGGGTATAGGTAACCGACACCGCCATGCCGCCCTGATCGACCACCGAGTAGTGCGTGGTCTCTTCGCTCTCGTATGGCAACTCGATATCCGAAGGAGCAGAGACAGCGGCCATGGAACTGTTAATGCGGCCGCGCAGCTCCGCCGCATAGGCCTTGCTCGTAAGACGCTCGATCGGGATGTCGACGAAATCCATGTCGGCGAGCAGCCGTGCGCGGTCTCGAAATGCGAATCGCATCGCCTCGACGAGATGATGGACGTAATCGGCCGAATTGTGACCCATCGACTTCAGGTCGAACCCCTCGAGCAGATTCAGCATCTGAACGAGTGCAACACCGCCACTGCTGGGGGGAGGCATGCTGATGATGTCATAACCCCGGTACGTTCCGCGGATCGGACGGCGTTCCTTCGCTTCGTATTTTGCCAAATCCTCTTCCGTGATCAGGCCGCCCGCGCGTCGCATTTCGTCGGCGAGCAAGCGAGCCGTCTCACCCCGGTAAAAACCGTCGTGCCCGTGTTGCATGATGCGCTCGAGCGTGCGGGTGAGATCGGGTTGCCGCCACACTTCTCCGGCGGCGTAAGGCCGGCCTCCGTCCGACATCGCATCCACCGTGGCTTGGTACTGCGGGTACCGCTCGACGATGCTGGCAAGCCCCCGCGCGAGACTCTGGGTGAGAACGATTCCCTCCGCGGCCAAATCCACTGCCGGCGCCACCAACTCTCCCCAAGACTTGCTTCCGTACGACGCATGAGCCTTAGCGAACCCGGCTACCGTACCGGGCACGCCGATGGCAGTGTAGCTGTTGTGGTGGATGGTGCGGGAATACTCGCCGTTTTCGTCGAGGAACATTTCCGGGTGGGCTGCAAGCGGTGCTTTTTCACGAAAGTCGATCGCGGTAGCCCTGCCGTCGGGGAAGCGGATAACCATGAACCCGCCCCCACCGATGTTACCCGCGGAGGGATGCGTCACCGCGAGCGCGAATCCCGTCGCGATGGCCGCGTCGACGGCGTTACCGCCGGCACGGAGCACGGCGCGACCCACCTGGCTGGCGCGCCGCTCGACCGACACGACCATACCGTTCGGCGACCGCGCAGGCGGTCGCGATACGACGGGCTCGAACGCAATGGTCGCGGGAGTCGGCCCCGTCCCGCCACATCCGGCAACCGAAATCGCCAGGACGATGAGATAAATGAACGGAGATGGAACGAGACGTTTCAGAGATTCGAACATTGCGTGCCCCCGCTACAGGTTCTTCACGACTCCGCGCACCAGCGTCTTCAAACATTCGCTCATTCGCTCGCCGGCCGCCAGAACCTCCTCGTGGCTCAACGTTTTGGTCGAAAGCCCGGCTGCCACATTGGTGATCGTCGAGATACCGAGCACTCGCATTCCACGAGCCCTTGCCGCGATCACTTCGGGCACGGTGGACATGCCCACGGCGTCGGCGCCGAGCCCGGCGAGCATCCGAATTTCAGCCGGCGTCTCGTAGTTGGGTCCGAGCACACCGGCGTACACGCCTTGCTCCAGAACGATCTCGTGTTCGAGGGCGACGTCACGCGTCAGCTCGCGCAAGGCGAGATCGTACGGCTCGCCCATGTCGGGGAATCGTTCTTCACCTTCGAGCACGGGGCCCAGCAGCGGATTACGCCACATGTAGTTGATGTGATCTGCGATCAGCATCAGCAGGGGCGGCTCAAACGTCGGACGGATCCCACCTGCTGCGTTGGTCACGATCAACGTCTCGACGCCCAGGTGGGCGAACGTGCGGACCGGGCAGGCAACAGTCTCCGGCGAATGTCCTTCGTAAAGATGAAAACGCCCGCTCTGCATCACGACCGGCACACCGACGAGCAGGCCGACAAGCAGTTCACCGCCGTGCCCGGCAACGCTGGTCGCAGGAAACCCCGGGATCTCCGAGTATGGAATTCTGACAGCGTCGTCCACGGCCGCACCGAGCTCCCGCAATCCCGACCCCAGCACAATCGCAACCTTGGGCGAAGTTTTCCCGAGGCGCGCCCTCAGAAACTCCGCCGCAGACGCCTCACGGCTCACGGCTCACGGCTCACGTTGCACGTCTATCACGCGGCATCCTGCTCCCCATGCTCCCCCTCACACCAACATCCCCGCCAAACTCGCCGACATGAACGCCGCCAAGTTACCCCCTATCATCGCTTTGAATCCGAGCCGCGAGAGATCCGCTCGGCGGTTGGGGGCGATGCCACCGATGCCGCCGATCTGAATCGCGATGGATGGGATGTTCGCGAATCCAAGGAGCGCATACGTCGCGATGACGGTACCCCGAGGGGAAAGCGCACCGGCGGTCTCGAGAATGCCGGCCAACTGCAAGTAGGCAACGAACTCCGTGGCCACCACCTTCACACCCATGAGGCTACCGACGATCCCGGCGTCGGCCCAGGACAACCCCATCAACCAGGCTAGGGGCGCCAGGAACCAACCGAAGATTCGCTCGAGTGTTAGACCCTCTGCTCCGACCAGACCGCCCGCCCATCCCACACCAAAGTTCACGAGCGCCAACAACGCGACGAACGCGAGCAGCATGGCTCCGACATTGAGCGCGAGTTGCATACCCTGCGATGCCCCGGCGGCCGCCGCGTCGATCACATTGGCTTCGCCGCGATCGACATCCAGCTTCACGCTCTCCGCCGTTTCCGGATGTGCAGATTCGGGGACGAGCAGTTTTGAAATCACCAAGGCGGCCGGCGCATTCATGACGCTCGCGGTGAGAAGATGTCCGGCGATATCGGGAAAGTAGGGTGACAGCATGCCCACGTAGGCCGCCATCACACCCCCCGCGATGGTGGCAAACCCACCAACCATCACGGTGTTCAATTCCGACCGCGTGAGCCGTCCGATGAATGGCTTGATCATGAGCGGTGCTTCGGTCATACCCACGAAAATGTTGCCTGCCACGGATACTGTTTCGGCCCCTGACGTACGCATGGACCGCTGCATGACCCACGAGACCCCACGCACCAGACGCTGCA
>CAYLZR010000015.1:9911-12052 GCA_964388145.1 uncultured Gemmatimonadaceae bacterium | reverse complement strand
CCACCTGCAACGCAACGCCAAAACCCACGAGCCGCCAACTCACCTTGCTGCGGTCGGAAGACATGCTCCATGCGATTCCGATCATGACGGCGATCCCAACGATTCCCATGCCCCGTTGGAGCAGCGGCGTGTCGAGCCCCTCCTGCGCCACGAGCGGCGTCACGGCTTGCTGCACAATCCAGAGTCCGGTCATGTGATGTCTTGAAGTTCCTCTCCGATCCGAGCCACCATGGCGACCTTCTCCTGGTCAGGCAAGAAAGCGCTTTCAAACGCGTTCAAGATCAGTCGATCGATTTCCTCACGAGAAAAATCGCATTCGGTGTGGGCCAGCCAGTACTCATCCGTGAGCGAGACTCCGTCCATCAGCGGCCCGTCGGTGTTGAGCGTGACGACACACCCCTTGTCGAAATATCGACGGACAGGATGTTGGCTAACTGAGTCGACGACCCGAGTGTGGACATTCGAAGAGAGACACACTTCGATCGGAATGCGTTGCTCGGCCACGTAGTCTTCCAATTTGGGATCCTCTAACAGGCGTGTGCCGTGTCCGATCCGTTGTGCACCGCACACATGCAAGGCCTGCCGAATCGAATCGGGCCCGTCGCCCTCACCCGCATGACAAGTGCAGCCCAGGCCGTGTCGCTGTGCGATGCGGAACGCGTCGGCGTGTTCTTGTGCGGGATACCCTAGCTCTGCACCGGCTAGGTCAAAGCCCACGATACCCTCATCTCTATAGTCGCCGGCCATCCGGGCAAGGTCGCTCGACACTGACGGTGCCATGGTGCGGAGGGCCGTGATGATGACCGAGACTCGGATGCCGGTCTCGTTCGCGCCCCGGGCCAGACCGGCCAACGGAGCTTCGAAAGCCCGTTCCAAGCTCATGGCTGGCGTGTGTAACACGGGGCAGTAGCGAACCTCGACATACCGAACATTTTCGTCGGCCTTGTCCAACAAAAACTCGTACGCCACGCGCTCGAGGGCAGCGGGCGTCTGCAAGAGCGAAACGGCATAGTGGAAACGCTCGAGATATTCTTCGAGGTTGGCCGCGTTGCTCACCAACATCGCCTCCGCAACACCTTCCGGATCCTCGGCTGGCGGTGTCAGGCCAGCCTCCCGGGCCAATTCGATGAGTGTCGTCGGACGGAGGCAACCGTCCAGGTGCACATGCAGCTCGGCCTTCGGCAACCGTTTGATGAGATCCTTGGTGAGCGTCAAGACTACCGCTCTTCGGTGGGACGCCCGCCGGAGACCACCCGCACGATCATGCCATCCTCCACAACGGTGTCCGGAGAAAGGCGCCGTCCGACACCGTCGGTGAGGTAACCCGATTTTCCGGAGACCGCCTCGCTCAGCGAAGGATCGAACGCGGCGACAGCGGCCGCAACGGTCTCGTCGCCGGAAACCACGACGGCCTGTTCATTAACAAAGATCCTGACCTCACCGGTCATCGGTCGAGACGGAAGTGCGTTGTTTCGCAAACGTCAGCGTGTCGTGCAGGGTCCGCGACGAGTTCGCTCAACGTCGACTGGTCCCTATCGAGGCATCGCGCCATTGCCAACGCCGACGAAGTACCGATTCGCGTAGCACCGGCTGCCAACATGTCCAGCGCCGTAACACAATCACGAATCCCTCCCGCAGCCTTCACACCACACGCGTCTCCAACGGCAAACCGCAACAGGGCAACCGCCTCTCTTGTCGCGCCGCCGGCCGGGTGAAAGCCGGTGGACGTCTTGACGAACCCCGCCCCTGCGCGCTTGGCCACCAACGCTCCATGAACAATCTGCAACGGCGTGAGCGCCGCCGTCTCTACAATGACCTTTACCGTCCGACCGGCCGCCGCCGCCACGACTCCGCGGATGGCATCTTCGGCGTAACGCCACTCCCCGTCTATCATCTGCGCGATGGGAGCCACCATGTCGATTTCGTGCGCCCCCGCCTCGACGACCGCTCCTGTTTCTCGTGCTTTCTCCAGTGACGTCAATGCACCAAGCGGGAAGTCGACGACACTCGCTACGCGTACGTGGCTGTCGCTGAGTCGATCGGCGCACAGCGACACCCATGATCCGTTCACGCAAACGGCGGCGAAATCGCATTCCAGCGCCTGGTCACAAAGCCTCTCGATTTCGGCTTTGGTGGCGTCG
>CAYLZR010000015.1:0-9811 GCA_964388145.1 uncultured Gemmatimonadaceae bacterium | reverse complement strand
CACCCGGCCCGATCCGTTCACGCTCCCGGAAGTCGGCCAGGACGGCGCGGGCGATGTCATCGCGTTCGAGCTCGTTTGCAGGCGGGCCTTCGCACACAGCCACTAATACCGCCACGGCTGACGCGTGGTAAAAACGGGCGTCTGTCGCCGCGCGGCGGCCAGCAAATCGGGCTTCGAGAAAAGCTTGATCAACACCGCCCCGACGATGAATCCCGACAAGTGTGCCATGAATGCCACCCCACCGCCCGACCGCACGCCCGCCAGAGACGGCAGCGATCCCATGAACTGGAGCGCTGCCCAAAACAGCAACATGAAGTAGGCCGGCAACCTGACCCGGGTGACGAAGAACCCAAAGAAGATGAGGGTGTGGACCGTCACCCTCGGGTAGAGCACGAGGTACGCACCCATGATCCCGCTGATGGCGCCTGAGGCTCCCACCAGCGGCAGTGGTGACGACGGGTCCGTGAGGATTTGTCCCAGTGCCGCAAGCACACCGCACACCAGGTAGAAAGCCACAAAGCGGCCATGCCCCATGGCGTCCTCGATGTTGTTTCCAAACAACCAGAGAAACCACATGTTGCCGATGAGGTGGAACCACCCGCCGTGTAGGAACACCGACGACACGACCGTGAACCAGGCCGCGTCCGGAGCCCCGACGCAGAGCGCAAGCGGACCTCGAGGGGTCATCACGGGTTGCACGGGGTTCCCGAACAGACGGGCCGGGATGACCCCCAGCTCGCACACCGATTCAGACAGCCGAGGCTCGGCGCCCCCACCCTGGAAGACCAACCAGATGAGTGACGTGACACCGATGATCACCAGGGTGACCACCGGCGTCAGCACGGTCGGATTGTCGTCTTTGTACGGGAACACGAGAAAAACCTAGGGCTCGCCTAAGTGCAAGTCAATCATATAAATGGACGCTTCGAGACCGATTCTGAGCCGCTCAACAGCTGTCAATTTGGCAGCATTTTATGGTACACAGCTTGCTCCTGCGACCAGTGGGTTATTCTACGCATCTAACAATTCGTGAAGGAGTCGGGCTGATGTCACAGAAGGTGATCGGGATCGATCTCGGGACCACAAACTCGGTTGTCGCCGTCATGGAAGGGGGCGACCCGGTCGTGATTCCGAACTCCGAGGGAGGCCGCACCACGCCGTCCGTGGTGGCCTTCACCAAGGATGGCGAGCGCTTGGTGGGCCAGGTGGCCAAGCGCCAAGCCGTAACCAACCCGCAGAACACCGTGTTTTCGATCAAGCGATTCATGGGTCGCCGCATGAACGAGATTCCCGAGGAAGCCAGCCGGGTTCCATACCCGGTGACGTCCGGCCAACACGACCTGGCCGTCGTGGAGATCCAAGGAAAGAAGTACACCCCGCCTGAGATCTCGGCCATGATACTGCAGAAGATGAAACAGACCGCGGAGGACTTCCTCGGTCATTCGGTGGAAAAGGCCGTGATTACGGTGCCGGCGTACTTCAACGATTCACAGCGCCAGGCAACGAAGGACGCCGGGAAGATCGCCGGGCTCGATGTCCTGCGGATCATCAACGAGCCGACGGCAGCCGCGCTGGCGTACGGCATGGAGAAGAAGAAGGAAGAGAAGATCGCGGTGTTCGATCTGGGTGGTGGGACCTATGACATCTCGATCCTCGAGCTGGCCGAGGGTGTGTTTGAGGTCAAGAGCACGAACGGTGACACCCATTTGGGTGGTGACGACTTCGATCAGAAGGTCATCGACTGGTTGGTCAAAGAGTTCAAGAAGGATCAAGGCATTGACCTGTCGCAGGACCCCATGGCGCTGCAGCGTCTCAAAGAGGCCGCCGAGAAAGCGAAGATGGAGCTGTCGACCACACAGCAGACGGAGATCAATCTTCCGTTCGTCACGGCGGATCAGTCGGGACCCAAGCACCTCAACGTGACGTTGACGCGCGCCAAGTTCGAGCAGCTGGTCGACGATTTGATAGAGCGCACGAAAGCGCCGATGGAGAAGGCATTGAACGACGCGAAGCTGAAACCGTCGGACATCGACGAGGTGATCTTGGTCGGCGGATCCACCCGTATTCCCAAGATTCAGGACATCGTGAAGGCGTTCTTCGGGAAAGAGCCCAACAGGGGTGTAAACCCGGACGAGGTTGTGGGCATCGGCGCGGCGATTCAGGGCGGCGTGCTGGCCGGCGACGTGAAGGACGTGTTGCTGCTCGATGTGACGCCGCTGTCGCTCGGTATCGAGACGCTCGGGGGAGTGACGACGGTACTCATATCGCGCAACACGACCATTCCGACGAAGAAGGCGGAAATCTTCTCTACCGCCGAAGACAACCAAACGACGGTGGAGATCCACGTGTTGCAGGGCGAGCGGGAGATGGCGGTGGACAACCGCACCCTTGGGCGGTTCCAGCTAACGGGCCTTCCACCCGCGCCACGTGGCGTCCCGCAGGTTGAGGTGACGTTCGACATCGACGCGAACGGCATCTTGCACGTCTCAGCGAAAGACAAAGCGACCGGCAAGGAGCAAAAGATCCGCATCGAGGCTTCGAGCGGACTTTCCGACGCCGAAATCGACAAGATGGTGAAAGACGCGGAAGGCCACGCCGACGAAGACAAGAAACGGCGTGACAGCATCGAGCAGCGCAACCGTCTCGATGCCATGGTCTACGAAGTCGAGAAGAACAGCAAAGAGTGGGCGGATCGACTAGATCAGGCCACGAAGGATCGGTTGACTGGAGCGCTCGATGGAGCGAAGCAGGCGCTCAAGACCGGTGAGGATTCCGTGATCGAGAAGGCGCTCGAGGAACTCTCACAGGCGTATTCTGCGGCCGGAGCCTCCATTTACGAGTCACAAGCCGAGTCCGAGTCGGCGCAGGGTACCGCGGATGAAACCGCCGGTGCCGCGGCATCGTCCGATGGAGAGGAAGACGTCGTGGAAGCGGATTACGAGATCGTTGACGACTCGAAATCCTGACCGCATTGTGTAGAAGACCCGAACCGAATGGGGGGACGGGGGGCAGATGAGTTGGAACACTACCCCCCCATCTCGGGGTTATTACGGTTGAAACCTTTTCTTGTGAGTAAGAGCTTCGAATGACACGCACACGAGATTGGATGAAATTCGCGTTCTTGGTCGGCGTCACGATCGTGCTCGCCGGAGCGTTTGCCATGGCGGTCAACGCTCCACGGGTGGGCGAGGCACAGCAGCTGCGCCCAGTTTTGTTGAACACGGCCCCGCCGCCATCGATACCGGCGGCCCAGCCCGCAGCCAAGTTGGGTGACGCGTTCGCCGCAGTCGTCGAAGCGGTCAGACCCGCGGTTGTCTTTATTCGATCCGAGGCGCAAGCCCAAACGACGCGGCGCAATTCGCCGTTTGACAACTTCTTCCGGGACCCTCGCAACGTCGACCCGCAGCCGCGGCGGGGTAGCGGTAGCGGTTTCATCATCTCGGAGGACGGTTACATCATCACCAACAATCACGTGGTGGAGGGCGCGACGCGCATCACCGTGAAACTCCTGGATCGACGGACGTTCCAGGCGGACATCGTGGGCACGGATCCCAATACCGACATCGCGATCATCAAGATCGACGCAAGCGGCCTGACGGCCGTCTCCTTCGGCGATTCAGACGACGTGCGGATCGGTGAGTGGGCATTGGCGATCGGCAATCCACTCGGTGAGGCGTTCTCGTTTACCGTGACAGCGGGAATCGTCAGTGCGAAGGGCCGAAGACTCGATGGACTGCAGGCGCAGGCCTACCGCATCCACGACTTCATTCAGACCGACGCGGCCATCAACCCTGGCAACTCAGGCGGGCCCCTCGTCAATATCCACGGACAAGTCATCGGGGTGAATTCCGCCATCGCCAGCCCGACGGGCACGTATACCGGATACGGGTTCGCCATCCCCATCAATCTTGCCCGGACCGTGAGCGAGCAGCTCATCGCGACCGGAAAAGTCACGCGTGCGATTCTCGGCGTCGGCATCAACGACGCAACCCCTCAGGACGCAGAATACGTGGGATTGGATTCCATCTTCGGAGTTCGGATCGATTCCTACACGCCGGAGGATGACAGCCCCGCGGAGCGCGCCGGCCTTCAGATCGGAGACGTCATCGTCGCGTTGGATGGCGAGCCGGTGAGTTACACGGCGAAGCTGCAACAAGACATCGGATTCCGGAAGCCGGGCGAAGACGTGCAAGTTACCGTTGCGCGCCGAGGTGGCGAACGCCACACATTCACGGTCACGCTCGGTGAAGCGGCATCCGACACACCGACGCAGGTGGCGCGAGCCACGGAGCCCGACACGCGCACCCCGGCCCGTGTGGACGAGCGACTCGGCATTGCCCTCGAAGAGATCAGTGCCAGCCAGTTGGCAAGGGAAGGCGTCCCGCGCCGCTACGCCGGCCTTCAGGTGGCGGAGATCGACCCCGAGGGCCCCGCCTACGATTTCCTCACACGTGGGGAGATCATTACGCACGTCGAAGGCGAGCGGGTGAGAACGGAAGACGACTTGGCGGCGGCACTCGAGCCGATTCGTCCCGGCCAGATCATTTCTGTTCGGACCGCACGCCTCGTTAGGGGATCTGCCGAGGTCCGCACGAGAACCGTTCGGTTTAGGGTGGCACGGGACCGTTAGCTGTTAGCTGTTAGCTGTTAGCTGTTAGCTGTTAGCTGTTAGCTGTTAGCCGAAAATAACAGGCGTACAACAAGAAGCCCCCGCTCGTTTCGGGGGCTTCTTTTTGTGGGAATACTGCTCACGTCCGGCCTACGACTCACGTCTCACATCTTACGTCAATACACCCACGCACCCAACAATGTCATCAACGCAAGGATAACCACGGCTGCCAACACCAGCGGCGCCGTGAAAATTGCAGTGTAGATCTTCGAGTCCGGCTTGAGGTGCATGTAGAACATCACCACGAGCGCAAACTTACCGGCGGAGAGGGTCAACAGAACGGGGGCCAGCAGGATGGTCTCGCGGATTGCCGGAATGTAGAAGATGGCGACTTCGATCACCGTGATGCCGGCGAGTATCGCAGCGATGGAGAGATAAACCCTCGTATTCGGGTGCGCGTGCGCCTTGTCTCGAACCTCGTCGGTCATGCCGCGGGTCCTCGCTGGATCAAATAGACCACCGTGAAGATCACGATCCACACCACGTCGACAAAGTGCCAATACAAGCCCGCGATCTCCACGTTCATCGACTTGTCCGGACCGAGCTTGTTGCGGAAGGCAAGGATCAGCAGTGTCGACAGCCAGATCACCCCGACGAAGACATGCAACCCGTGACAACCGGTGAGCACGAAGAAGGTCGACCCGAACAGATTGGTCGAGATCGTCAGCCCTTCGCGAACGAACGTCGTGAACTCAACGGCTTGAAAACCGAGAAACATCGAGCCGAAACCGACGGTCGTGGCAAGCCACACCTTGGCGTACAAGTTGTCGCCACGCTGGACCGCGGCCAGCGCCAACACCATCGCCAAACTCGACATTAGCAAAACAAACGTGCTGACCGACGTCAACGGGATGTTGAGAATCTCCGCCGGCGTCGGACCGACCACGCTCTTGCCTTCATACGACAGATACGTCGCAATCAACGTACCGAACAGCAGGCACTCCGAACCGATGAAGGTCCAGAACGCAATCTTGCGCGTATCCTGTCCTGTGCTCGTGTAGTGAGCGGCAGCCGCGGTACTCATATCACATCTCGAAGGGCTCGAAGGCCCACTTGAACACGCTGACGGCCAGGACAACCACACCGGCGACGGCCAACCACAACGAGTGCGTCAGCGCGCCCGTGAAGAACACGACGATCCCTACGGCGGCCATGGCGGGCCAGTACGATCCCTCGGGAACATGTACGGGCTCCGGTGGCACGTCTGGCACCTCGGTCATGCCGCCGACTGTCCACAGTGGAAGACGGCTGCTCACTTCCGGTATCACCGAGAAGTTGTAGACGGGTGGGGGGGATGACATCGCCCATTCGAGCGTTGCCGCGCCCCAGGGATTCTTTCCGGCCTTTTCACCGTGCTTCGATGAGTACCAAATATTCGCGATCAGCACGAGGGTCGAGACGCCGATGATCAGCGCACCGATCGTAGCGGCGAGATTCATCCCACCGAGTCCCAACTCAGCCGAGTACGTGTATACCCTTCTCGGCATTCCGAGCATGCCAATGAAGTGCATCGGAAAGAAAGTTAGATTCATCCCGATGAACACCAACCAAAAGTGCAGCTTGCCGAGCCGCTCGTCCAACAGTCGTCCAAACACCTTCGGCCACCAGTAATAGATCGCGCCGAAGATTCCCATGAAACCGCCGCCAAACAACACGTAATGGAAGTGTGCGACGACGAAGTAAGTATCGGTCTGTTGTAAGTCGGTGGGGGGAGACGCGTGCATGACACCGGAAATCCCACCGATCGTGAACAGCATGATGAATGCGATGGAAAACAGCATTGGTGTCGCGAAGCGTATCTGGCCGCCCCACATGGTGGCGATCCAATTGAAGATCTTCACACCCGTCGGGATCGCGATCAGCATCGAGACAGCGCTGAAGTACGAATCGGCTACGGCGCCCATCCCGCTCGCAAACATGTGGTGACTCCACACACCCCATCCGATCGTGCCGATGAGCACGCCCGAGTAGACGATCACCGGATATCCGAACAGCGGTTTGCGCGAGAAGGTCGGGAGGATCTCCGACACCATTCCCATGGTCGGAAGGATGAGGATGTACACCTCCGGATGACCGAACAACCAAAAGAGGTGTTGCCACAGGAGGAGGTCGCCACCCGCTGAGGGATCATAGAAACGGGCGCCGAACGTCCGGTCGAACATCAGGAACACCAACGCCACCGTGATGACGGGGAACGCCGTGATCACGATGAACTGCGTGATGAAGCTCATCCACGTGAAAACCGGCATCCGCATGAGTTTCATGCCGGGAGCGCGCATGTTGATGATCGTGGCAATGAAGTTGAACGCGGCAGCCAGCGATGCGATCCCGAGGATTTGGATACCCATCGCCCAAAAATCGATGCCCATCCCCGGGGAGTACTGCCGCGCCGTCAGGTTCGCGTACCCAAACCACCCTCCATCGGGCACCGCACCGACCAAGAAACTCGCGTTGAGGAACAGACCGCCAAGTAAAAACACCCAATAGCTGAACGCGTTGAGGCGTGGAAACGCCACGTCACGAGCGCCGATCTGCAGCGGGATGATGAAATTGAAGAACGCGGCGGACAGCGGCATCATGGCCAGGAACACCATGGTCGTGCCGTGCATCGTAAACAGCTCGTTGAACGCCTGTGCACCGATGAAATCGTTGTCAGGCCTCATGAGCTGCCAACGCATCAGCATCGCCTCGAGCCCGCCGATCAACAGGAAGGCGAACGCGGTGACACCGTACAGGATGCCAATCCGTTTGTGATCTGTGGTGATGATCCAACCCCAGAGGCGTGAGGCAGGCCTCGCGGAGCCTAACGTTGCAGCCGTCGTTCCCATCGATCTATCTCAAGCTCTGCAGATACGCGACGAGCGCGTTGATTTCGTCTTCAGCCAAGCCGATGGTCGGCATGAGGCTCCCTGGCTTCAGAGCGGCGGGGTCGCGCAACCACGCCGCTAGGTTCTCCGCCGTGTTGTCGAGGATTCCTCCGCCAATCCTTGAACGGCTGCCGATGTGATCTAGATTCGGCCCCAAAACACCGAAAGACAGGCCCTGAACGGCGTGACAGGCAATGCAGGAGTTGGAAGCCGGTGATCGCACGGCACGGAACGCTGCAAGGCCCTGTTGCTGCAAGGGTGTCAGCGTTGCTTCAGCCGCCGGGGGGCTGGACTGGTCGGCAACCCAAGTGGCGAAGTCATTGGGTGCATGCACGAACGCTCGAAAACGCATGTTGGCGTGGGACACACCACAATACTCGGCACATTGACCCGAGAATTCCCCCACGGAATCCGGGGTGAACACGAGACGGTTGGTTCGTCCCATCGTCATGTCCCGCTTGCCGGCGAGCCGCGGCAACCAGAAGCTGTGAATGACGTCGGCCGAGGTGAGTTGCACTTCGACGGGCCGGCCCTGCGGGAGGTGGAGATCGTTCGCCGTGACGATTCCGTACTCGGGATAGCGAAACTCCCACCACCACTGGTGTCCGACGACCTCGACCTGCAATGCGTTACTGGTATCGGCGCCGGCGTCTTTCCAAATCACCTGAATGGTGGGTACCGCGATGAAGACAATGATCATCGCAGGGGCAAGCGTCCAGGCAATCTCCAACGCCGTATGGCCGTGAATCGGCGTGGGATCCGCCTGTCCCGGACGGGCCCGGAACCGGATGATCACGTAAACCACGCCCACTTCCACCACGACAAAGACGGCAACAGCCCACCAAAAGATCAGCTCGAACAGACCACTGAGGTCCGATCCGAACTCCGAGGCCGGAGAAAAAGTGGATTGGGGGAACGGGCCCTGACAGCCCGCGAGGCCGATCAACACGGTCACGGAGGCCAGCACAGCGAGCGGTTTCGCCCGGCGGGCGCCGCGCCGATCCAGGTTCATGCGTCTGGTGCGGTCCTGATCTATGAAAAGCTGTTCGAACTACGTCGCCCATGGATACTGAACAGCGCTCCGAACCGGTGTGGTCTCGGCGCGCAGCAAATGGTAGCATGGGGTGCCAGCGGGGTCAACGAGGGACTAGTAGGAAGTAAGCAGTAGGTAGTGGCAGTGCGACGGAGGATTGGGCTATCTCCTACCTCCTGCATTCTGCCTACTGCCTACTCCCTACTGAGAGGGTCACCGCGCGCGCCGCAGTCGCACGTCTCCGCTCACCGTCTTCAGGGAAAGAGATCGACCGCCCTCTCCGATTGTCCCGCTGATCCTGCCCCCGATCCATCGGTTGCGGCGACTCGTCATCGTGATCGGGAAATCCGAATCCATATCGCCCGAAAGCGTTTCGAACTCGATCTCGGTGTTGATTGATTCGGGAAAAGAAATCGTGATGTCGCCGCTGACGGTGTGGAACTCGAGATCTCCCCTCCAATCGGCCCTGCCCATCGCAACGTCGATGGACCCGCTGACGGTAACCGCATCGGCCAAATCGCTCGTGGACACGTAGATATCTCCGCTGACCGTGCGAGCCAGCACGAACGAGTCCAGACCCTCCGCCTCGACATTGCCTGAAACGGTGCGGCCGGTGAAAAGCACGCCGCTCGGTACGCGAACTTCGAAGTCCACGTCTACGCCCACGTCGTCGATGTCCACGTTGTTGCCCCACCCGCCCGTCTCGCACCTGTACGGCTCGCTGCGCCGGCGACGGCTGCTGCGCCGCGGCGGATAGACGGCACAGATCGTCACGCCATCACTGTCTTCGACCACTTCAAACTGTACTTCGTCGAAATTCCGGCGGCGCCCCCGCTTGATCGCAACGACCTCGACCTGGCTACCCGAGGTCGCGACCGCCCGGATATCGCCGCTGATGCCCTTTACCTCGATGCGGTCACCCCGGTCGATCCGACCGCTCCATTCGAAGCGGTCGTCCTGGGCCTCCAAGCCCGGGACTGTCGCAACGAGCGCCACTCCGATCGCCGCTAGACTAACCCTCGATCTCATATGTCATCTCCTTCACCTGGATATCGATATAGGGCCCTACGGGTTCGACCGCTCGTGGATTCACCCGGTGCGCACCATCATGACTTGGATCAACCGGACGCGGGAAAGGTTGGAAGGGAGCGGTAATTTGCCCTCCTCCTATAGCCCACTGCCTACTACCTACTACCTACTCCCTTCACCCAGTCCGCCCCGGTCGGATGCTGGAACAGTCGC
>CAYLZR010000014.1:22943-26998 GCA_964388145.1 uncultured Gemmatimonadaceae bacterium | reverse complement strand
ATGGGAGGTAGTAAAGCGACCGCTTCCAAATGGGTCAAGAAAGTAAGCCGTAAGCCGTCAGCCGGATCTTCGACAATGCCTCCCAGCAGACGGCCCTTCCTACGGCTCACGGCTCACGGCTCACGCCCGCATTGACCATCCCCTATACCATTGCTATATTTAGACTTACGTAAATATGAGACCGAGAACGCTTCTCCCGATGAGCTGCCTGATGGCGGCTTTTCTTCCCTTCGGCACCGGGGTGTCGGCGCAAACCCGCGGCCTGGAGTTCCGTTATGGGCGGTGGTGGCACGATGCGACGGTTGGCGAAGTCTACTCGGCAACCTACTACAAGCCGTGGCTCGGCCCGTTCGATCTTGGCATCGGCGTCACGCACCTCGACGACCGGGGACTGCCGAACGGCGGGACGCAATCGGGCGGGCAGTTGTCCTTGGCGCTTGGTCGCGGGGGAGGGGGACTGTTCGCCGTTGGAACCGGTGCCCTGGCGATGCGCCACCAACGTGGCGACCTCGACGGGACGTGGAGCGCCGGGATGGGATACGCCTTGCAGCCCCTCTCGTTCGTCACGTTGTCGGGAGAGGTGCGATACCGCATCGAGAAGGACAACTGGTCCAGTGCGTTCTGGAGGTTCGACCCGGCGCTGGATCGTCGCGGGTGGGAGATCCAGGGAGGCCTGGCTCTCCACTTCGGCGGCGGCTCCCGCACACCCAGAGTTCCGCGGCCACGCCGCCCAACGCGAACAGACAACGGAAGCTCCGGCCCGTCATCTTCCGCCGGGGGAACACCAGAGTTCGCTCCGCCGTCCGAATCCGACGTCGAAAAGATCGCCAGATTGAGCGGGGCCTCGAAATCGAGCGCCGAGGTTGCAGCCAGCGTTGTGCAGACCGCCATCGACGTCATGGGCAGCCCGTACCAGTGGGGAGGCACGAACGAGAACGGGTTCGACTGCTCGGGCTTGATCCAATACGCATACGCTGAAAACGGCGTCATCTTGCCTCGCGTGAGTCGAGACCAAGGCCGTACTGGTTCGCGTGTCAACCCCCGTGTGGCCGATCTGCGGCCGGGGGACATCCTCGGTTTTTCGGTCGAGCGGAGTTCTCGAATCACACACGTGGGCCTTTACGTCGGCGACGGCCAATTCATTCACAGCTCGTCGCGTGGGGTGTCGATCTCCAGCCTCATCTCGACCGACCCCAACAGCCGTTGGTGGCAAAGCCGGTGGGTCGTCGCCCGCCGCATCCTTTGAGCGGACCCCATCCGCCGTTACGCACCCATGCCATGGATTGAGTGGATAGACGAAGGCGAGGCCACCGGCCCGCTCAAGGACAGCTACGAGCGGTATGGTACCCCCCGAGGTATCGATCACATTCTGAAGATCCACTCACTGAACCCCAAATCGCTCGACGATCACTACCAACTGTATGCGCACCTCATGCGCGGCCCGTCGGGCTTGTCGCGGGCCGAGCGAGAAATGATAGCGGTGGTGGTTTCGAAGACGAACGGGTGCGTGTACTGACTGCATCATCACGGGGCGGGACTCCGTCGGCTCATTAAGGATGACTCACGTGTGTCCGCCATCCAGGAGGATTACCGCGAAGCCGATCTGTCGCCGCGCGAGCGCGCGATACTCGACTACGCGGTGAAACTCACGCTGAAACCCTCGGTGATGCAGCGTAGCGATGTCGAAGGACTCCGCAGTACAGGGTTGAGCGATGCGGAAATCTTGGATGTGTGCCAAGTGACCTCGTATTACAACTACGTGAATCGGTTGGCGGACGGGTTGGGGGTCGATTTGGAGGAATACTGAATATCCAATATCGAATACTCAATACTGAATATTGGATATTGGATATTGGGATATTGGGATATTGGATATTGGATATTCAATATGACCCCTACCCCCATTCAATTCCCTTGAGCCCTTGACGCGGTACCGGGCCCCTATATATTTCCCCTTCCTAGCACTCGTTATCATTGAGTGCTAAATCCTACAAGTCAATGTCCAATAACAGTTTATGCTGACGGAGGTGGTGCGTCATGGCAAGTGCGTCGAAGTCGAAGAAGAAGCTCGGCGTGAAGCCCTTGGGCGATAGGGTAGTGATACTTCCCAAGGAAGATTCAGAGGAAATGCGCGGTGGCCTGTACATCCCGGATACCGCCAAAGAAAAGCCACAGCAGGGCGAAGTCGTGGCGGTCGGCCCCGGCCGCTTCGAGAAGGGTGAGCGCGTTCCCATGGAGCTCGCCGCAGGGCAGACGGTGTTGTACGGGAAGTACAGCGGCACGGAAGTCACGCTCGACAACGAGCAATATCTCATTCTCAAAGAATCCGACGTCCTCGCCGTCATCGACGGGTGAACGCATAGGGAGGCAGATCAATGGCTACAGCGAAGGAACTGCATTTCGACGTCGAGGCCCGCTCGCAACTGCGAAAGGGTATCGATCAACTTTCCAATGCAGTGAAGGTGACGCTCGGCCCCAAGGGGCGGAACGTCGTCATCGACAAGAAATTCGGCAGCCCCACCATCACGAAAGATGGCGTCACGGTTGCCAAAGAGGTGGAGTTGTCCGATGCGGTGGAGAACTTGGGCGCGCAGATGGTGAAAGAGGTTGCCACGAAGACGTCGGACGACGCCGGTGACGGCACCACGACGGCGACGCTGCTGGCTCAGTCCATCTTCACCGAAGGTCTCAAGAGCGTCACCGCCGGCGTGAACCCGATGGCGATCAAACGCGGCATCGACAAGGCCGTGAGGCTGGTCGTCGCCGAGTTGAAAGACATGTCGCAGGCGACGGCCGGGAAGAAGGAGATCGCGCAGGTTGCGACCGTGTCGGCCAACAACGACTCGGAGATCGGTGATCTGATCGCCCAAGCGATGGACCGCGTGGGTAAAGACGGCGTCATCACGGTCGAAGAAGCCAAGGGCTTGGAGACCGAACTGGAGACGGTCGACGGTATGCAGTTCGACCGCGGCTACCTGTCGCCGTACTTCGTAACCGATTCCGAGAAGATGGAAGCGGCTCTCGAGGAAGTGTACGTTTTGGTACACGACAAGAAGATCTCGAACATGAAGGACATGCTTCCGATTCTGGAGAAGGTTGCTCAGACCGGACAGCCCTTGCTCGTGATCGCGGAAGATGTCGAGGGCGAGGCGCTCGCGACGATCGTCGTCAACAAGCTGCGTGGCACCCTGAAGATCTGCGCGGTCAAGGCCCCCGGCTTTGGTGACCGTCGCAAGGCCATGCTGCAAGACATCGCGATTCTCACGGGTGGTCAGGTCATCAGCGAGGAAGTCGGCTTCAAGCTCGAGAATGCCGTACTCAGCGATCTCGGGCAGGCCAAGCGCATCACGATCGACAAGGACAACACCACGATCGTGGACGGTAACGGGAAGCAAGAGGCGATCCAGGGCCGTATTAAGGAGCTCAAGGCTGCGATCGACAAGAGCACGTCCGACTACGACAGTGAAAAGCTCCAGGAACGTCTCGCGAAGCTGGCGGGCGGGGTAGCCGTCATCAACGTCGGCGCCGCCACGGAGACCGAGATGAAGGAAAAGAAGGCGCGTGTTGAAGATGCTTTACACGCCACGCGCGCGGCCGTCGAGGAGGGCATCGTGCCCGGCGGCGGCGTCGCCTTCTTGAGGGCTCAGCCGAAGGTCGAACAGATGAAGTTGGAAGACGCCGACGAGCAGATCGGCGCCAAGATCGTTACCCGTGCGCTCGAGGAGCCGATTCGTATCATCGCGCAGAACGCCGGCGTCGAGGGTTCGATCGTCGTGGACCGCGTGCGCAACGCGAAGGGTGGTACGAACCAAGGGTACAACGCTCTGACCGACACCTACGAGGATCTGGTGAAGGCCGGGGTCATCGACCCGACGAAGGTCGCGCGGACGGCACTGCAGAACGCCGCGTCAGTGGCGGGTCTCCTGCTTACCACGGAGTGCGTGGTCGTCGAGAAGAAGGAAGACGAACCGGCTGCACCTCCGGGCGGCGGCGGCGGCATGCCCGGCATGTACTAAGCGACGCACCAGTAAGCGATCGTGGAAAAGGCCTCGGAC
>CAYLZR010000014.1:0-22843 GCA_964388145.1 uncultured Gemmatimonadaceae bacterium | reverse complement strand
AGAAGCTGAACCAGATGGATACAATTGTGCCATGCGAGTCAAAGATTTTTTTCTATTTGTTATCCTGACCCTCGGACTTCCCCGGGCCCTCATCGCACAGACCGAGCTTCCAGACCTGTCAGGGACCTGGCGGGTCGAGACTCCCGACGGACCCCAAGAGATCGTGATCCGGCCGGACTCGTCGGCGTCGTTTGGCGAGGATATTGTTCGCTGGCGACTCGAGCGGGATTCGATCCACCTCGCGCTCGGTGATGAATGGATGGTGTACGCCGTCAAAGTACAGAGAAACAAGCTCACGCTCTCCGGCGGCGATCTCGAAGAACCCATGGTTCTCGAACGAGTCGGACCGGCGACACCACGCAAGGAGGGCGTCGAGGTGCCTCCCGCTCCCCCAGCGAGCCGACGGGCCATGACGACCTAGGAGCCCTTTGACAGCACTGGCATCCTTCGCCAAGCCGCTTTAGTCTTGTCCCCATGCGTTCGCCGGCAACCGCTCCATACCTAGCGAGCTTTGACTTTGCCAGAAGACGGTCCAGCTAAGGCCCCTGACCAGGCTGGCCGTGCCGGTCGATCGGGGACGGCGTTGTCGCGCGAGTTCAGCGACTGTCTCATTGAACTCTCGATCGCGATCCACAAACACGCCATGTATCCTGCCGGGCATCCTTTGTTGGAGCCCGCCGCGGAGCGGGTAACCGACCGGGTCACGCACCTTCTGAAACAAAGGGGCACCCTGTCGCTCGGTATCGCCAAAGACCAATTCATAATTGAGGGAGTGGCAACCGATTCCAACAACCCTCTCCTGCGCGAGCTCGCGGGGCGGATGCATCGTCATCATTTGGGCGCCATCAGCTTCCATCAAGGTGTGAGCCCGCACGAAATCCTGCAGTTCCTTAAGCTGGTCGCAGAGGAACCGGACCATACCGGCCAGCCGTTGGGCCTCGGCCCACGCGAGCGACGAGAACAGCAGCCCAACATCCACTTACATCCCGTCGCGTATGACAGCCTCCGATTGTTAGACGACGACGGAACCCTCGCGGAAGACGACGGAACCCGGCAAGCTCGCACTCGGTACGCACAGCTTTGGGTGGGACTGGCACGAGCCGCGGTGGTGCGAGCGGAGGGTGATGATCAGCCATCCGGCGAGGACGCCGACGGGGATCCGGACGAGGTGCCACACGACCCGGGAGCAGTCGCGCGGGCCATCTCCAAACACCCCGAGAGTGACGCATACGACCAAGTCGTTGTCGGTTACTTGCTGCAAATCGCCGAGGAACTGCGAACGGCCAGCGGCCCCGAGGCGGCTCAACTGAACCAACGCATGGCCAAGCTGGTGTTGGAAGTGGCGCCGGACGCGCTGTCACGCCTGCTCCAAATGGGCGGTGACCGCGGGCAGCGGCGCCAATTCCTGATGAACGCGTCACAGGGGTTGAAGGCCGAGTCGGTAATCCGTCTGATCGAAGCGGCTTCACAGTCGGAAGAAGAACAGATTTCGCATTACATGCTCCGCATGTTGCGGAAACTCGCCCAGCACGCCGACGGACCCGTGGGGAAACAAAGACACTACGCCCTTGAGTCTCTTCAAGAACAAGTCACCACGCTGATCACCGGCTGGGCGCTGAAGGACCCGAACCCCGAAGGTTACAGCGCCGCGCTCCGCGAGATGGCGACAGCCGCACCGCTCTTCGTCGTGGCGGGGGGACAACTGGACGAAGTAGAGCCAAAACGCGTGGTCGACATGGCGTTCGAAACGGACGTAACCGGCGTGTCGGTGACCAGCGCCGTTAGTCGACTCATCGAAATGAAGGAAGCGGCCTGGTTACTCGAACGTGTCGCGGACAACAACAAGAGCGCGTTAACCCAATCCCTCATCGGTAGCACCGAGCAGTTCGAGCAACTCCTGCGGCAGTTGCTCGACAGCGAGTCGGTCGAGCCCGCCATTCTCGATGCCCTGATTGAGTTGGTAGGGGGTATCGCCGTCGAGCCGATGATCCGTGCCCTCGGGGAAACGGAGTCGCGGCAAGTGCGGCGGTTACTGCTAGATCGGTTGGTGACGGTTCAATCGGACGTGGGGACCGTGGCTATCCGTTACCTCGACGATACGCGTTGGTATGTGAAGCGCAACATGTTATGGCTCCTCAACGGATTAGACGAAGTGCCCGAGGGATTCGTGCCGGATGCCTACCTGCAACATGAAGATCATCGTGTGCGCTACGAAGCCCTGCGGCTCGGCACCCGCTCGCGGCTGGGTCGCGATAAAGCCATAACACACGGGCTCACCGATACGGAAGAAAAGACGGTTCGGTTTGCCCTCAACGCTGCGCTGGAGGACTGTCCGAAGGCAGCCCTCTTGATCGTCGTGTCCCGCGCGGCCTCCGGACCGACCGACCTCCGCCTCCTGGCCATCCGAGTCCTTGCAGCTACAGACGACGAGGCAGCGCTGACCGGGCTGCTGAACATCACTCAACCCACGCGACGCCTGTTCCACTGGAAACATCCCCCAAAAGGCCCGGCGTACATCGCGGCCCTCCGCGCACTCCACGCCCGATCGGACGATCGTCGGGTGCAGACCGTGCTCAATCTGGCTCGGCGCCGACGCGATCCGGAGATCGCAGCGGCGGCTCGACAAGGGGACCCGGATGACTGAGGGGGTTGAGTTCCTGCGCGCGTTTGCGCAGGCGCTCTCGGCGGTGGCGTTGTACCCGCCAGGGCACACGACAAGGCAACGCGCCCTCGGTAACACATATCAACGGTTGGTAGATCTCTTTGCCGTAAACAAGCGGCCAACATTTTCGTTCTTGGGGGACGAGGTGGTGTTGGGGAAGCAACCCCTCCGTGAGATGCGCGATTGGGAATGGAGTAGTCGCTTGGCCGGAATCGGTATGCAGCGGCTGGAGTTCAACTCGAGTATCCCGATATCGCTCGGAGAACTCGACGCACTCCTAGAGAACATCGTCGGACGCCTCACGCTCCGTCCGACAGATTCGTCGGAGGCCCGGCAGGAAAGGGAGTCGGGCATCCGCTTCGGGGCAGTGGGGGTTGGCGACGAAGTCGCGGCGGAAGAAGGAGAGGTTACGACCGCCACGATTGCGTTCAGCCTTCAGGACGAATCGGAGGCCGTCGGTTGGCTCCACAGCGAGGTGCGGGACGGCGCGGACCTTCCGCTGATGGAGGCCGAGGCCGTGGTCCGATCGCTCGCGGTCGCCATGCATGGCGACCGGCAGATGATGCTTCCACTATTGCAGCTCCGCAAATTCGACGAGTACACGACAACACATTCCTTGAACGTCAGCGTCCTGAGCATGGGACTCGCCGAGTGGCTAGGGTACGGCGCCCAAGACGTCCGCGCGGTCGGCGTGGCCGGTCTGCTGCACGACTTGGGGAAGGTGAACATTCCAAAGGAGATTCTAAACAAACCCGGGAAGTTCGACGAACGAGAGCGGGAGATCATGAAAGCGCATCCGATGGACGGAGCCCGCACGATTCTCACTTCCGATCAGCAGCTAGACCTCGCAGCCGCGGTCGCATACGAGCACCACATCATGATCAACGGTGGCGGGTATCCGTCGTTACGGTATCCTCGTGATTGCCATTTTGCCAGCAAGCTCGTACATGTCTGCGATGTGTACGACGCGTTGCGCACGAAGCGACCCTACCGCGATTCTTGGCCAGCCAAGAAGGTGGTGGCTTACGTCGAGGAACGATCGGGGACTGAATTCGACGGCGAGATGGCCCACGCGTTTACGGCGATGATGGACCACTGGGAACCTCGACCCGCCACTCTCAACGGGGACGAGACCTCACCCGCTACCCAGCAATCCCCAGCTCCAACTGACCAGGCTCCCGAGCCACCCAAATAGGCTCGAGTGGTTCGTCTTGGTGGGCGACCAACAAATCACCACGGTAGCCTCTTGCGGACAGCACCTGCGCCACTTCAGACCGCGCAATGTCTCGTCGGTTGCAACGCTCACTCACGTGCACCAGCACCACCGAGCGCATGTGCCGGTGGCACAACTCGGCGAGCAACTCCCCAGCGGCACGATTGGACAGGTGCCCACCCATGCCCGCAATGCGGTCGCGTACCGACGGCGGATAGGGGCCGGTTCGCAGTAGGATTTCGTCGTGATTCGCCTCGAGCAACAGCGTGGTGACACCGCGCAGCAGATACCGCACCGCCGCCGTCGGTCTCCCGAGGTCGTACGCCAACCCGAGTTTTGCACCATTGGCCCCAACCACGAATGCCATCGGCTCCGCGGCGTCGTGACTGGTACGACATCCAGTCACGGTAAAGGGGCCGACAGTGAGGGGCTCGTGCGGGGTGATTCGCTTGCGGGTTGCGCCGTCGAGTCGATCGCCCAGCGCGCTCAGCGTTCCTGCTGAGGCGTAGATCGGACAGCCGAGTTTTCGGGCGATCGGCGCGGCCCCACGCGCGTGGTCGCCGTGTTCATGCGTGAGCACGATGCCGACAAGCGCCCGTAGGTCGACGCCGGCCTTCTTCGCTCGTTGTACTATGGTGCGCGCGCCAAAGCCCGCGTCGAGCAGCAGAGAGCAGCCGTTGGCCGTTACGACGAACGCGTTACCTCTGCTTCCCGAGCCCAACACCGCTAGTTTCACGATTGTGTTGCGCCCTGATAGATCTTCTCGAGCATCAGCCGCACCTCATCTGTCAATTCGACGTCTCTCCGCTGCATGACGCGGGACGCCACCGTGAGGAATCCTTCGGCTCTCATGACCTCACCGTCCGTTCCCCACGCAAACGGCGGTATGTACTTGGGTGGACGCGTCACACCGAACACATTGGCACCCGTACCGACGATCGTCCCGGTGTCGAACAACGTGCCAATCGCGGTCTTGGCGTGATCACCAATGAGACTGCCGAGCTTCTGCCGGTGGGTTTCGATGACTTCGTCGCGCAGTTGCAGCCGAATGTCTCCATAAGTGTTCTTGAGATCGGACGTAACCGTGTCAGCGCCGATGTTGACCCACCGTCCAACGGCCGAATGCCCGATGAATCCGTCGTGCACCTTGTTGCTGTATCCGAGAAAGACCGATTCCGCGATCTCGCCACGCACCTTGCACCGGGGTCCGAAAACGGAAGCCTGGATCAGCCCGCCCAACACTTCCGTTCCGGCGCCGACATACACCGGCCCGACAAATCGTGTCCCCGATTGCACGTACACGTGTTGCTCGAGTACGACGGCCCCGTTACGCACATCGAAAACCACACCCGGCTCGACACGGGCGCCGGCCAAGATCACGTCGACGGGGTCACCGATCACCACACATTCGTCGGGAAGGGGATCGCCACCCTCGTTGATGAAGTCGGCGACGTCGGCGACCAAAAAATACTCGAGCGCCGTAACGACATCGTACCCACCGTGTAGCAAGAATCCATCGATCTCTACCGTGTCCCAATCCTCATGCTCGCCCTCCCACGTCGACCCGGCGGGGACCCACCACCCAACGGTTGTGTCGTCGTTGATGAATCTGGCCGGAGCGTTCGGAAGGGTCGGTGTGATACCGGTGGGTGCAAAATGAGAGCGGCCCACCATCGCGGGCCCGGGAATGGAATCCACCGAGCCAACGGGTGGCACCGTATCCTCCACAAAGCCATGGAGGGATGGCTGCGCGCGAATACCAAGGGTTTCTCCACCGGCGATGGCTTCCCACCGCTCCCGAATCAACCACGCACCCGCCCGCAACTCGCTGATCGGACGCGAATCACAAAAGGGCGCCCAGCGTGGCGACGGCTCGGGATCAATCATGTAAAGATCGCTCATGATGGAAACCGGTACCTGTCGGGCAGGGACGACAGTAGCTCTTTCAAATGCGCTGACCTTTCAGGCGTCGTGACCAGTGTTATCCCGTTGGCCTGTACGACCACGAGATTTTTGACTCCGTCAACGACGACGCTACCGTCTTCGGCCCACACGATGCAATCGGAAGCGTTGCGTTGCACGGCATCTCCCACGAGCACATTCCCGGCCTTGTCCTGTGGCCGCACACGTGAGAGGGCACTCCACGTGCCAACGTCGTCCCACGGAAACTCCCCCGACACGACAGCGACGCGTTCGCTACGTTCGAAGTGAGAATAATCCACGGCAATGGGTGTCACGCGCGCAAAGAAATCGGCAACCGCCCCATCCTCCAACGCGCTCAGTGAACCGGCGATCTCAGGTGCGACGCTACGAGTCTCTTTCACGAATCTCGAAGCTGTCCACGCAAACAGACCGCTGTTCCAGAGCGCTCCGGATTCTACCAACCGCTTGGCGTTCTCGAGATCCGGCTTCTCGGTAAACCGGGCCACTCGCCGCGCGGTGTCGTCGAGCGGTTCCCCTGGTTCGACGTAGCCATACCCCACCTCTGGTCGGCTGGGGACAATCCCGACCGTCACCAGCACGTCATGGCGTTCGGCTGCATCCAGCGCGCGTGAGGCGGTATCTCGAAACGCACCGTCATCGCCCACAAACCAGTCCGCATGGAGCGACAATATCGACGCCTCCGAATCGGCCCGAGCGGCGTGGAGCGTCGCCCACGTCAGGGCCGGGGCGGTGGACGCGGCCTGGGGTTCGCCCAGAATGTTCTCCGAGGGGATCTCCGGTAGCAGGGCCGTCGTCTGGGCGCGGAGGCGATCGGCGGTGACCACGAGAATGCGCGAGGGCTCGATGAGACCCTCCAGGCGCCGCACCGCTTGAAGCAACAAGGATTCTCCTCCAGCCAACGCCAACATCTGCTTCGGAACGTCCGGCGTCGACAGCGGCCAGAACCGGGTTCCCGAGCCACCCGCCAGCACTGCCGCCCAGCGACTCAACGGGTCACCGCGGCGCTAGGGATCGCGACATGGCGCCCGTGACACCGGTCTTGACGGGGATACGCTGTAGGTGAGGCGCCGAGGAGGGATAGACCTCGCATGCGGGCTCAGAGAAGGTCGGCGATGGCGGCGCGGTGCTGGCGGAGCTCGTACAACAACCCGCCCACGTTGGTGTCCGGCCGAACGACGATGGCGATCAACGCATCGGGGGTCACGATGCTCACGACGACGAACCCGTCGCCGTATTCCATTACTCCGGCATTGAAATCCCCGCGGGTTCCCGCCACGCCCAACTTCGCGCAGGCGTCGATCAGCGACGGGACCAGTGCGGCAACGCCATCGGCGTCAGATCCGTTCTTGGTAAACGAATCGATCGTCAACCCGTCGCGCCCGAGCACCACCACGGTCTCGACACCATCGTGTTCCCCGAGTGTTCGAACCACATCCCGTATGGTCGCCATCGGCGCCAAGCTAGAGACGGCCTGACTCGAAGTCAAGCAAGCGCTTCGGGTTGACCCCTTTTCGAGACCCCACTAATCTTCTTCCACTCAGGTGCGTACTCTTATGTTCTTTGCTCGCTTTATGTTCGGTCCGTTGGTGTTCGGCACGGTGTTGTTCTCGTCGGGATGTGACAACAGCCTGGCGCTGCCGCCCGCTGGCTTTCCCAATTTCGTCGATACGGTAACCCTGAACGCATTGCAGGGGACGCCGATCGATGCCCCGAGCGGCTTCAACCTGGTGCTCGGACTAGCGGTGCGCACCGACCGTCAAAACGAGGACTTCGACATCGCGTTCGACATCGACGAGCAGAGCCGGGCGCTGATACTCACGACAGGGGTCCTGGGCCTCTCCGCGCAGTCGGCCATCCAAATGTCCGACCGGGCGTTTGACGACATCATGATTGCGCCTCTCGACGACTACGAGCGCGAGGTCGCCATCACCGTCGAGGTTGGGTCGGTGTTCATCGTGCGTTCCCAACCCACTAGCATCGGGTGCGTGTTTTATGTGGGGCAGCTACCTCGCTATGGAAAGTTTGAGGTCCTTTCTCTGGATCTCCAAACTCGGCAGATCACGTTGGAGAACCTCGTCAACGTCAACTGCGGATATCGCAGCCTGGAAATGGGTATACCAACCCGGTAGCCCCACGTGATCAACATCAAGCGACTCCGTGACTCGCCGAATGAGTTCAAAGCGGCGGCGGCGCGGCGGGACCGCGACCTCATCTCCCAACTCGACACCATTCTGGCCCTCGACGCCCAACGCCGCGCCTTGGTACAAAAAGTCGAGGCGTTGAAAACCGACCGTAACCAAGCCTCCGAAGAGGTCGCACGCCGCAAGAAAGCGGGAAAGGACGCGGCCGAACTCCTCACACCGCTCAAGAAACTGAGCGGTGAGATCAAGCAGGAAGATCAGGAGCTGCGCGAAACCGAGGCGGACCTCAAACAAAAGATGCTCCAGATCCCCAACGTTCCACTCCAAGACGTTCCGGAAGGCGACGTGACCGCCAATCAGGAGCTCCGGACATGGGGAGACCGGCCGAGCTTCTCGTTCGATCCCAAACCGCATTGGGAGCTGGGAGAGCAACTGGGCGTGCTGGATCTTGCACGCGGCGCTAAGGTTGCCGGTAGTGGCTTCCCGGTGTATACCGGGCACGGCTCGAAGTTGATCCGGAGTCTGATCAACTTCATGCTGGACATACACACCACCGAACACGGTTATCGGGAAGTGTGGCCTCCGGCATTGGTCAATGAGACCAGCGCCTTGGGCACCGGACAGCTTCCGGATCTCGAGAACAACATGTACGTAACCACCGACGGGCTGTATCTCGTACCGACCGCGGAAGTGCCGGTCACAAACTTCCACCGCGACGAGATTCTCTCGGGTGACGAATTACCGTTCGGATACGCGGCCTACTCGCCATGTTTTCGGAGGGAGGCAGGGGCACACGGCAAGGACACGCGCGGGATCATTCGCATTCACCAATTCGACAAGGTCGAACTGGTGCGATACTGTACGCCCGACACGTCCACCGACCAACACGAGCTGCTGCTTGGCCACGCCGAAACGGTGTTGCAACGACTGAATCTGCCATATCGCGTGATTGTATTGGCGACCGGAGACATGGGCTTCGCCAGCGCCAAGACGTACGACCTCGAGGTGTGGGCGCCCGGTCTCGACACCTGGTTGGAGGTTTCGAGCGCCAGCGTGTTCACGGATTTTCAGGCACGACGCGCAAATATTCGGTACCGCCCGACGCCCAACGCCAAGCCAGAATTCGTGCATACGCTGAACGCGTCCGCCCTGGCTCTTCCACGCACGATCATCGCGTTGTTGGAGAACAACCAACTCGAGAACGGAAATATCCAGATCCCGGAACACCTGGTCCCATACATGGGAGTGGATCGCCTGACACCCAATGGTGCGTAGTCTCACAAAACGTTTTCGCCGCGCCGCGCCGGCCATTGCCATCGTCCTTGCGTTTCTCGTCGGGGGGGTGTCGCTATGGCAGGCACTGGGGATCGTGAGCCACTTGCGATCCGAGGCCCGCAATCAAACGCGCATCTTCGGCAGCATCGTGGCCGCGCTGCTAGACACGACGCCGGAGCTGCAGACCGACCAGCTCGTCGCGATTGTCCGTCAGATCACGGCTACCGGCCTGCCGCTCATCCTGACGGGTCCGTCCGGCAACGTCACGGTGTGCGCGAACCTGCCGATCGAACCGGATCCGTGTGCAATAGCAACCGGCGACCCGGACGATCCGCGCATCTTGGCCGTCGCACGCGATCTCGCCCTGTCCAATCCACCCCTACGGACTCCGGATTCGAGCCGTATTTATTTCGGCTCCACCGCGGCCGGACAACGGCTCACCTTGTTGGCGGTTCTGCAACTGGCGGTGCTCGCCATCGCGGTCACGGCCGGCGTGTGGGGGTACCGCAGCGCCACTCACCGCCATCGCGACCGGCTGTGGGTGGCGATGGCGCGCGAATCCGCTCACCAACTCGGCACGCCATTGATGAGCGTTGCGGCGTGGATCGAACGCTTGCGTGATGCGGAACCCGACACCAAGAAGATCGCCAAGCACCTGCGAGCCGATCTCGACCGGCTCGAACGCGTCGCATCGCGGTTCGAACGCATCGGCCGACCGGCCCGCCAGGAGCGGGTGGGGATCGGATCGCTGACCGCTCGGGTCGCAACCTATTTCCAGCCGCGGCTCCCGCGGCACGCGAACAAGATCGCCCTCACGGTTGACGCGCCCTCGGCGGGACCGATGGTGTCGGGCGACCCCGTCTTGCTCGAGTGGGCCGTTGAAGCGCTGATCAGAAACTCGATCGACGCGTTGAGCGGTCGCGGAGGTCATATCAATGCCGTGGTCCGCAGGGAAGGGAAGATGGTGACATTGATCGTCGAAGACGACGGTCCGGGCATCGGTATCGACGTTCGCGACACGCTCTTCGAGCCGGGAGTGACAACCAAGTCCGGAGGCTGGGGCATCGGCTTGGCACTGGCGAGCCGCATCATTGAAGACGTTCACGGCGGACACCTGCGGTTCGAATCGGTCGAACAGGGGGCACGGTTCGTCGCCGAGCTGCCCGCCTTGGTCGGGTGAAGCCTCCACTCAACGAAGCCCAAACCACCGTGGTCCAACACCGCGGCGGGCCGATGCTCGTGCTGGCAGGAGCCGGCTCGGGCAAGACACGGGTGCTGACAGCGCGTATCGCACACCTCGTCCGGGAAGCCGGGATACCGTCCCATCAAATCTTCGCCGTCACTTTCACCAACCGCGCCGCGTCCGAGATGCGCCGCCGTGTTGGGGAGTTGCTGGGACGCGACCCCGCCGGTCTCTGGATCGGCACTTTCCACTCGCTATCGGCACGCATTCTGCGGCGCGAAGCCGCATTGCTCGGTTTTACCAACCGCTTCACTATCTACGACGATGCCGACCAGCGGTCCCTCGTCAAGCGACTCCTGGAGCGTGCGGGGTACGCGCCCAAGGCGTTTCCCCCACGCTTGGTGAGCGCCATTATTTCCAACGCCAAGAACCACATGAAGCCTCCGGAAGAACTTGCCGGCGAGGCACAAGACTCTGTCGAGCGAGTCGCTGCAGAAATCTTCATGGTGTACAACCAGGCGCTGGCGGCGCAGAACGCGATGGACTTCGACGACTTGCTGCTCCACCCGCTCACCCTGTTCCGTGAACACCCCGAGCGGCTGGCGTTCTATCAGCAACGCTTTCGCTCGGTGCTCGTCGATGAGTTTCAGGATACGAACCGCGCCCAGTATCTCTTGGTTCGACAGCTCAGCGAAGTGCATCGCGACCTGTGCGCCGTCGGCGACGACGATCAATCGATATACAGTTGGCGTGGCGCCGACCTGCATAACATGTTGGACTTCGAACGGGATTTCCCCGGCGCGACGATTTTTCGACTCGAAGAGAACTATCGCTCGACCCAGATGGTGCTGGATGCCGCAAACGGCGTGATTGCGGAAAATGTGGAGCGGCTCGGAAAGACGCTGTTTACTTCGAGGCCCGGCGGTGAGCCGGTACATGTGGTCACGACGGCCGACGAGCGCGACGAGGCGGAGTGGATCGCTCGAGAGTTTCGCGAACGATCTGCCACTGAGCATTACTTGTTTGCCGACATGGCCGTGCTTTACCGTACGAACGCGCAATCGCGTGCGTTTGAGGAAGCGTTCCGACGGGCTGCCATCCCGCACCGTGTTGTGGGGTCGGTCAGTTTCTTTGCGCGGCGCGAAGTGCGCGATCTCGTGGCCTACCTTCGATTGCTGGCCAATCCGGCGGACGATGAAGCTTTTCTGCGAGCGGTGCAGGTGCCCAAGCGAGGATTGGGCACTACCAGCCTTCGCAACCTGCAGGCCGCGGCGTCCCAATGGCAGCGACCACTGTTGGATACGGCGGAGAGCGCAGATAGGATCACCGATCTGCGACCGCCCGCAAAGAACGGTTTCATCGCGTTTGCCAAACTCCTCTCGAACCTCGGCACGAACGTGGAGACGGCATCTCCAGCCGCTATACTCGAACGCGTCATCGAGACCATCGACTACGAGTCTTATCTCAGTGAAGAGGGCGTCGAAGGCATCGAGCGCATGGAGCACGTGCGGGAGTTATTGGCCAGCGCGGCAGAATGGTCGGAGGAAATCGAGCCGGACGAGCAGGGCACCCCCCTCGAAACGTTTTTGGCAACGGCGGCGCTCACCACTTCCGACGAATCGGTGATCGGCGACCCCGAAGGGGTGCAGTTGATGACCGTACACACGGCCAAGGGCTTAGAGTGGCCCATCGTTGCGGTCGCCGGATTGGAAGATGGCCTCTTTCCGCTGAGCCGGTCTCTCGAGACGCCGGGCGGGGTCGAAGAGGAACGACGCCTCTTGTACGTTGCCATCACGCGCGCGCGCGACCGGGCCTACCTATCGTGGGCTCGGGCCCGTCGCCGCGGCGGCCAGCTGCTACCCGGTATGCCGTCTCGCTTCATCGCAGCGATACCTCCCGAAGTTGTCGAGGAGCGGCGGAGCAGCGGCGTGTTCGGGGCAGACTGGTTTCGGAAACCGGCGAAGCCCAAGGTGGTCTCGTCGCCGTTGGGCAGCTTCGAGACAACGCCGGAAATGGAGTCTCAAGACACACCGCGATACATCAAGGGCGAGCGGGTGAAGCATCGGACCTTTGGATCGGGCACTATCCTCGGCCTGTCCGGTTCGGGACGAGATCTCAAGGCGGTGATTTCGTTCGATGATGAGGAGCATGCGACAAAGCAACTGCTGATCGCATACGCGGGCCTCGAACGCGATTGGGACCCAGCGTGAGGGTGTCGCGCGACGAAATCGAGCACATTGCCCGTTTGGCGGCGCTGGCGGTCGACGACGGGACGATGGCGGAGCTGACAAAACAGATCGGCGACATTCTAGACTATGTCGCGCAGCTCGAGAAGGTGCCACTCGATGACGCGACGGCGGCCCACCGGGCGGGGCCAACGCATCTGGTCCTACGTGACGATGTCGTAGATCCGATCGAACTCACCCTGCCGGTTGGCGAGCTGGCACCGGAATTCGAGGAAGGTTTCTTCATTGTGCCCAAAGTGGCGGGCTTGGGCGACGACGAATGACCAAAGCGGTCTCATCCATCGAAGACTCATTGGCCGGAATCGAAGCGGCCCGGAGTCGGGGGCTCAACGCCACCATTTCGTTCGACCGCGACGTCGTGAAGCTGCAGGCAAAAGAAATTGCATCGCGGACGGCACCGACCACCCTCAACGGCTTGGCCGTCGGCATCAAAGACAACATTTGCACGCTGGAGTATTCCACGACGTGCGCATCCCGAATACTCGAAGATTATCGGTCTCCATTTGAAGCCACCGCCGTCGCGCGTCTCAAGACAGCCGGTGGAATCGTAGCCTGCAAGACCAACCTCGACGAGTTCGGGATGGGATCGTCGACGGAACACTCCGCATTCGGACGCGTGTTGCACCCACTGGACCCTGATCGTGTTCCCGGTGGGTCGTCGGGCGGCTCAGCGGCGTTAGTCGCGTCGGGGGCGGTGGAAGCCGCGCTCGGCTCGGAAACCGGCGGTTCGGTTCGGCAGCCCGCGGCATTTTGCGGCGTCGTCGGCATCAAACCGAGTTACGGCCGGGTGAGCAGACACGGGCTGGTGGCGTTTGGCAGTTCACTCGATCAAATCGGTGTATTCGGTACCAATGTCTCGGTCGCCGCGTCGCTACTCGAATCGATATCGGGGCGGGACGCCAACGACGCGACTTGCGCCGATCTCGACCCGCTCGAGGCGCCGCTCGAGCGTCGAGATCTCGCTGGTTTGGTTATCGGACTACCGTCGGAATTCTATCCGGAAGATCTGGATCCGGCGATCGCCGCAGCGTGCACGCGCACTATCGCTGCGCTCGAGAGCGCCGGCGCAACGACTCGAACCGTTTCACTCCCGCACACGCAACTCGCCGGCTCGTGTTACTACGTCATTGCACCTGCCGAAGCCAGCGCCAATCTGGCACGGTACGACGGAGTCCGGTATGGCCTGCGTGTAGCGGGGCGGGGGCCCGACTTGAACACGCTTTATCGTGCGACGCGCGGCAAAGGATTCGGCGCCGAAGTCCGCCGCCGCATTATCGTAGGTACGTATGTACTGTCGGCGGGATATTACGACGCGTACTACACCAAAGCACAGCTAGCACGCGCTCGTATTGCGCAGGATTTCGAAGAGGTGTTCTCGAGCGGCGTCGATTTGTTATTTACACCAACGACACCCACGACAGCATTCAAGGCCGGAGAGCGTCTTCACGATCCAGTGGCCATGTACCGTGCGGATGTCTTTGTTGGCTCAGCCAATCTCGCCGGCATACCGGCGATGTCCCTTCCCATCGGGCGATCCGAGGGACTGCCGATCGGTGGACAGCTCCTCGCTCCAGCGTTTGAAGAGGCCCGCATGTTGGACGTTGCGCACGTTCTCGAAGGCCATATCGACGGGGAACAAGAGGCTCGATGACGTGGGAAACGGTCATCGGACTCGAAGTCCACGTGCAGCTGTCGACGCGGTCGAAAATGTTTTGCGGCTGCTCGTCGGCATTCGGGAACCGACCCAACACGAATGTGTGCCCAACGTGCCTCGGTCTTCCCGGCGCGTTGCCCGTCGCGAATCGGGAAGCGGTGAGGCTGGCGACACGCGCGGCGCTGGCCCTCGATTTCACCATCCATCCGACCAGCGTCTTCGCACGTAAGAACTATTTTTATCCGGACCTCCCGAAGGGATACCAAATTTCGCAATTCGACAAACCGCTCGCCACCGCGGGACGATTGCGCATCGCGTCGCCCGACCGAGGCGACATCCCCATCGACATCACACGATTGCACCTCGAAGAAGACGCAGGGAAATCCCTGCACGATCGTATACCGGAAAAAACCGCGGTGGACTTCAATCGCGCCGGAGTGCCGTTGGTGGAAATCGTGACAGAACCAGTCCTCTGTTCTCCCGCCGAAGCACGAGCGTTTCTTGTGGCCTTGAAACAAACACTGCAGTACCTCGAAATCTCCGATTGCAACATGGAAGAGGGACACCTGCGCGTCGATGCCAATCTTTCTATCCGCCCGGCCAACAGCTCAACGCTGGGCGTGAAGCAAGAAGTCAAGAACATGAATTCGTTTGCCGCTGCCGAGCGTGCGCTAGAACAGCTTCGTGAACGTCAGATCGAGTTCGCTCAAACAAAGCAACCCATCGAGCTCACCACGTTCTCAGCGGCGAGCGGCGTGTTACGAGTCATGCGGACAAAAGAAGAAAGCCACGACTACCGCTATTTTGCGGAGCCGGACCTTCCCCCGTTGACGCTGGACGACGACTGGCTCGCCGAGGAACGCAGCGCGCTCCCCGAATTACCCGACGCAAAGCGGATCCGCTTTCAGGACCAGTACGGCGTTCGTCCGTACGACGCGAACGTGTTATCGGCAACTCGCCACGTTGCAGATTATTTCGAGGCCGTCGTCGCGGCGGGCGCACCGCCTGTGGCAACGGCCAAATGGGTGATGGGGGCGGTGTTACAGGAAGCGAAAGAGAGCGAACAATCGTTTCAAGTGAACCCGTCTCGTTTGGCCGCATTGATCGCCATGGTCAAAGCGGGAGACTTATCGACGCAAGCCGCCAAGCGTGTGTACGGTGAGCTGGCCGCCTCGGCCGAAGAGCCGAGAGCGGTGGCCGAGCGTTTGGGGGTCTTACAGGTACAAGACGACGATCAGATATCCGCTTGGGTCAACGCCGTACTCGACACTCGGCCGTCCGAGATCGGGAGGTACCGTGACGGCGAGACAAGACTCTTGGGGTTTTTCATGGGGCAGGTAATGCAACAATCGGGCGGCAAGGCGGATCCGGATAGAGTTCGGGCCAAACTGCTCGACAAGCTACAGTCCGCTAGCTCTTAGACCCAGGGTGCTCCTCGTCCGTCACTCGACGAGTGCTGTTGGATTTCCACGGACGGTGGGCATCCGAAGACGTCCAATACGGGACGGGCACCGCGGGCACCGCAAAGTGCTCATCTGCCATTTGCTCGAGTTCGGCAACGGGAGGGGAGAGAATGCCTTTGACGACGTCCAAGCGCATCTTCTTGGCGAGACGCAGCGAACTTTCACCGGCGGGATCCAAGCGACGCGGAGCCGGATCTCGTTCCACACCGAGCAATTCCATGACGTACTGGAACGCCGCGCCCATGTAACGCTCCATGTCGGCATCGGCAATGTTCCACCGGCTTTTCTCGTCTGCCAGGCGAACGACCCGTTGCCAACTTTGCGTTTCGGTCACGCCCACCATGCCTCGAAACAACCGACGGCTCGTGCGCACCGAAAACACCGTTGGCGCCAAGATCTGATCCAAATGGCCGTCCGCCGCACCGTGCCCCAGCCGTATCACGTCCATGGCGGTGGTCGCGTACTGCGGGCCGAGTTGTGTTTCGAAGCGGCTTTCCCAATACGAGTGTCCCAACGCAATCGTCCGCGAGGTTACCACGAGTTGACGCGGCACGAAGTAGTTGTGCGCGACGGTGTCGGCGGCCAGGTGGGCGAGGTATCCCCACCCAAACGCTCTCAGCGGGTCGGTCTCTGCCTGATCGTATATCTCCTGGCCGACGTGCCATGAGTGGCAATGTCGACCGACCGGAGCATACTTCTTCGCCATCGATGTATCAGCCGCGATGTTACCGTAAAGGAAATCGTACGGGAACGTCCGCAAGAGCGCCGCCACCGCGTCGGGAAGTTGTTCGAGGTTTGCAAGGACGGCTTCGCCGAGAAAGATGTGCGTCGCCGGGGTCCAGGCGTACACATCGGCCGGGAATACGGCGATCATCACCAACGCTCCCGCAAAAGCGATGAGCCACCGTCGTTTCACTGATCAGCGCTTCCGCTTGCGCTTCTTCCCAGACCCGAGGAAGACCCGCTTCATCGTGCGAAAAACCGCCGATCCGCGCCGTGTGGTTCGCACCGCTGCGGCCACGTCGAGAACTGTATCTTCCATCTCCTCTTGAAGAACATCCAGCAACGCTTCGAGATCGAGCAGCCTGTCTTCCGTCGCATCGACGGCGTTCTTTACCCGGCCGCGGATGTCTTGTGATGTCTCGATGACACCATCGATCTCTAAGCGAAGCTTTGACGCGATCTGGCTGGCTTCCGAAACCACCGACCGCGCGTTTTCGAGCAGCGGCCTCGAGTCTCGTTCGAGAAATCGCTCCAGGGCCGCGCTCGTCCGCGACGCTTGGCGCAAGAGCGGAACGGCGTATACGACGAGACCCAATGCGATCACGGCAATGATCGCCGCGGCAATCGCGGTAACGACTTCTGCCCAACCCATCAATCTTCGCTCCGATTCCAGACCAGGTCCGGGTAGGATGGATCGGTCTCGTATGAAGGGAGATCGGCGATCAACGTTTCGGAATCTCGCGCCTTCCGGCGAATAAGGCTGGAGCCTGCATCACCAAGCCGGCTCATGCCTCCTCCGGACCCAACTTGGGCGCGAGTCCAACCACGCTGCTCAACGGGACCGTAAAGATGATGCCGGTGGAGTGCCCGTCGAAATCCCCGCACACATCCTGAACCATCTTGATGGCGCTGTCCATTACCTCGGGTGACTCGATCACCGATAGAATGGTCGTGTTTTGCGGCCGGGACAGCGACATCAGTGTCTGCAATCCGGCAACGACCGGCACCTCCTGCGAGAGCACCCGGCCCATGCCTTCACTGTGGATCACCGTCGCACCCGTGACGCCAAGTTCGAGAAACCCCGACAGGACTTCCTCGAGCTTTTCTTCTCGATTCACCACACAGACCAGTAATTCCATTCGCCTCAATCTCGCGCCAGGGATGCAGACAGACAAGCGCGGGCTCCGTCATCAGCCTATTTCCACGTCATTCCATGACGCTTGTCTCCGCGCGCATTGCGTCGTATGGTTCGCCACATCATGAACCAATACTTTCGCGTCGTCGGCGGTACACCGCTACACGGTACTATTCGCCCGGCGGGGAACAAAAACGCGGCCCTCCCGATGATCGCCGCGACGTTGCTCGCCGACAGCCCCTGCGACATCGTCAACGTCCCACGCATCGCCGACGTCGAAGCGCTGTTGCAACTCATCGAGGAGTTGGGCGTCTCGACGCAATGGACCGGTGACAACACCCTGCGGATCGACCCCTCGGGCATCCGACCTGCTTCATTGAGCGCGGAACTGGCGGCGCGCATTCGCGCATCGATCCTGCTCGCGGGGCCACTGCTCGCCAGGTTCGGGCGAGTCGTCCTGCCGCCGCCGGGAGGAGACGTCATCGGCCGGCGCCGGGTCGACACTCATTTCTTGGCGCTGGAAACCCTGGGCGCCGAAGTGACGGTCGGAGCCGACTACACGCTCGAGGCAAAACAACTGATCGGCGCCAACATCTTTCTGGATGAACCCAGCGTCACGGCGACCGAGAACGCACTCATGGCCGCGGTTTTGGCGAAGGGTACATCAACGCTGCAAAACGCCGCCTCGGAACCCCACGTACAAGATCTCGCGCGCGGCCTCGTGAGCATGGGGGCAGAAATCGAAGGGATCGGTTCGAACACGCTCACGATTCACGGCAAGCAATCCCTTCGAGGTTCCACACTCGAAGTGGGCCCGGACCATATCGAAATCGGCAGCTTCATCGGACTAGCGGCGGTGACCGGTGGTGAAATCACCATCGAAGGCGTCCGGCCCGACGAGTTGCGCGCCATTCTGATGGTGTTCGATCGGCTCGGCGTGCACCCCGTACTCGACGGCGATCGAGTCACGATCGCCGCCAATCAGGAACGGCGGATTCGGCCGGACCTGGGAGGACACATCCCCAAGATCGAGGACGGACCGTGGCCGGCCTTTCCCGCCGATCTCATGTCGATCGCCATCGTGGTCGCCACCCAATGTGAAGGACTGGTATTGGCCTTCGAAAAGATGTTCGAGTCACGACTCTATTGGGTGGACATGCTGATCGGGCTCGGCGCCAAGATCGTATTGTGCGATCCCCATCGGGCTGTTGTCGCCGGGCCGGCACCCTTGAAAGGGGCCGAGGTTCGGAGTCCCGACATACGAGCCGGCATGGCGATGCTCATTGCCGCCCTCGCGGCCGACGGCGAGAGCCAGATCTACAACATCTCACAGATCGACCGAGGTTACGAGCGGATCGACGAGCGGCTGCGGTCGTTGGGCGCCCACATCGAAAGGATCGACCCGACCGAGTGATCGTGCCCGAGGAGCGGGAGACCTTCACCGTGCTCGGTGAGGGCATCGGGTGCGCCGAACTCGATCGGTGGCACGCGATGCACGGCTTGATTGCCGGCATCACCACTAGAAGCGGCCCGGTGGGCGGCTTCAATCTCGGCCTCACGACCTCCGACCCCTCCAATTCGGTGACCGCGCGGTGGTCCGCGTTGACCAAGGCCGTGCAGGGGGAATTCCCAGGAGTCGTCGTTAGCCTGCAGCCTCACGGAGCCGAGGTGCGGGAACACGAATCGAGCTTCGAGGGATGGCTGGTTCTGCATGGGTACGACGGCCACGTCACCGGGTTGGCGGGCATCCTGTTGGCCGTGACGGTGGCGGACTGCGTTCCCGTGTATCTCGCACACCCGCCCACGGGGTCGATCGCGTTGCTTCACGCCGGGTGGCGCGGTATTGCGTCCGGGATTCTCGAAAGAGGAATCGATCGTCTGAGCGAGGTGGTGGGAGCGCCTCCGGCCGAGTTCGTGATGCACTGCGGCGTCGCGATCGGACCGGACCATTACGAGGTCGGGCCTGAGGTCCTGGAGCGCCTGGGGCTGCAGGCAGGGGTCGGGGAGGCGGGGGAGGCGGGGGCGGCGGGGGCGGCGGGGGCCGACCTCCGCGGCCTAGCCGCCGCACGAGCGCGGGCCGCAGGGGTCGAGGCGATCACGCGGAGCCCGTGGTGCACGTATCGCGATTCCAAACACTTTTGGTCCCACCGGCGCGATCCCGCCGCGGCGGGTCGGATGGTCGCATATCTCGGGCGGCCTTTGACTTAACCACCCCCCCACCGTAGATTTTGTCGTGTGGAGCGGGCGCCGGTGGCCCGCGCTTTTTTTTATCGACGATGGGCGACAACCTCGAGAACCTGACAGCGGAAGTGCGCCGCCGGATCGCGGAAATGGGATACGAACTCGTTGATCTGCGACGTCGGGGCTCTGAGAGACGACCCCTGCTGCAGGTGCGCGTCGACCGACCGGATGCGACGCCAGGTCATGGGATCACGCACCAAGATTGCAAGTTGGTCAGTCGCACTCTCGAGGAGTGGTTTGACGCCGAGGGGGCCTTCGGCGAGCGATATGTTCTCGAGGTGTCGTCGCCCGGTATAGAGCGACCGGTGCGCTGGCCGGAACATTGGTCCCGTTTTCGCGGGTGCGACGTAAAGGTGAAGCTCGCCGGCCGTGGCCGGGTTCGTGCAACGATCGTGGACACGAGTGACGACGGATCAACGCTGATGTTGCGAGTGGCTGGAACAGATGCGGACATCACCGTTCCGTTACGTGATGCCCGAGACGCAACGCTGGTATTCGACTGGAAATAGACAAAGACTGAAGGAGCGTACATGGCAACACCCACCGAAGTGCTTGCGGCGCTTCGTGAACTTGCCAATGCCAAGCAGCTCGACCAGGGCGAACTCGTCGACCTGTTGCGGGATGGCATCCAGGCTGCCCTGCAGCGACGATATGGTCCGACCGTCAACGCCGAGATTGAGATCGACGAGACCAAAGGCATCATCCGCGTGATCGTGCTGCGTCGGGTGATGGAAGAAGTCGAAGACCCGGCGTCGCAGATCAGTCTCGAAGAGGCGCGCTGGGAGGATCCCAACTTCCAGGTCGGCGAGGTATTGGAAGAAGAAGTGCCGTTCGAAGATTTCGGGCGTTCGGCGGTACAGGCAGCAAAGCAGCGTATCATCCAGCGGGTGCGCGAAGGCGAGCGCTCGCGGATTCGCGAAGAGTTCTCGGGGCAGGTTGGGGAATTGTTGTCCGGAGAAATCCAACAGATCGACCGCGGCAAGCTAGTCATCATGCTGAACCAGTTCCGCGAAGCAGAAGCGATCGTTCCGTACCGGGAGCAGAACCGGCGCGAACACTTTCATCAGGGTGACACGATTCGCGCTGTGCTCAAGCGGCTCGAAGAAACACCGCGGGGACCGCGCCTCATTCTGTCGAGAGCCGATGCTGCGTTCGTGAGCGCACTCTTCTACCTCGAAGTCCCGGAGATCCAACAGGGTATCGTCGACATTCGCACGGCGGCCCGCGAGGTCGGAGCGCGAACCAAGATCGCGGTCGCCAGCAATGACGACTCGGTCGATCCGGTTGGCGCGTGCGTCGGAATGAAAGGCAGCCGCGTCCAAGCCGTCGTGAACGAACTGGGCGGGGAACGGATCGACATCGTGCCTTGGTCGCCGGATCCGGAGCGCTTTGCACGTATGGCGCTGGCTCCCGCACGCGTGTCGCGTGTGTTCTTCGATTCGGAGAACGGAGCCATTCAAGCGGTGGTGGACGAAGACCAGTTGTCACTTGCAATTGGAAAGCACGGACAAAACGTTCGGTTGGCTTCGGAACTCACCGGGTGGACGATCGATCTCTTCTCGAGCAGGGAATGGCTGGATCGCGGTGGAGAGGGACCGCTGTTTGCCCCGCTCGAGCCGACGGAAGACCTGGTCGCCGATGTGCAATTGAGCGAGCTGAAGGGCTTCCCCCCGGAGCTGGTCCAGACTCTGCAAGTCGCCGGGTTCAAATCACTACGTGACATTCTGGATCTCGAACGCGCAGACGTACTGGCCATCGATCACATGAGCGACGAGCATGTTGATATTCTGATGGGCTTTCTGTCCGAGGTGACGGAGGAGAACGTCGCCGTGGAGGACGAGAACAAAGAGCCTGAGGGGGCGGGGGCGGGGGCGGGGGCAGGGGCGGGGGCGGCCGAGGTGCCGGTGGACGACAGCGCGGAGGCCGAAGCGGCGGAGGCGACGGGATCTCCGGCGGAGGACGCAGCCGGCGTGGCCGAGAGCGAGCCAACGGCCGAAGCCGAGGTGACCGCTGAGGGCCAGACGGCGCTGGATGAGGCAACGGAGTCCGATACGGAGCCGGAACCGACGCCGACGGCCTGATGGGAGGCGGGGCCTTGGGCCTCTTGGGTTTGGGCATGCGGGCCGGGTCGGTGGTCGTAGGAACAGGCGGGGTGCGAGCCGCACTTCAGCGCGACGAGTTGGCGCTCGTCATGGTGGCATGCGATCACAGTCCGCGTACGGAAGAAAAAGTGCTTCGCCTCGCTAGGGCGAGAGGAATACCATTAGTTGTTGGACCAAGTGCGGATGATTTGGGACGTTCCGTCGGTCGTGGATCGGTCCAAGCGCTGGGTGTTCGCGACGCCGAGTTGGCAGCGGGCATCCGAGATCGAGCCACAGCAGACGGGCTGTAGGAGGTTCTAGGTGTCGAAGACGCGAATACACGATCTCGCGGCCGAATTCAGCATTCCGACCGAGCAGTTGTTGAAGCTGCTCGCCGAGATGGACATTCACGTCCGCAGCCACCTGTCGGCACTCGACACCGGACAGGTCGCGCTCATACGCGCCCGTTGGGAGCGCGAGAAGAGGAAGCGCGCCGCCCCGGCCACGACAACGCGCCGACGTCGTGCCACCAAAACAACCAAGCGGAAAACGGCGGAGAAGAAGCCGACCGAGACGCGTCCCAAGCGCCGGCGCCGCACGGCTGCCGAGATAGAAGCCAAAGCCGAAGAGCAAGCCGCCGAGGAGGCCCAGCGGGCGAGCGAATTGGTCGAGCCCGCCATTGCTGCATCCCCGATCGAATCGCCGGAACCGAAGCCCAGCCTCGAGGAGCGCGCGGCGGCGCTGTTCGGCGAAGCGGAAAAGAAGGCCGCGGAACAAACTCCCGATGCCGTAGCGCCACCCGAGGTCGCGGCCGCGGCGGCCCAGGCCGAGCCGCCGGCCCCCGCCCCCACCACCGAGCCCGAGCCCGAGCCACCTCTCCAA
>CAYLZR010000013.1:7373-27068 GCA_964388145.1 uncultured Gemmatimonadaceae bacterium | reverse complement strand
ACCAGCGACGGAGTGATTCCGACGCTCGACGAGTTGATGCAGCTGAACGGCGTGGGTGTGCAGCTGGACCAAGATGTCGAAGACATCCTTCATCCCGATGCAGTGCGGATCGCCACGGCCGCCGGGCTGCCACGTTGGATGATGCTCGCCGGGCCACACGGCGAGTTCGAGTTGCTCTTCACCGTGCCGTCAGTGTGCCGAGACGCCTTTGTGGCAAACGCCGTCGCACACGGTTGGGAACCGTTAGAGATCGGAACTGTGGTGCCCGGACAAGGACTTCAGCTGCCGACGGACGGCGGACACAGAGCCTTGGATACAACGCAGATTCGAAATCTCTTCCTAGAAGTTGGGGGAGATGTGGGCGAGTACATCCGCGCGCTGTTCAGATTCGACAGCGCGCCAAGGTACTCACGTGTTTGATGTCAGTCCTGCTTCGTGCTCTGACGCAGCAGATACACAAATCCTCCCCAAATGCCGCCGAGCACGACTACCATCATGATCCACCCACTGATATCCATTTATGCCTCTTCCTTTGCACCGACGCGACGGGCGAGGTAGCGGTTGAGGAGCAGGAGAACGGCTATCAGGGCACCCCATTGGAGCACCGTGGTGCCGACACTGAAGCTATGGAAGGGATGCCACCACCCGTCGGGGTCGTAGACCTTGATGGCCTGATAGAACCACCAGGTCATGAGCGCTACAAACTCCAACGGTACGAGATAGGTGATGACAAGAGTATACCAAGTTCCAACGGGCCGTCGTTCCTCGGGGGTATTGATGAGCTCCGCCCGAAAACGTGCGGCGCCGTATTTGATCACGGCGATGGAAATGAGCAGTCCGGAAACCATCAATCCCAATCCCCACACCCAATCTTGGTTTTGGAAGAATCCAAGCCTCCACGCGGATGGGACTCCCAGCACGAAGCTGACGACACCGACCAACGGGACGGCCTTCTTGCGGCTGAGTCCCAAGTCAACGCCGATCCGCGTCGCCATTTCGATCATCGCGATGAGGGAAGACATTGCGGCGAAGCTCAGAGCCAAGAAAAACAACGCAAGGAAGATCTTTCCGGCTGGAATGGACTGGAACAACTGCGGCAACCAGATGAAAGTGAGACCTTCGTTGCCGGCGGCGAGCGCCGTACGGGCTTCGGCTTCAGGTAACACCGCGAACACGGTACACATGATGGCAATACCCGCGAGCAGCGAAGCCGAGTAATCGCCGAACGCGACCGTGTATCCGGTCACAACGAAATCGTCCTTCTGTCGCAGATACACGCCGTATGTCATCACCAAACCCCAGGCGGCTCCGACACTCCATGCAGATTGACTCAGCGCTTCCAGCCACACTTTGTGAGAAAGCAACTCGCTCCAGACCGGCGTGAACAAAAATCCGAGGCCATTGATGGCGCCGGGCAGCGTCACGGCCCGAATGGCGGCTATCACCAACAGGGCAAACAGGATCGGAATGAGGAGTCGATTGGTTCTCTCGATCCCTTTCACGACGCCGCGCGAGATGATCAAACATCCGATCGTGATCGCAGCCAGGTGAAAGAAGATCGGTTGGATACTACCGGTCGTAAAATTCTGCCAGTAGGCTTCGGCATCCGATCTGCCGAGTTCCGACCCCAGCGTTGCGAAGAAGTACTTCAGGCACCACCCGGTGACGACCGAGTAGTAAAACATGATGAAACAGGTACAGAGGCCGACAAACAGTCCCATCCAGTTGAATTTCGCGCCGATCAAGTGCCCGATGGCGCCGGCGGGGCCCTTGCGGGTGTGCTTGCCCAGAGCAAACTCCGTCAAAACGAGCGGGATGGACCACGCGAACATGAACACCAGCCACGCGATGAGGAACGCGCCCCCCCCGTTTTCGGCGGCCACGCGTGGAAACCTCCAGATGTTGCCGGTACCCACGGCCATACCGATGGCCGCCATCAAGATTCCCCAGCGGGAACTGAATTGCTCGTTGTTTTCGGTCATCGTCAGCCTCGGTGACGGTTAGCTGCTGGCCCGGATCCGCAACACAAACGGGTCATTCTAGCTCGATTTTGGTCAAATGGGAACAGAGGTCTTCTCAGTAGTCGAGAGAGGCCTGCACTGCTTCAGCCACGTCGCCGGCGTTCGGCAGATAGAAATCCTCGAGCGGCGGGCTGAACGGAACCGGAATATCGGGGGCCGTTATACGGCGCACCGGACCGTCCAGGTATTCAAATGCTTCATCAGCGATAATGGCACTCAATTCACCCGCAAAACCGCCCGTCCGGCTCGCCTCGTGAACGATCAACACCTTTCCCGTCTTTTTGACCGACGTGAGAATCGCTTCCTTGTCCAGAGGGACAAGCGTGCGGAGATCGATCAACTCCACCGCGCCTTCGGCATTGGGAACCCGTTCGAGAGCGTCCACGCAAACATGGAGCATGGCGCCGTAGGTCAAGATCGTGAGTCGATCACCCTCCGTGCGCACGGCAGCTTCGCCGATGGGGACCACATAATCCTCACCGTTGAGCTCCGCCTTCACTCGGCGATACAAGTGCTTGTGCTCGAGATACAAGACGGGGTTGTTGTCCCGGATGGCCGCCTTGAGCAGACCCTTGGCGTCGTACACCGTAGCGGGCGCGACAATCTTCAGCCCAGCCGTATGCACGAAGTACGACTCCAGGCAACCGGAGTGGAACGGCCCGCCGTTGAATCCACCGCCGGTGGGAGCACGAAATACCACCGGGACGGGTACGCCGAACCGGTAATGCGTTTTGGCGGCGAAGTTCGTGATCTGATCGAAAGCACACGACATGAAGTCACTGAATTGAAACTCTACGACCGGCCGCATGCCCATCATGCCGGCCCCGACTGCCATGCCCGTGAAGCCCGCTTCGGAGATAGGCGTGTCGATCACACGGTCCACCCCGAACTCCTCGACGAGACCCTCCGTCACCTTGAATGCCCCTCCAAAGTCGCCAATGTCTTCACCCAAGAGGAAAACATTGGGATCGCGGCGCATTTCTTCCTGTAGCGCTTGGCGAATGGCTTCGAGGTAGGTGATCAATCGAGGTTTTTGGTTTTAGGTGTTAGGTTTTGGGTTGTAGGGTTTTAATTGGGTGCGCTAGTCGGCAAAAACTCCGAGTAGGGCTTCGGGGCCCTCCGGCAAGGCTCCCGCCTCACCTTTCTGCATCGCATCTTCCACTTCTGCAACGATGCGTGCATCCATTTCGGCGATCTCGGCATCCGTCACCATACCGCCCGCCTTGAGCGTTGCGACGAAACGGGGGATCGGATCTTTTTCCCTACCTCTTTCGAAGAACTCTTCTGGAACGTACCTGGCATCGTCGTGGGAGCCGTGGCCGGTCATGCGATACGTGAGGCACTCGATGAACGACGGGCCTGCGCCTGACCGGGCGCGTGCGATCGCGGCTTTGGCGCTTGCGTATACCGCCAATACGTCGTTGCCGTCGATTGAGTCCACTGGCATACCGTACCCCGACGCGCGTTCGGCTACGGTCTGGACCGCCATTTGCTTGTGGAGGGGCGTGGAGTACGCGTACTGGTTGTTCACGCAAAGGAAAACCACTGGAAGTTGCATGACGGCCGCGAGGTTCAGCCCCTCGTGCCAATCACCGCGACTGGTCGCGCCGTCGCCGTTGTAGCACAGGACGATGTTTCCTTGCTTGCGCATTTTGAGAACCAAAGCCACACCGGCGGCGACCGGAACGGTGTCAGCCATGTGGCTCACGAAGAGACCGATGTTCAGGCTCCAGTCTCCCATGTGGGTGTTTCCGTCCCGGCCACGCATGGGACCGTCCCGCCGCCCGAAGTACTGCAAGGAAACGGCTTCCGGCGTCATGCCCCTAATGAAAAAGGCGCCAAGATCCCGATGTGAAGGAAAGATGTAATCGTCTTTCCCCAGTTGGATGGCACTTCCGACCCCGACCGCTTCCTGTCCACGACCCAAAAAAACAGGACCGGCGAGCTTCCCCTGTCGATACACGATCTCGATCCGGTCCTCGTAGAAGCGATGCAACTTCATGTAGTAGAGCATCCGATGAAGCGTTTCGCGCCCCACCTCCGCGATGCTCGTATCACTCATTCACTTTCCCTCTGCGGCTAGTTGGAGGATCTTCTCGGCGCGCGCCGGGTTGAAGCTGCCGCACACGCAGAACCGCGCCATGTATCTGGTGGCCTCCTCTGGCGTGCGGCGTCCGGATCGAACCCATTCGATCATTTTGCGTGTAAAGGTCGCCGACACCATTCCATGCCCGCACATAGTCGACAGCTGCATGGTAGTGTCGTCGGGCAGCTTCTCCGTAGCGCCGTGAAAACCGAGAGAGAATTCGACGCTGTGGCGGGCGACGCCACATTCGTCACAGCACTTGGACGCCTGCTCGGGAACGGAGGAGATGTTGACCGAAAGACCGAGATCCATCTCGACCAGCTTCGCGACAAATGCCTGCATGGAGTCGTAGTTGTCGAACACCGCCGATACAGTGGTCGGGCGATCGATTTCGTCGATCACCGCATCCGGGTCCGGCGACGTGTCGCGATGCCAATGCGCGGTCGGCCGTAAATCTTTCGACGCCCGGTGCTCCGCCCCTTTGATGGCATTGCCGATGTTTACGGGCTTGTATTCCAACGCCGTCCGAAGAAAAGTTTTCTGCTTGGGGATACAATCCTGGTCGTTGAACCCTCTCGCCGGCATGGCGGTCACGATGAAATCCTGTAAAAGGCTCTGCTTGTGGCCGAACCGGTGAAGTGTATGGGTCACGTGCTCTCCTTTGCTACGCAGTGGGAGCGGCGGCTAGCTGCGCGCGCCCTATCCCAATGTTTGTCTTGGCCCTGTTGACCTCGAAGTTGAGGCTGCGCAGAACATCCTCAATGTCGGTATGCCCATGCTCATCGCAACGAACGGACAACCCGATGGCCATAATCGATGGGATCTCCTTGGACACCTTGCGCAGGAGTTCCAGCGTCTCCACGATGTTGGCCTCGGCGGTGTTGAACTCGATAATGACCGACATGACCTTTTCGTTCAGAATCTCCGGATTCAGCAGACCCCGTTCTTTGTCGGCCATCAGACTCGTTACCGGGTTCTTTTCTTCGAACCCCACGCCGGCGTCGGCGAGCGACTTGGTCACGTGTTGCACATCACGGAACCACACGCCGATTCCCGGTCGTCCCAACTCGACAGTCAAACCGATGCGACCAACACCCAGCCGGTTGGTAACGTCATTGGTCTTGACCTCTTCCGTACCCCGACCATGGACGCCCGTACTCTCGTGCGACGCAGTGACGTCGCTGAACGCCCGCCGCACCACACGCGGCCATTCCAGTTCGTCCGGAACGATCGCCGACGTGGGACAAACATCGGGCTCGGGATCGAACCGGAGACGAAACACGTGGAGCACGCGCCGGATCGTGCGTACCACCACCGGATTCAACCGCTCCATGCTCATACCACGAAAACAGGCGTAACACTCGACGCACTCTTCGGTGTTCACCTTCGCACGGTTGACCGCGCGGTCGATATAGATGGCGCCCATCGGGCACACTGCAACGCAGTTGCTACAGGCGACGCACTTGTTTTGATCGATCTGCATGCTGCTCTTCCTTCAAATTCCACTCAGTCGGACAGAAAGGCGGTACGGCGGTATCTAAAGGCGGTAGGGCGGTAGCCCCGCCCCTCGCTGCCTCGCCTGCCTCCCCTGCCTCCTCTGCCTCCTCTGCCTCCCCTGCCTCCCCTGCCTCCCCTGCCTCCCCTGCCTCATCTGCCGTCTTCCCCCGCCAACGCCAACGCCCTCTCAATCAAATCGCGTCCCCCAGGCACCGCGGAGCCGAACGCCTCGTAGACCACCCGGCTCGCTGCGACGAAACTCTCGCGATCGGCGTCGTTGATGCGGATGCCCGCAGCCTGCAATTCCTCCAGCAGTTGCGAGTCTATCTCCTCTCCCTTCGTGAGCACAAACTCCTGTGTGGCTCGGGCGGTGGCTTCGAGGATCTCCCGGACGTCGGCGGGGAGCTGTGCCCACCGCTCGCTGGCAACGGTGAGGTACGCGGGACTGTAGACGTGGCCCGTGAGCGACAAGTACTCTTGCACCTCATGCAGCCGCGATGTTGCGATGTTGCTCAGCGGGTTTTCCTGACCGTCCATGACTCCGGTCTGTAAAGCTATAAAGACCTCGGAGAAGGACAATGGAGACGGGTTGGCGCCGTAGGCCTTGAAGACCTTGACCCGCCACGGACTCCGGGGAGTCCGGAGTTTGAGACCCCGAAGGTCCGCCGGCGTGAAAATTGGCCGTGCATTGTTCGTTATGTGGCGGAACCCGTTCTCCCAGACCGCCAGAACTCGATATCCCTGCTCTTCCACGCGCGGCTCGAGCATCGACCAGAACAGTTCGTTCTCGATGCGTCGCATGTGTTGTCGGTCTTTCACCAAATACGGCATCTCGAACAGCGCCAACGCGTCGACGATCGACGACAACACCGTGGAAGTCACCGACATATCCACCGTGCCGAGTTTCAGCTTCTGCAGCACCACCTCGTCGCCGCCCAGCAAACTGGACCCATACACCACGACCGTCGCACGATCCCCCAACCGCTCGTTCGCCCGGCGTGCAAACTCGTCGGCCGACAGCCCGATCAACGACTCCGGCGAGGCGGAGTGCGCCAATCGAAGCTCGAGCGTCGCATCGCCCACGCTACACGCGGCCACCGCGAGGCACACCACGACGCTGAACCCCTGGCCCCTCCGGGTCATGGGGGTGGTTTTGGCCCTCATCGTAGTAAAATACGGCCAGGTCCCGGTCGGGCGCGAGTGTTGCTCAGAATAGTCACGGAATCCTCTGCCGCTCGTCTTTCGCTTGCCGGATATTCCGCTCGGCGAGCGCGGGGCCCTCCGGCACGCGATGACTTCGGGGCTCAGTTCCTTCCTCGAGGCAACGCCAGCGCGACCAACTCCGCCGGGTTTCCCCGCCCGGCAACGGCGACCACGATGAATTGCCGACCGCCGGTCGTATAGGTCATGGGCACCCCCGTGTAATTGGCGGGGAGTGGAATCTCCGCAACGACCTCACCGGTGCCCTTGTCGTGGGCAAAGAGCACCTCACCGGATGCGGAAAAGAGTAGTGTCTCCGTCAGCAGCAAGCCCGCGCGGCGCGAACTCCCGGTTCGTGGCAATTCGATCCCCGCGAGCGCGGGATGATCGCGAATGGCTTCGGGCGTGTCGCTGTTGGCCACCATCCACTCGTGCTCTCCCGTGTTGAGATCGATCGCGGTGATGCGACCCCAGGGAGGTTTGAGGAGGGGAAGGCCTTGCGGTCCACCTCCGGGACGGGGCGCTCGGTAGGTTCCGCGGCCCTTGATGTAGTTCATGTTCGAGCTCTCGGGGTCGTTCTCCAAGCCGTGTTCACCCAGAAGATCCGTGGACGACGGCACGTAGAGAATGCCGGTCTCTGGATCCAGCGCCGCGCCAGGCCAGTTCGCCCCTCCCCAGGACCCGGGGAGTGTGAGTGTTCCCTGGTTGCCCAAGGTGTCGATGAGCGAGGGCGGGGTAAATAGCGGACCAAGTCTATAGTGGGACGCTATCTCCAGGGCCTCAGCGTACAGTTCAGGGGTGAAGTCGATGAGATCTTCTGCCGATACGCCCTGACGATCGAACGGTGCCGGCTTGGTGGGAAAGGGCTGGGTCGGCGACGTTCTTTCCCCGGGCACGTCGCTCTGCGGCACCGGCCGTTCTTCGATTGGCCAGACAGGTTCCCCGGTCACCCGATCAAAAACGTAAGTGAAGCCTTGCTTGGTTACTTGGGCGACCGCCTTGATCTCTCGGCCGTTCACCATGATATCGGCCAGCACCGGTGCGGCCGGAAGATCGTAATCCCAGATTCCGTGATGGACTAGCTGATAGTGCCAGACGCGCTCACCAGTCTTGGCATCTAGACATACCAGACTGTTAGAGAAGAGATTGTCGCCGAGCCGGTGTGCACCGTAGTAATCACCAGTTCCCAACTCTGTGGGCAGATATACGTAGCCTAGCTCCAGATCCGCCGACATCGTTGTCCACACCCCCGCATTCCCCGTGTATTTCCACGACTCGTCTTCCCATGTCTCGTGGCCGAACTCGCCGGCTTGCGGGATCGTGTGAAAGATCCAGACCCGCTCCCCGGTGCGGACGTCGTACCCACGCACGTGGCCCGCAGGCATCTCCTTGGTCGGCGGCACCGCGCCGCGCGCAAAAGCGGTTCCCACGACGATGACGTCGCCCACAATCATTGGCGGCGAGCTGGAACCGATACGGTCTTCCACGAGATCGACCGGACGATCCAACCCGAGCTTAAGATCGACAACGCCGTCGCTGCCGAAGTTCGGATCCGGGACGCCTGAATTCGCGTCGAGCGAGATCATGTGGTAGCCCGGCGTGATCAGGATGATCCGTTCGTCGCTACCGTCGGTCCAATATGCTACGCCGCGTCCTGAGTTGCGACGTGGAGCGTTTCTCCCGCGCCGGCCCTCGTCCATGCGATACATCCACAGCGTCTCGCCCGTGGCTCCATCGATTGCCACCGCCGCGCGTCGATAGCCGGCCGTTGCATACAACACACCGTTCACCGCAAGCGGCGTCACCCGATAAGTGAACTCAGAAGCGGGACCGAAGTTCCGGGCACTCCACCGCCACGCCACCTCGAGATTACCCACGTTGTCGCGGTTTATCTGATCAAGCGCCGCGTATCGCGTGCTGCCCGCGTCACCGGCGTAATAGCGCCATTCGCCATTCGCCGTGCTGGTTTGTGCCACAACTGTTGTCGGGCCGGCAACGAACGCAGCTGCCAAAATCGTTAACCGGACCACACTATGGGTCACTTTCGACATTCCGCACCCTTCCATGGATGTTTTTCAACGCCGTATAAGCGGGCGACCGGCGTCCGTTCAGTTTTTAACCGCAGAGGGCGCAGAGATTTCCGAGCCGCCCTCATCCCCTCGTTTTTTGGCATTTTACGAACAAACGAACCCACCAAAAACAACCGCAATCTCTGCGTCCTCTGCGCCCTCTGCGGTTAACTATCAATCCTCGCCCTACCGCGATGTTGACACCACAGGTAGCACGATCCGCGATGGGGTCGCTCGCGAATGATGAATCGTATTCGTCGCCACAACCCACTCGCTCTCGTCGTAGTTGTTTCCGCCGGTGTTGAGGTTGCGATCCAGCCGCGGGAAGTTACTGCTCGAAACTTCCACGCGAATTCGGTGCCCCGGTTTGAAATAGTGTGCGGTGGCGTGGAGGTCGATGCGCACTTCGTACACGCCTCCCTCGTTCATGAACACCCACCGGTCGAAGCCCTCGCGGTAGCGAGCACGCAAGATCCCCTCTTGCACGTTGTACGCATCGCCGTCGGGATGCACGTCCACCAGTTTGACCGTAAAGTCCGTGTCTCTCGCAGAAGACGACACGTACAGAATCGCCTCTAGCTCACCGGTGACCTCGAGCCCGTCGCCGAGCGGCTGGGTCGTGTAAACCAGCACATCTTCGCGAAGCTCTATCTCCGACTGATCGAAGGCGCCCGCCACCGATCCCTCCGCGCTCGTGCAGCAAATGGGCCCACCGAGCGACGGCACGGGGCTCCCCGGGTCGTACACGTATGAGTCCGGCGGCTCATCGAATGGCGCAACCGCGGTCAAGAAGCCGTCGCCGTTTCGCGTATTCGCCTGGCCGCTGCTGTGGAGATACAGCGGAACCTGCTGGGTGCCCGGCACGGGCCACACATCGGACGTGCGCCACTCGTTGGCTCCCATGAGGTAATACTGGACCATGGGCATTTCCGTGACGCCGTTATCCACGCCCTTCAACCAGTGATCGAACCAGTCTAGATAAATCCGGAAGTAGTCGAGCCGGGCATCGCCGAAATCCAAAGCACCGACAACCGTGTTCTCGGTTGCACGTTCCGAGAGACAGTGACCTACGGGTGAGATGATGACGAACTGGTTGTCTTTCCCTCGCTCACCGCCATTTGTTTGCATCAAATTGAAGAGCTTGAGCGTTTCATTGACACCGAGATCATACCAGGAGTTGACGTGTATGGCTGGAACGTCGAAATGATCGTCGTCGTCCACGTAGTTGAGACTCTTCCAGTACGGGTCGGCGGGCATATGCCGCACGAAGTCTTCGTAATCGGTTGGCGGGAGCCCGTGTTTCTCGAGAATGTCGATGACGGGCAGTTCCCAAAAAGCCTCAACCAGATTAAGGCGTGGCAAAGGCGGCGCCACGTTCATCTCCTGCACCATCCGGCTATACGTAGAGTCCGGCGTGCCCGGCGGCGGCCGGTTGAATACCTTCCTCCCCGCGCTGGCAAACCAGCTCAAGCCCGAAGCCATTTCGAACGCCCCGCCGTCCATGAATGCAAACGTACGGAAAGTCCCGTCGTAGGCCCCGCCCGCCGCCTGAGGAATCGCGGCCATGTGATTCGGATGACGCGTAGCGGAAAGTTGCAGTTGATTCTCGCCAAGATAGGAGCAACCGTACGAGCCGATACGGCCGTTTGACCACGGTCGGTTTGCGAGCCAGGTGGTAAAGTCATACCCGTCGTCGCGATTCGCCCGCCCCACTACGTACTCACCTTCGGACTCGAACCGGCCACGCATATCCTGAATCGCGACCACGTAACCACGAGAGGCGAAGAAATAGGCGATTGATCCCGGCCGCCTGAACCTTTGGTACCGGTTCTTGCCGGATGGCGACCGAATCTGGACCACCGGCAGGGGTCCGGACGCGTCGATTGGGAAGTAGAGATCGGTGGATAACCGAACGCCGTCGCGCATCGAGACGAGAACGCTCCGCTCGAGCCGGACCTCGTATTGCGGAGACGGGATGTTGGTTACCTGCGCTGACGCCGGCGCGGTCAAGCACCCGGCAAAGAGGAGGGAACCGACCCCGACCAAGTATCGCTGCAGCATCTCGCGTCTCCTCACGCGCTCGTTCATCTCACACCCCGGTTCAGCGTCAGAATGGATCACTTAAGGTATTCCCTGACGGGCCGGGAGGCGAGGCGGTCGGCCTTATAAAGGAAGGCCGTCGAACACCAAACTGATGAGGGTCTGCCCCGCCTTCCCCCGTACTTTTCCTTTGGCGTCGAGCACCGTGACGTTACCGGACTCGCTCACCACAAAGAGCGGGAGCGCTGTCTCCCGATAATGCTCCAAGTAATCGTCGAAACCGAACTCGTCGGTCAATCCTGTGCGCTTGACGGTAGCCCCTTGCTGGAATCGGCGTGTGATCTCCCAATAGGTTGCTGCGCTGTCAAACAACCTCCGTCCCTGCAGATGCTGCGGCATTTCGGCGAGCTTTCCACCATCATCCGACGCTTCCGGTGCAAGTTGGTAAATGTGCGACCGCTCGAACACGTCGCTCGCGTGCACGGTAGCGAGCGCATTCACCTCGTCGTTGGGTGTCAACGCGAGAAATCTTCCAATTCCGTCGAGCTCCAGTTCCTCAAACGCGTTATCCACGAGAATGTTCTCGTATTTGGCTTGCAGACCCTCTTGACGGGCCTTCGCGACGTTCTTCCAACTGGCGTCGACGAGCGCCACATTTACACCCTCGGACTCGAGAGCGTGAGCGACGGAACGAACCCACTCACTCGCACCTAAGAAGAGCAAGCCTTGGGGGTTGGGTGTCGCCACGCCAAGCGACCGCGCGACAAACCCCGCGCCGAGTCCATACAGCGCCACCGTGCCCACGATCACGATGAACATGACCGACGCCAGCCGATCCGCGTTCGGGAATCCCATTTCCATCAACTCCAACGAGAAGATCGAGGCCACCGCCGCGGCAACGATCCCACGCGGCGCCATGAAGGCGAGAAAGACACGCTCACGCCAAGAGAGAAATGTCCCGATGGTCGAAAGCGCGACGGAGACCGGCCGCACAACCAGCACCAGCGAAGCGAAGAACAGCAGACTTCCCGGATCGGTGTAGGCGGGGTCCTGAAGCGGCAGTCGCGCCGCGAGAATGATGAAGAGCGCCGAAATGAGCAGTACACGCAGATTTTCTTTGAATTCGACAATATGCCGTACAGTCACCACGTTCTGACTCGCCAACGCGCTGCCCATCACGGTCACGGCGAGCAAACCTGACTCGGATAACACCAGATCCGCAAGAGAAAAGACCGCCAAGACAACAGCCAACGTCACGGTGCTTTGGAGGTAGTCGGGCACCCAATACCGCTTGAGCAACACGACGATCAGACCGGCTCCAAGCAGTCCTAGTGCACCCCCGGCAAGCAGGGCCTTTACAACGCCCACCGCCGCCGCGGACATGCCACCTTGTAACTCCCCAACAACAATCGCGTTGAACACCAACACTGCGAGAATGGCACCGATCGGATCGTTAACGATGCCTTCCCATCTGATCGCCGATCCAAGCTTCGCCGTGGGCTGAATGTGACGTAGCAACGGGATGATCACCGTCGGGCCGGTTACCACGAGAATCGCGCCCAATAACACCGACAGTCCCAGATCAAATCCCAACAGGAAATACGCAGAAACGGCGGCGAGCCCCCACGTGGCAACGACGCCGATACTCGCCAGGTTACGAACGACGCGTCCGATCTTCGCCAGCTCGGCGATGTCGAGGCTGAGCCCCCCCTCGAAGAGAATGATCGCCACCGAGAGGGACACCACGGGAAACAGTGCTTCACCAAGAAGGGCGTCGGGATCTATCCACCCGGTGACGGCTCCCGCGAGGAACCCTGCCAACAGCAACAAGAAGATCGCCGGCAATCGGAGTCGCCACGACAACCACTGTGCGGCGATTCCTATGACGACGATACTAGCAAGACCGATAAGAGGATCCACTACGGCTTGATCACGCTGGGTGAGTGCCGAAATACGACGATGATGTCTTCCTGAGGCCACGCGGCTTTCGAGAAAACTTTGAAGTGGCTGTCGAGTCGCTGAACGTTCGATCGCCCCTCGAGCCAGGGGCCGATGGGACCGAGGTCGCTGGGGTCGTCCGGCGACGCCTCCAGATCCGGCAACTGATAGTGCATCGGAATGAGCACGCGCGGCTTCAGGGCCTCCAAGTTTGATTCGGTGTCTGCCGAGGAGAGGATATGGTACTGCGCATCGGCCGGCATCATCAAGATGTCCACCCGGCCAAGCTCACGGATGTTCGTCTCCGTCAGCGCTCCGTTGTCGCCGAGGTGTGCGATTCGAAGTCCCGCCACCTCCAACACGAAGAGCGTATTGATTTGACCAAATTCTTTGCCGTAGGGATCGGCGTGCTTTCCCCGCACGCCGTGTATGGTGATGTCACCGACCGAATACGTTCCGGGATCACGAAACACCGGAGTTTCCGGCCCCCAAGGAAAAGGGCGACCCATGCGATCGCCGGCGTCGTGGTCGTAATGCGGGTGCGTGATGAGAATTGCATCGGCGTCTACGCTGTCCGGAAAGTCGTACCCTAACCATACCCGATTAGCGTAGGGATCGATCAGGACCTGCCGCCCACCGGGTGACCGGATGCGAAACGCGGCATGTGCGAAGTACTCGATACCGACTTGCCCGATTTCTAGCTCTTCGACCTGTGAAAGCTGGGCCGTCTCGTCAGCCGCTGGTGGTCCACACGCGGCAAGACACACCAGTCCCAGCAATCGACACGTTGCTGTCAATGGCGAACCACTCGCGCTTTGAGGTCCACTTCGAGCGTCGGTGGGTCCAAATCTTTCTCCGCGTCCCCCCCCTCTCCGTTTACCCCATCGACGTCGACGTGCCACGACTCGGACTCCCTTCTTCGCTGTGTCCATTCCTCCCACCAGGCGCGCGCGTCTTCTTGAGACCACTTTCCCGCATCCTGGCATTGCGCGAGCGCTTCGCGCAGCGCCGCCGCCCCGGCAGGGCGCCGGCTCTTCCCCTTTTCCAAGCACGACAGGATCAAGTCCTCCAAATCCGCCGGCACGACCCGTCGTAGCCGAGCCGAGGGCGGTTCCGGAGCCGAGTGCAGGTGATGGCTCAAGACCTCGAGCGGGCTGTTGCCGCTAAAGACATGCCCGCCGGTCAACAAGAAGTACGCGACCGCGCCCAGCTGATAGAGGTCACTCTGCGCGTCAACCTCGCGCGGCTCACGGATGGCCTCGGGCGAAAGGTACAACGGCGTTCCCGTCAGCGATCCTGTGGCGTCGGCAAGAGATTTCTCGTCCGGATGGTCTATTTGGCGGACCAGACCGAAATCGAGAACCTTGACCACATCGTGCAGGCCCCCACGCTCGCACAACATCAGGTTGGACGGCTTGATGTCGCGATGTACGAGACCGACGGAGTGAGCTTCCGCCAGCGATCCGCATACTTGCATGAGCAGATGGATGACACGCGCTTCCGGCTGCGGGCCATCTTTGGCCACCAACCTGCTCAAGTTGATGCCATCGAGATATTCCATCGCATAGTAGAACATCCCGTCGGGTGTCCGGCCGTAGTCGTAGATGGCAACCGTGTTGGGGTGGCTCAACTGACTGGTGAACTGCACTTCCCGCTCGAAGCGGTCCAAATTGTCTTCACCGGCTTTCTCCGGTGCCAGAAGCTTTACGGCGGTTGGTCGGCGGAGCATCGCATGGTGCGCACGATACACGACCCCCATACCTCCAGAACCGATTGGCTCTTCGAGCGTGTATTGCCCCAGTTGCTTGACTTCCTTCCGCAATCCGAAAATTACGAGGGCACTTCGCCGCACCACGAGCACAAGCCCCGAAAGCCCCAGCCCCGTCATCAAGGCCAGAAACGCGGTCATGCCACCCACGCCCCAGCGCAGTTGTCCAAACGCAGCATCTAGAGGAACATCGACCTCGAGAATGCCGCGGACCTCCCCCACCTCCCAATCGCGCTTGGGTGATTCGGGGTGGGTGTTATGACAATTGACGCAGCTGGCCCGCATGATATCAGGCGTTGCGTAGCGCAGCATCGAGCGACCATCGATTTCTTCGATGGACCAATGAAAAGTATCCCGCGCAATGCGGAGGAAGCTCCAGGCCGTAGAGTCGAAATCGTCCAGCAAACCGCCTATAGAATCGCGCCAAGGAAACGGATAGGGACTATAGAGCCGAATGCGGCCGCCGGCTCCCTTGATAGTGATGCTGTCGCCAAGCTGCATGCTCAACGTAGCGGGAAGGGGGATGGCGCCTTCGCGCGTCTCGTAATCGTGGGTAACTTCGAGCCCGTGTTTTTGGGCGGTGGCCACCACCGTCGCCGTGTAGAGCGTGCGTAGCTCGGTTAGCGCTTGAGAGTGTGCTGCGGCCTGTTGCAACGCCTGGGTCTCGATGAGATTTTCCTGATGGTCATAGACGAACCAGAGCGTCATGCCGATACTCGCCACGAAAATCGTGCCGAGTAATAGGACAGTGCGGTCAAAGAGGAGGGCAACCGTCCCTCCCAACGCCCGAGAAAGAAGTGGCTGATCTTTCATCACCAAAAAGATGTAGCCTGGGGCGGGAGGCCGCGAGGGGCCCACGCCGCTAAAACCCGTCTTCGTACAAATCCGCCAGCTTCCTGAGGGTGTTCCCGTAATCGCCCGTTTCGTGCGCGACGTTGAGGGCGGCTCGCATCTCGAATGGAATCAAGGCGCAGCCGGCGAACGTCCTCGCTAGCGGTTGCGTGCGAAGTTGGCGCGGTGGTATCCGACCTACATGCTCGACAAGATCGTGGTCGGCGGCGGAATCGACGGCCAGCTTCACGACGCGATCCAGCGAGAGCCCGGCTTCCACACCGACAGCCAGGGCTCGACACAACCTGACGAGGACAACTTTTGGCCGGCCGCGGTACCATCGGGCCACGGCGAGAAGCGCCGTACCGCCAAACATGATTGCGGCTACGAGCTCGACAATCGTGGTGAGTCCGTACTGGATTGGTTCACCGAAAAAGAGAATGGGAAAGGGAAGAATGAAGATCGCCGCGATGAGGTTCATCATCGGGTACGACATCTTTTTCTTCACCCACAACATCATCCGATGCTCGGCCTCAAAGTAACCCGCCAAGAGCTTGAAGATTTCCTCGAGACCACCCGATTCTTCGCCGAGCGCGATGAGTGATGCTTCGAACGGAATGAAGAGATCCGGTCGTGCTCGTACCGTGGTTTCCAAGGGGTTCCGTTGCTCTACTCCTCGAAGCAACTCAACCCGCATTCGCTCCACCGTGGGGGACCGATGAAAGCTTCCTGCCGCGGCAAGGACCTTCTGGTGCGGCAGCCCGGCATGGTATCCGGCGTACCACATGCGGTACAACTCGGCCTTGTAGCGAGCCACATCCAACTCGTTCCAGGCCGATCCGAGTGAGCGCATTAGTTAGCCACAGAGGTGGCTAACCAATCCTAATGGTCCTGATGATGGTCGCTTTGCTCGTAATGTTGTCGCAACAAGTCCCCGCCAAAGTCATTGCTCAAGTCACGCGACACGCTGTGCACATGATTGGCGCCGCCTTGGACGTTGTCGTATTCGAGCAGGATCGATGGCCCGTGCACGCGATAGTAGTGACCTTCGCCGCGTTGCAGGCTGCCAGCCCAGGCAAAGTAGAGATTGTCGACATCCGCCGCGTGGATTTTCTCCATCTGCGCCCGTGCAATCTCCGGCCTCATGTTGTGCACGTATTCGCCGACGAGCTGCATGAGCGCATTGCGCTGAGCTTCGTTCATCTCCCGTGCCGGCAACCCATCGAACCTTTCCAAGCTGGCCTCGCGATCGGCCCCGGTGATGATGTCCCGAGGCGCCGAGTCTGCAATCACGGCTCTTTCACGCTGGCTTTCGTTCAGCATGCTCAACAGGGCACGTGCCAAGTCTTCTTCAGCTCCCAACAACCGCCATCCAGCGTTCGGGCCGTCGGGGACTACATGAGGATTCGACCCAATAAACGCGGGGGTCGTGATGACTACGTCACCTGTCACAGATGTGAAATTGAGGGAGATGTGGTGCCCTTCGAATCGCCAACCCCACGCGGCGTCGGACGCCGGTGTTCCAAAAATCGAGAAGTAATAGTCTTCGGGATTCCGGCGTCCAGGCCTGTTCTCCAGAACTCCCAGAATCCCCTCGAGCTGCATGACGCCCGTGGCCTTTAGATAGCCCTGCGAGCTGAGCACGCTTTGCAGAAGGAGGTGAGCGGCAGAGCGTTGCTCTTGGGTCATGTCCTCGAGCGGCAGGCCGTTTCGTGCGCGGGGGATGAAATGGAAGTTGAACCGCTCCTCGTCGTCAAACGCAAACACCCCCTTCGCTCGTGCGTCACCGTCGAGTGTCGCAAGAAAGGTCTCTGCGGCGGCGACCATATCGCCGCCATAGCCGGTTGCCAAAGGAGCGTGTGCTGGGATGTCGGAAAAAGCGAGGACTGCGACAAGGCACGCTGCCTCAATCTTCGTGGCACGCATACGGGACCTCCCGAGTTGGACGATGGGTGGTGTGCATCGGCAAGATGCGCCGACCATACCGGGTTCGCCAGGCCTCTTTGCGCCACATTGGTGTCTTGGCGTGGAGGGCGTCAAGCGAGCGTCACGGTGGAGAACCCTAGGCAATTCGGCGGTTTTACGTACTGGCGGCCCGATGGCGTTTCGGTTATGGTCACCCCAATTGGCGGGTGTGCCGCCGCGTGATTCACCTCTGACCGGAAACAGACCCATGACCGGGACCCCACTCTCCCATTGGCGGAACGCAGTCGCCGGGCTCACTCTGGCGACCATCCTGAGCGCGGCCCCCATCGCCGGCCTCCGTGCCCAAGGCCGGATTACCATGCCGAAAGAGCAGTTCGGCTTCAACATCGGCGATGACTACCACCTGGCGAACTACACGCAGCTCAGCGCCTACTGGCAAAAGCTGGATCGCGAATCGCCGAGGATGGTGTTGGAAGAAATAGGCCGAACCGCCGAAGGCCGGCCGCATTACATGGCCATCATCACCTCGCCCGAAAACCACCGCAACCTGGCGCGTTACAAGGAGATTTCGCTGCGACTCGCACTTGCCCAGGGCCTCACCGACGACGAAGCCCGGGAGCTGGCTCGAGAAGGAAAATCCGTGGTGTGGATCGACGGAGGATTACACGCCACCGAGGTACTCGGCGCCCATCAGCTCATGGAGACGGTCTATCAAATGGTGAGCCGGACCGACCGGGAAACGATGCGGCTGCTCGACGACAACATCCTCCTCGCCGTACACGCCAACCCCGACGGCATGGAGCTGGTTTCGGATTGGTACATGCGCGAGCCGGAGCCGACCAATCGGAGAAGTGGCGGCATTCCACGGTTATACCAGAAGTACATCGGACACGACAACAATCGCGACTCGTACATGGTGACGCAGCCGGAGACCGAGAACATGTCTCGCATCATGTATCGCGACTGGTATCCGCAGGTGATGTACAACCATCACCAGACGGGCCCGGCCGGCACAGTGATGTTCGCGCCGCCGTTCCGCGATCCGTTCAACTACGTGTATGACCCCCTTATACCGTTGGGCATTGAAGCGGTCGGCACGGCAATTCACAGCCGGCTCGTCGCCGAGGGCAAGGCCGGTTCGACGATGCGTTCGGGTGCGAGTTACTCGACATGGTTCAACGGCAACGTCAGGACGACGGGTTATTTCCACAACCAGATCGGCATCCTGACCGAAACTATCGGCAACCCGACACCGGTGCGCATCCCGTTCCTGCCAAACCGGCAGCTGCCGAACGGTGATCAGCCGTTCCCCATCGAACCTCAAGAGTGGCACTTCCGGCAATCCGTGGACTACTCGGTCACCGCCAACTACGCCGTGATGGACTTCGCCTCGCGAAACCGGGAAACGATGTTGTACAACCGGTACTTGATGGGAAAGAACTCTATCGAGCGCGGCAGCAAGGATAGCTGGACGATTCACCCAAAGTTGATTGATGAGGTCAACGAGGCCGTTGCCAACCAGCAAAGAGGAGAACAGCAAGAACAGCCACAGGCCTTTCGACGGTCCCGTGGCGTGTCCGACGAATACTTTGCGATGTTGCGCAAACCCGAAAACCGAGATCCCCGAGGATACATCCTCCCCGCCGACCAATCCGATTTCCCAGCGGCGGTCAAGTTCCTGAACACGCTGGTCAAGAACGGCGTCACGGTGCATCGTGCCACGCGTGACTTCGAGGTCGCCGGCAAGCGGTATCCGTCCGGCTCGTACGTGGTGAAATCGGCGCAGGCGTTCCGTCCCCATGTGCTCGACATGTTCGAGCCCCAGGATCACCCCAACGACTTCGAGTACGATGGCGGTCCACCGATCCCGCCCTACGACAACGCCGGCTACACGCTGGCGTTTACGATGGGAATCGAGTTTGATCGCATTCTCGAAGCGTTCGACGGACCATTCGAAAAGATCGACGGTTTTGCGACTCTACTGGCGGGACGGGTGACCGGCGCACGTGGCGCTGTGGGATTCTTGCTGAGCCACGCGCTGAACGACGCGGCAACCGCAACGAATCGACTGCTCGCGGACAATCAAGACGTGTACTGGGTGAAGGAAGCGTTTTCCGCAAACAACAAGACGTATCCCGCCGGCACCATCTACATTCCCGCAAACAGCTCGACGAGTAACAAACTCGAATCAATCGCGGCCGATCTTGGCATCGACTTCGAAGGCGTTCAGTCCGCGCTCGCGGGTGAAGCACTGCGCCTGCGGCCGGTGCGCATAGGGTTGTGGGATCGCTATGGAGGCTCGATGCCGTCAGGATGGAC
>CAYLZR010000013.1:0-7273 GCA_964388145.1 uncultured Gemmatimonadaceae bacterium | reverse complement strand
GGCTCGGTAGCGTCACCACAGACAAAACGGTGCCGCGACTGGTGGAGTTCATGCAGCAAGGCGGCACTGTGATCACGATCGGCAGCTCGACAAGTTTGACGCAACATATCGGTCTGCCACTGACCAACCATCTGGTGGACGGACGAGGCCAGCCCCTGTCACGCAACGATTACTACGTGCCGAGTTCCGTTTTGCACGTGGCGGTCGACAACACGCGTCCATTGGCGTACGGCCTCAGGGACCGCGTCGATGTCTTCTTCAACAACAGTCCGGTGTACCGCCTGCTCCCTCAAGCGCAGATGGCTGGTGTGCAGCCGGTAGCGTGGTTCGACAGTGAGGAACCTCTACGCAGCGGCTGGGCGTGGGGCCAGCACTATCTCAATGGCGGCGTTGCGATCGTCGAGGCCAAGGTGGGTGAAGGGAACTTGTACGCACTAGGACCGCTCGTCCTGTTCCGCGGGCAACCCCACGGTACGTTCAAGTTCTTCTTCAACGGCATTTATCTCGCCGGCGCCAGTGAAGCGCAGCTTGGAGAGGTTGCGACGGGCGGACAGTGAGGTAGTAGATAGTGGGCAGTAGGCAGTGGGCAGTGATTTCTTAAGATAAAAATCCACTGCCTACTGCCTACTCTTCCAAAACAGATAGGCCGGCACGCCCAACCCAATCAGGCCCGTTCCCAACAGCGCGTTGCCGGGGTTTGACACAATCGAGCTGATTACCACGAACACCGCGGCGGCGACGAAGATGCCGGGAATCCACGGGTACGCCGGCGTCTTGAAACGGGCACTCTCACCGCGGTGACGGAAAACGAACACCGTCGCTCCCGCTAGCCCGAAGAAGATCCAATCCCCGAAGACAACGTAGTCCAGCAGTTGCCCGTATGTACCGCTCAGCGTCAACACGGTAGCCCACGTGGCTTGAAACAGGATGGCGCGAGTCGGCGTGCGGAAGCGTGGGTGAAGCTCGGCCATACGACGGAAAAACAGTCCGTCCTTGGCCATGGTTTGGTAGACGCGGGGCGACACGAGAATTACGAGGTTCAGAAACCCAAACGTCGATACGGCGATCCCTGCTGAAATGAACGTCGCGCCTGCGGACCCCAACAGGTTTCGCATTACGTCCGCCGCCGGTGCGAGACTCGCCGCGAGTCCCGCCACGCCGAGTACTTTGACGTAGACGATGTTTGCCAAGATGTACACCACTACGACACCAACCACACCACCCACCAACGCACGAGGTAACGTTCGCTCCGGATCCACAATCTCCTCGGCGACGTAGTTGGTCTGTTGCCAACCGCCGTACGAGAACAGCACTGGGGCGAGAGCCACACCCACAACCCCGATGAACCCACCCACACCAAGGGCGTTCTCAACGGCCTCGGCCGCCGGCGCCTCGGGCATGCCGCCACTTGTGAACAACCCGACGACGATGAGGACGCCGAGGGCCGTGAGCTTCAGGATCGTGAAGACGTTCTGCACGGCCGAACCGGGCCCGACGCCCACATAATTGACTGCAGAGACAAGAAGAATCGCGCCGACTGCAAACGGGTTGATCCAACCGTCGTTCAGACCGGCAAGGTCGGTGGCATACCGTGCGAACGTGACGGCCACCGCGGCGATCGCACCTGTGCTGATGACGAGGAGAAGCGTCCACCCGTAGAGAAAGGCCGGCAGCGGACCGAACCCGTCACGAAGATAGATATATCCGCCGCCCGCTTGGGGACGGCTCGATCCCAGCTCGGCGAAGCAAAAAGCCCCGGCCAATGCGATGACGCCGCCGATCACCCAAACCGACACGGTAAGACCTGGGGTGCCTATTCGCTGCGCAACAATCGAAGGATTCAGGAATATGCCGGCGCCGATGATGCCGCCCATGACGAGCATCGTGCCATCGAAGACACCGAGGCGCCGCGCGTACTCTGTCGGACGGGAAGCTTCTGCCACTGTGAGATTCTAGATTCTAGATTCGCCTAGTGCGGCCTCTCTCCCTTCTGTACCCGCACACCCACGACGATATAGCCCGCCCAGATGATCAACGGGAGCGCGAGGCTGACCAGGATCGTAGGGATAACCGCACTCCATAAGAGTCCACCCAACCCACCGAGAACGGCTCGCAGAAGAGCCCACACGAGGATGAACAGGACGTAGGAGTCGATGACCCCCATGACCTGGCGGAAGCCGTTGCCTCCAACGACGTCCACGGGGAAACCGCCCAAATAGAGCGCTGCGAGAATCCAAAACAGACAAATCGGCACCAACCATTCCATACTGAGCTCCTTCTTGGAGACGGTCTTCCCTTTCAACTAAACTTATCGCAAGATAGTTCACTAGGTGTCAGGTTCCAGGTGTGAGGTTCCAGGTCCCACAGACCTGACACCTGAAACCTGAAACCTAAAACCCTGTCTTCCCCCGAGGTGTGAAATGCGCAAGCCCATCGTGATGTTGTGTACCGCCCTGATGTCCCTCACGTGGACCGCTACCGCTTCCGCCCAACAGGACGGGGGCGTGACCAAGTACGTACGTTATTCACACGAGGGCACCACGTCGTACGGGATTCTCGACGGAGAAACGATTCGCGTTCTGGACGGTGATCTGTTTTCCTCTCCGAGACCCTCCGGTCGCACGCTCCGTCTGTCGGACATCGAGCTGTTGGCCCCGGTCGACCCGCCTAAGGTGATCGCGGTAGGACTGAATTATCAAAGCCACCTCGGCAATCGAGAGCCGGCCGCGTATCCGGGACTGTTCGCCAAATATCCCACCTCGATCGTGGGACACGAAGCCAACATCATCATCCCCTCCGACTCCAAGAACCTACACTACGAGGGCGAGCTGGTGATCGTCATCGGCAAGGAGGCCCACAACGTGTCGCCCGCGGAGGCCTCGGATTACATCTTCGGCGTCACCGCCGGAAACGACGTCAGCGAGCGTGATTGGCAGCGCGACGACCTCCAGTGGCTCCGGGCAAAGGGATCGGATACCTTCGGGCCCGTCGGCCCCGCGATCGTGACAGGTCTCAACTACAACGATCTCCTCGTGCAAACCCGCTTGAACGGCGAAGTCCGTCAATCCGAGAGTACCGCAGATCTCATCTTCGGCATCGACGAGATCGTGAGCTACGTCAGCAGGTACTTCACGCTCTTGCCGGGAGACCTCATCTTCACGGGTACGCCCGGACGTACCGCCGCGATGAAGCCCGGTGACGTGGTGGAGATTGAGGTTGAGGGGGTTGGCGTGCTGCGGAATACGTTGGTGGCGGCGGGGTCGCGGTGACTTGAGGCAGGAGAGGCAGAGGAGGCAGGAGAGGCAGAGGAGGCAGGAGAGGCAGGAGAGGCAGAGCTTGCACATCCCAAGCGGTTCTAGAGTATTGAAGCTATGGATAGGCTGCGCTTCCGTCGAAATCTCCACGGGTTATTCCTGATCCTCCTCGGCGCTGCCCTGCTGGCGCCGTTGACGATCGACGTCCAGACCGCCCATGCCCAGAGGTGGGGCTGGAACGGCAGACGACGAACCCCACCCAAATTCCCGGAGCCCGGCAAACTCCTCGACGGACGCTTCGTGTTCGCCCGTATCATGTACGACCGCGTGCGGCGCGAACGGGGCGGCCAGGGATGGTGGACGGACTATCCGGGAGCCGACATCAACCTGATGTCCCGCTTCGAGGAGCTTACCGAAGCGCAGGTCGCACGAGACGATCGAGGACGGCCCGATCACGTCGTCGTCAGGCTCACCGACGACGCATTGTTCGACTACCCATTCATTTTCGCGTCTGATGTGGGGACCATCGGTTTCAGCGCGGAGGAGGCCGCAAACCTTCGCGAATACCTCCTGCACGGCGGTTTTTTTTGGGTGGACGACTTTTGGGGCGACTGGGCCTGGGAGCATTGGGCTTTTGAAATCGGCAAGGCGCTCCCGCCAAACGAATATCCCATTGTCGATGTGCCGCTGAGTCATCCGATCTTTCGAGTCCTTTACGACGTCAAGAAGGTCCCGCAAATCACGTCGATTCAGCACTGGCGCAGAACCGGCGGACAAAGCACGTCGGAACGGGGGGCAGAGTCCGCCGTCGTCAACTTCCGCGCCATCACCGATCACAACGGCCGGATCATGGTCCTCATGTCACACAACACCGACATCGCCGACGGCTGGGAGCGCGAGAACGAGGACTGGGAATTCTTCGACCGGTTCTCCGCCGACGCGTACGCGCTGGCCATCAACGTCGTGTTGTACGCGATGATGCATTAGTGCCGCGCGCCGCGGACTCAGTGCAGACGAACGCGGACGGTGGGGATCACGGGACAGATTGGGACAGCCTGGAGCAGTCTGGAGCAGCCTGGAGCAGCCTGGAGCAGCGTGGGGCAAGGGGGATCAATCTGCAATTTGAAATCTGCAATTTGCAATCTGAAATCACTCGAATCTGCATTCTAGAGAATCTCGAATCTAGAATCTCGAATCCTGAAAGAGGCTCTTCTCAATCATCATGTGCACACCAACATTCCCGTCCACGAGCTCTGTGATGCGGAGATCGGCGGCGATGCTCGATAAAGAATAGGCATCTCCCCGCTCCAATCCCTTCTCTTCCATCAAGAAGTTGATCATCTCCTGTACGGCGATTTGCGTGGCGCGGGTGAGATCTTCGTCCATACCCATGACGATAAAGTGCGTGGGCGTTTCCGCCCGGGGCCACTCGAGACTCTTTCCTTTCCGGACAAAGAACTGCAAGCGGCCGTGCAACGAAGTTTCGATCGCGGTTTGGTTGACCTCGCCGTCGCCTTGCGCCGCGTGACCGTCGCCTACCTGAAACAGCGCACCCTTCGTGTGCACGGGGATGTAGAGCGTGGTGCCCGCTACTAACTCTTTGTTGTCCATGTTCCCGGCATGGATCCACGGCGGATTGCTGCTGATGCGGCCGGCTGCCGGCGGCGGCGCCACACCCATGCTGCCGAAGAACGGGCGCAACGGGATCTCGATATCGTCGTTGAACGGCGCGACCATCCGATCGGTGTCGAATCGGAAGATTCGCATGCGCCGCTCGCCGCAATTTTCAGGCAAGAAGCCGCTGCAACCGTTGTAGCCGTACGGGATGGCCAAACCGATCGACAGGATGCGAATCTCTAGCACGTCGCCCGGCTCGGCGCCTTCGACGTAGATCGGTCCGGTGAGAATGTGACCGCCCGGCCCGCGGTCGGTGACCTGCTCGACGATGTCGCGCAAATCCTGTTGGATTTCTTCCGGGGGAATACCTGCTCCCTCGAGGCGCCGCGGGCGCGACGTGATCATCGTCGTCACGTCCACCATGTCGCCCGACTCGATGTAGAGGGCCGGCTGTTTCGTGGAAACGTAGTAGCCCCACGCGACGGTTTCGGGGGTGGACCTGAGCCGGTGAACCTGTTGTGCCAACGTCGACACCGGGTTCAGCGCACACAGTGTAATGAGCGTTGTGAGTTGAAGAACTTTCGATCGCTTCATGGAGAGAGTCCGTTTGTAGGGGTTAGAGAATCTACGGCCACGGATGATCCGCGCTCATTAAAGATCAATCCGCGGCAGTGTTTCCAAACGTGACCCCCTGCGCCAGCGGCAGGTCTGTGCCCCAATTCACCGTGTTCGTCTGGCGGCGCATATACGCCTTCCAAGCGTCCGAACCGGACTCGCGCCCGCCACCGGTTTCTTTCTCTCCTCCAAACGCCCCGCCGATCTCCGCGCCGCTCGTGCCAATATTCACGTTCGCGATGCCGCAATCGCTTCCCCGATGAGATATGAAGTACTCGGCTTCGCGGACATGATCGGTGAAAATTGCTGACGACAGCCCTTGCGGCACGCCGTTGTGAAGCTCCAGCGCTTCTTCGATCTCCCCAACCGCTTCCTTGGGCGAGGCCGACGCGTTTCCGTAGCCGATGATATAAAGGATAGGCGCAAACGTTTCTTCTTGAACGATGGCGAAGTCGTTCTGCGCCGCCGCAATGCACGGCTTCACGTAATGGTCGCCGAGATAATCCGGTCCATCCAACTTCTCGCCCCCGAACAAGATCTCGCCACCTTCTTGCGAGATTCGCTCGATCGCGGTTTGCATGTCGGACACGGCGCCGTGTGTCACGAGCGGCCCCATCAACGTATCCAGGTCTCGCGGATCGCCGATGTGGATATCTCTGTACGCAGCGCACAGCCGGCTCACGAGTTCCTCTTTGACCGACTCGTGCACGATGATGCGGCGGGTCGATGTACAACGCTGGCCGGCGGTACCGACGGCCCCGAAGAGAACGGCAGGCAACGCGAGGTCCATGTTCGCGTGCGGCGTCACGACGATCGCGTTGTTGCCGCCGAGTTCGAGGATCGTGCGGCCGAGTCGCTTGCCCACGACCTCGGCAACCCGGTACCCCATCTGGCAACTTCCAGTCGCCGACACCATGGGGATACGCCGGTCGTGCAACAGACGATCGCCCACTGTCGATCCCTTACCAACGACCAATGAAAAGATCGCCGGGTCCACGTCGTTAGCGCGGCACACCTCTTCCGCAATCTTGGTGCACGCGATGGCTGTCAGCGGCACCTTACTTGCGGGCTTCCACAACGTGCTGTCGCCGCAGACAGCCGCAATGGCCGCGTTCCAACTCCACACGGCGACCGGAAAATTGAACGCGCTGATCACCCCCACGACGCCGAGTGGATGCCACTGCTCGAACATGCGGTGGTCCGGCCGCTCGGACGCCATGGTCAGCCCGTAGAGCTGACGTGACAGCCCACACGCGAAGTCGCAGATGTCGATCATCTCCTGCACTTCGCCTTCACCCTCGGCGGCGATCTTACCCATCTCGAGCGTGACAAGCGCGCCGAGCTCGCTCTTTACTTCCCGCAGCTTTACGCCGAGTTGACGCACCACTTCGCCCCGCTTGGGGGCGGGCACCCGTCGCCACCCAAGGAAAGCTTCGTGAGCCCGGTCGACGATTTGATCATACTCGTCCTCGGTTACCTGCCGAACCGTCCCGATGACCGACCCGTCGATGGGTGTAATGACCTCGAGTTCGGGGCCGGAGCCGATCCACTCACCCCCGAACCCCCCGAGGTTCTCGCCTGAAATTCCGAGTTTCTGGAAGAAATCCGCCTGCGTTGAGACCGCCATGAGACACCCTGCTGTTGCGTTGTGGAGAGAAAGGGAATTCTAGTAGATGACACCAGCCTCGCCAATGGAGGGGTGGATTCTAGATTCTAGATTCTTGATTCTAGATCCTAGATTTTTGGGACCACTAACCATTGTCAAGAAAATATAGAATCTCGAATCT
>CAYLZR010000012.1:0-27179 GCA_964388145.1 uncultured Gemmatimonadaceae bacterium | reverse complement strand
CAAGACTTTGGGAATCGCGGCGCCAAGCTCACCTACATGGCGTTCATCGTGAAGGCGGTGGCGGACAATCTGCGCAAGCACCCGGTGCTCAACGCGTCGGTGAGCGGCGACAACATCATTTACCGCAAGCCGATCAACATCGGGATGGCCGTGGCGCTCGACTGGGGCTTGATCGTTCCGGTGATGCGCAATGCCGACGAGCTTTCCATGCTGGGCATCGCGAAGAGTATCGTCGACTTGGCCGAACGCGCGCGCACCAAACGACTCAACCCCGATGAAGTGCAGCATGGGACGTTCACGATCACGAACCCGGGAGTCTTCGGTTCGTATATTGGCACGCCGATCATCAATCAGCCGCAAGTCGGCATCCTCGGCGTCGGCGCCATAGAGAAACGTCCCAAGGTCATGACCCTCGAGGACGGCCAGGACGTGCTGGCCATACGTACGATGTCGATGTTCTCGGTGGCGTACGATCATCGCCTCGTGGACGGTGCCGATGCGGACCGATTCATGGCCGATCTCAAAGCGGATCTCGAAAACTTTCCCGAGGAAGCATTGTAACATGGCGCGGCGAACCATCCACGTCGAAGGTGAGACGTGGCACATCTATCCTTCCGGCCGGGTGACGCAATACACACGTGACGAATTCGGCTTGGTGTTCGAAAAAGGAACCGGCAGCGAGCGCGTTCGCCGGGTGATGCGGTACTCGCCACTTGGCGCCAAGCGGCCGGACCAGGCCCTGGCCGAACTGTCGGCCGCCCGGCTCGTCGAATTTTTCCACCAGTCGCAGCCTGCTTGGACGAGTCCGGAAACGCACTACGACCGGACCGGTAGCTGACCGATGGAGGTGGTAGATCTCCACCTCCACTCGACGGCCTCCGACGGCGACGCGACCGCCGAGCAGGTCGTGCGACGTGCGGCCGACGCGGGCGTTGCCGCCATCGCCCTTACGGACCACGATACGGTTGCCGGTGTCGCCGAGGCGACCACAACCGGCGCCGCCGTCGGCGTGCGCGTCGTCACGGGGTGCGAGTTCAGCGTGAAAGCGTGGTGGGGTGAGCTTCATCTCCTCGGGTATTTCCTGCCGGCCGACCACCCCGAGCTGAATGGGTTCTTGACCACGCAGCTCGACGGTCGCGTTACACGCGCCCGAGAAATCGTGCAACGTCTCGACCGGCTTGGTGCGCCGGTGTCGATGGAGTCGGTGCGGCGACACGCGCAGGGCGTGTCCATCGGGCGCCCGCACGTGGCGCGAGCCCTGGTCGAGGCGGCGTTTGTCGGTTCCATTGGTGAAGCCTTCGACAGGTACCTGTCCGACGATGGGCCGGCAAACGTTCCCAAAGCGCTCCCCGAGCTGGAAACCGTGACGGACTTGGTGAGGCGTTTGGGAGGTGTGACGTCGGCGGCGCACCTCAAAGAGCGCGCCACGAAGAAAACATTGACCGGTCTTCTCGAGGCGGGCGTGGACGGCGTCGAGGTGTTGCACCCCTCCCATGACGATGCCACGGTGATTCGACTGGACGAGTGCTCGACCGCGCTGGGCCTGCTGAAATCCGGCGGGTCGGATTGGCACGGAGAGGGGAACGCCAACGACACCAGGCGGCGGATCGGGGGGCTCCGTGTTCCCGGCGTTTGGCTCGACGCGCTGGAGCGGTTACATCGAGAGCGGATCGCCGCGGCCGTGGACACCTCATCGAGCCGAGACGGCTGAAGCGTTCGTAGGGAACTTGCAGAGCCGAGGGGTCGTTCGGGAAGGCAGCGCCAACCATTAGGCGCTACGAAACAGAACTGAGGTCAACGTGACGAGCAACGGAAACAAAACGACCAACTACGAGGTGATCATCATCGGCGGCGGGCCGGCGGGTCTCTGCGCCGCGATGTATTCAGGACGTGGTATGCTAAACGCGCTGTTGATAGAAAGAGGTTTGCCGGGCGGAGAACTGCTCAACACGGAGTTGATTGAAGACTATCCTGGGTTTGAAAGTATCCTCGGTCGCGATCTGGCCGAGAAGATGACCGATCACGCCAAGAAGTTCGGCGCCGACATCGTCACGGACACGGTGGAATCGATCGAGAAGGACGACGATGGGGAGTTCGACGTGCGAACCCAATTGGGCAAGACGTACCACGCTCCGGCCGTCATTCTCACGGCGGGCGGTTCGCCCAACAAGCTCGGCATTACGGGTGAGCTGGAATATGCGGGGAGAGGCGTGTCGTATTGCGCGGTGTGTGACGGCGCGTTCTTCAAGGGAGACACCATCGCGGTGATTGGGGGCGGTGACGCGGCACTGGAGGAAGCGACCTACCTCACTCGGTATGCAGAAAAGGTTTATCTGATTCACCGCCGCTCAGAATTCCGCGGGTCGGCTATCCTGCAAGACCGCGCGTTCAAGCATCCGAAGATCGAAGTTATCCGCAACAAGGTAGTTGACGAGATCGAGGGCGGACCGAGCGGCGCGACGAGCATCAGGCTCACCGACACGGTGTCGGGAGAGACGTCCGATCTTGCCGTGACCGGAGTGTTCATCTTCATAGGGTTCACACCGAACAGCGGTTTGATCAAGGAACACTTCGATCACGATGAGAGTGGTTACGTCGTGACTGACTGGAACATGATGACCTCCATTCAGGGACTTTTCGCGGCCGGAGATCTGCGGGTGCAACTGACGCGCCAGATCACCACGGCGGTAGGGGATGGGACGACGGCCGCAATCGCGGTCGAGAAGTATCTGTCGGAACGCAAGGAGGCGAAGGCGGCTGTTGGCTCAGCCTGAGATCGTTTGCCTGACAAACGGGGCATTCGCCGAAAACTGTTATCTCGTTGCGGATCGCCAGTCGGGCGACGTGGTGATCGTGGATCCCGGAGAGGAAGCCGATCTCTTTGTGCGACGCATCGAAAAAGAGGCGTGGACCCTTCGCGCCATCTGGCTCACCCATGCACACCTCGACCACATTGCCGGCGTCGCGCGTATCGTGAGTGCCACGAACGTGGACGTGTACCTGCATCCCGACGACCGGCCGCTCTATGACAGCGTTCTCGAGCAAGCCAAGTGGTTGGGCGTAGAGATCGAAGCGGCCCCCGCACCCAGTCAATCCCTCGCGAGTGGCGATACCGTGAGGGTGGGCAACTGCGCTTTTACGGTGGCGCACACACCGGGTCATAGTCCTGGAAGTGTGACGTTCATCGGAGACGGGGTGGCGTTGGTCGGCGATGTGTTGTTCGCCGGTTCGGTGGGTCGGGTCGATCTTCCTGGCGGAGACGGGCCGACTCTGCTCAACAGCATCAATCAGACATTGATGTCGCTGCCCGACGATACCATTGTGTATTCGGGTCACGGCCCGGCCACGACCATCGGCCAGGAGCGATTGAGCAATCCTTTTGTGACGGGGGCAATTCCGCTTGCGTGACTGGATGGACGGACGGACGGTAAGACGGAAGGGCGTTCGGTCCAAGGCCGTCTCTCGGCTGTGGAAGACGATTCCACGCTCCGGTGCATGCGGTGTGGGTTCGAGGTGATTTCAAGGCCGTGGGGTTGCAAGAACCCCTGCGCGAACTGCGGGTTTGGCTATCCGTTGGGGGATTGCTCCGATTGACGAAAGGCGGTAGGGCGGTATGCCGGTAAGGCGGTAGGTTACCCCCCTGCCGCCCTACCGCCCTTCCCATGCCGAAGGGGGGATTCGAACCCCCAAGGGCTTGCGCCCACTGCGCCCTGAACGCAGCGCGTCTACCAATTCCACCACTTCGGCGAGAACTTCCCACGAAGGCCGAATAATAGAAAAGGGGGGCAGGGGCGGCAAGGCTCCAGTTGACCGCCCGGAAGTTGTTATCTATCTTGGATTTAGCTGTGTTCAGTCGCGGATCTTCAAGCGCTCGTAATGAGCAGATCTTGGCCCGGAACCCTAAGGCTCGTCATGACTACCATATCATGGAGACCTGGGAAGCCGGGTTGGTGTTATCTGGGTCTGAGATCAAATCGGTACGGGCGGGGAAAGTGAGCCTCAAAGGTGCGTACGGGATTCTTCGGCGAGGAGAACTCTGGTTGGAGGGCATGAGTATCTCACCCTACGAATTTGGCGGATACGCGAATCATGAGCGCCAGCGGCCTCGTAAGTTACTCATGCACCGTCGCGAGATTCGCCGATTGATCGGCGCCGTCGAGCAGCAGGGGAACGCTCTGGTCCCCTTGGATATCCATCTGAGCGACGGCTACGCCAAGGTCACGATGGCGTTGGGCAAGGGCAAGAAACTCCACGACAAACGTGAGACCCTCAAACGCAAAGACGCCGAGCGCGAGATCGCCCGTACGCTGAAACGTCGGCGATGATCTGGAGCGCCATGCTGGTCGCAGCGGCTGCCGCTCCCGGCGGGCCGAGCGCCGAACCTACGGCCCCGGCGGCTGTGGTCATCGCGACTTCGCGGGGCACACGGGCTGTCCCCGTCTCGACCGAGCGTGGCCACCCGGCCCTTCCGGCCGACGAATTGAGCATCCTGCTGCCGATGTCCACGCGTCGGGGCGCAGACGGTTGGACCACGGTCGTTTTCGGCGGGCAGCCGTTTCGGTTCCTGTTGGACGCTCCGATCTTCGAGTTTCGCAACCGCATCATTCACATCGTCGGTGGCGCCTACATGCGTCACGATTCCCTGTTTGTCCCCCTGCAATGGCTGACCGAGTACGTGCCCCGCACGTTTCGCGAGGCCTATCGCTACGATCCGCTGGCCGCACGTTTCGAACAGGTGGGGATGACCCCGGTGGCGAGTCGCCTGAGCCAGCCACCATCGGGCGGCAGCTTCGGGGTTGCGGTTGAAGATGCTCCAGCCGCGGCGCGGCGTTTGGGGTTGAAGTGGAGACACTCGGTCGTCGTGGATGCCGGTCACGGCGGGACCGATTCAGGAACTCCGGGTGGTGGTTTGCGGGAAAAAGATCTTGCGCTGGCTATCGCCAAGGCCTTGCAGGGTGAATTGCGGCAACGGGGGATCGACGTGGTGATGACCCGCGCGACGGACGTGCTCGTTCCATGGAGTCGTCGCGCTCCCCTCTGCAAGGACGACTGTAGCCTATTCGTGAGTATTCACGTGAACGCACTCGACCGCGCTCCCGGTTACCGGAATATTGGGGGTCTCGAAACGTACTTCTTTGATCACCGCCGACAGAATGCTCCTGACCGACTCGAGCAGCGCGAGAATTCCTCTCTACGTTACCAGCCGCAGGAGGATCAGGTCTCCGACGATCCGGTCACAACGATCTTGAGCGATCTGGAGGAGAACGAGTACATGAGGGAGTCCGCGCAGCTTGCAGACTTTGTTCGCGAGCACGCCGGAAGAGTGCATCCCAATGGTTCGCGCAAAGTTGCCCAGCAGAACCTGCTGGTGCTTCGCTGGGCCACGCGCCCGGCCATCCTGGTGGAAACCGGTTACAGCACGAATCGTCGCGACGCGCAATTTTTGTCTTCGCGCGATGGGCGGCGGCGTCTGGCTCGCGGGATCGCTGACGGCATCGTACAATACCTGCTACGTTACGAGAGCATGATCAATCCATAGGTAATGCGAGTCCGTCGAGCCCCCTCCTTCCTGATTCTTGCCACGATCGGCATCGGCTGCGCCTATTACAACGGACTTTATAACGCAAACCAACTGGCGAGCGAAGCTCGGAAAGCCGAGCGCGAAGGCCGGCGCAGCGAGGCACAATCGCTCTGGGCTCAGGCCGCCGTAAAGGCCGAGTCTGTCGCGACGCGGTACTCGGACAGCAAATACCTCGACGACGCGCTGCTCATGCAGGGGCGCGCCCTGAGCGAGATTGGCGAATGCCGCGACGCGATTGCACCGCTTCGAGAGGCGGTCGGGGTCAGCGCGGATGTGGCGCTTCGGGCGGAAGCTGGTTTGCTGCTCGGTGAGTGTCATCTCAGTCTGGGGCGCGCCGATTCCGCGTGGTCCATATTGTCATCGCTGGTGAACCATCCCGATTCCGCCATCGCGAGCCGGGCACTGTTGTGGCGCGGGAGGGCCGCTCTGGCGGCCGAAAGGCCCGGCGACGCCCTGACCGATTTGGATCGGACCACAGAGGCGGACGCGTGGTTCGACCGAGCGGAAGCGCTGACTGCTTTGGGTCGCATACGCCATGCGTCCGCCGCTTTGGACTCGGCACTTCTCATGCCCTTTGACGAAGCTCGCTGGACTCCCGTACTGGAGAAGCTGGGAGAAGGGGACCTCGGTTCGGCGTCGGTGCTGGTTGAGCGTCTATTGGCTCGTGACGACCTCACCTCGGGCGAAAAAGCCCGATTGCTGATGGCGGACGCCCAGCGTTGGCGGCCGGTCGATGCCGCGCATGCCGTCGAGCGTTTGGCCGACGCGGTTTCCGTGGCGGGCGATTCCCTCGAAGGGCGGCTGGCCCGAACCCACCTGGCGATGGCCGAGGTGCGACAGACGACCGACCTCCAACGGATTGCGGAGCTGGCTGACGAGCTGGGTGGGCTCATGCTCGAAGGGGGTGAGGTCGTCAATCTGGCGGGTGATTTTGCGGCCATCCTCGACGAAATCGTCTTTTCCGTTGGACCTCCCGAACCGAACCACCCCGACCTGCAAATCTTCCGGAGCGCTGAAGAGGCCCGTGATACGTTGTTGGCTCGACCGCTGGCGGCACGGTTGTTCCTCCTGGTCGCCGAACGCTATCCAACTTCGGTCATCGCGCCCAAAGCCCTGTTGGCCGCTGCCATGGTGCGAGAGGAAGTCGCTGATTCGGTGCGCGGGGTGCTCCGCAGGCTCTACGCGTGGTCACCCTACACGCGTGCTGCGGCCGGCGATTACATCCCCGAGTATACGGCCATCGAGGATTCCATCCGCACACTCCTAAACGACGTCATCATCCGAACACCTGAATGATCGCTGCGTTCAATACATCGTTTCAGAACCCCATTCTCCTGGCCGCCGGCACGGCGGGCTTCGGCAGGGAGGTCGCTGGGGTAATCGATATCGAGCGCCTGGGCGGGTTGATAACAAAGGCGGTGAGCCCGGAGCCGCGACACGGCAACCCCAGCCCGAGAGTGGCTGAATTTCCTGGCGGCATGCTCAACTCGGTAGGCCTGGCAAACCCGGGGCTGCGGCAGGTCGCCCAAGTCGAATTGGCGTGGTTAGAGGAACACCTCGTCCGGGCCCGCGTGATCGTCAACGTGGTGGGCGACCAGCGGGACGATTACGTGGATGTAGTCCGCGAGTTGGGAACACGAGCGATCGTGAGCGCGTTCGAGCTGAACGTCTCTTGTCCGAATACCGACCGAGGCGGCGAAGAGTTCGGTGCGAACAACGACGTGTTGGCCGACCTGGTGGCTGCCTGCCGCAGCGCAACCGACAAGCCGATTATTGTAAAGCTGGCACCCACACTCTCCGACATCGCGGGCACCGCCGAGGTTGCCGCCGAAGCCGGTGCCGACGGGTTCTCGCTCGTCAATACGATGCCCGGGCTGCTGTATCGGGAGCGTGGCACGGAGCACGAGCTCCCCACGCGGCTCGGCGCGGGCAACGGCGGGGTCAGTGGACCGGCTCTATTGCCCATCGGCGTATTGGCCACACGGAGGGTCCGCGAGAGAACCGGGTTGCCAGTGATTGGAATTGGAGGGATACGCACCGTCAAAGACGTCAGACAATATCTTGACGCCGGAGCCGTCTTGGTGGCAGTGGGCACGGCCGCGCTGGCCGATCCGCGGTGTCCCGAACGCCTTGCCCGCACGTGGAGCGTCGATGGCTGAGGTCATTGTGGCCCTGGACGTCGATTCTGCCGACGAGGCGCTGGGCCTGGCCGATCGGCTTCCCAACCTGCGTTGGGCCAAAATCGGCCCGATGTTGTTTCTGCCGCACGGACCCGGGGTCATTGGCGAGCTGAAGAACCGGGGCGTCTCTGTGTTCTTAGACCTCAAATGGCACGACATCCCCACGTCCGTTGCGGGGGCGGTCAGCGCCGCGCGGGATCTTGGGGTGGATCTCGCCACGGTACACGCGTCCGGAGGCCGGGAAATGCTTCAGGCAGCTGTGGGCGCCCGAGGCTCCATGCGACTCGCCGCGGTCTCGGTGTTGACCTCTCACACACCCAAGGGCTACGCTGAGGCGACAGGCCGGGATTCGGTCGATCTACGGCAGGAGGTCTCGCGGTTGGCGAGACTGGCGGTGGCCGCCGGCATTGGGGCCGTTGTGGCCTCGCCGTGGGAACTCGGCGCCGTTCGACAGGTAATTCCTGACGGGACCTGGCTCGTGGTGCCGGGAATCCGACCCCCCGGTACGCATTTGGGAGACCAGCATCGTACCGCGGATCCTCGCGCCGCAGCCGATGCCGGGGCCACCCATTTGGTGGTCGGCCGGCCGATCATCCAGTCCGATAAACCTGAAGTGGTGTATCAACAGATATGCGAAACTGTCGCTCGATAACCGCTGGGCACGGATCGTTGCCACACGCCCTGGTGCTGGCCCTGCCCCTGGCGGCGCTATTGACAGGTGGGGCCCCGACCGCGCTGTCCGCCCAGCGGGATCTCGAAGAGATCGTGGAACTAGTCCGGGAGGCATGGCTCCGCCACGACTACGAGGAGTTGGTGGCCTCCAGTGATACCGTCCGGCTCCAGTTTCCGGAGACCGGCCGCCAGCAAGGGGTTCCGCCGGCTCACGCCGCTCGGGTTCTGCGCGAATACCTCAGTTCGGCCGACGAGGTCAGCTTCGAGCTGTACCAGATTCTCACGGCCTCAGAAGACCATCGATATGCTCAGCTGGTCCGGAAGTACGTGGTCCGGAAAACGACCGACGAACGAGTCGAAACGGTCTTCCTGGGGTTCCGTCGGGTGGAAGGTCGGTGGCGCCTCAGAGAGGTCCGAGTAACGTCGTAAGTCCTCACTTGCGTCCAACTTACGCTCCATCTACATTGATAAGCTTGATCCAAAACGACTCTTTTTGGGGGCGTAGTTTGAAAGTCCGGTCCAGCGTCAAACCGATGTGTGAGTATTGCAAGGTGATCCGCCGCAAGGGTGTTACGCGGATCATTTGCAGTCGTAATCCCAAGCACAAACAGCGTCAAGGATAACTATGGCGCGGATTGCTGGCGTCGATCTTCCGCGCGACAAGTGCGTGGGTGTGGCATTGACGTATATCTTCGGTGTTGGGTCGCCTACGTCCCAACAAATCCTCGATCAGACCGCAGTTGCACCGCAGACGCGCGTCCGCGATTTGTCGGATGCGGAAGTCGCGCGCTTGCGACAGATCATCGAGCGTGACGTCAAAGTGGAAGGCGCCCTGCGAACCGAAGTGGCGATGAACATCAAACGCTTGATGGATATCGGCAGTTACCGGGGCCTCCGCCACCGGCGCGGGTTACCGTCGCGCGGGCAGCGGACGCACACGAATGCGCGAACGAAGAAGGGGCCGCGCCGCGCCATCGCGGGTAAGAAAAAGGTCATGAAGAAATAAGTATGGCTCAACCTAAGTCTGGGAAACGAACGAAAAAGATTGTGGAGTCGGAGGGTGTCGCGCACATCACCGCCACTTTCAACAATACGCTCATCACCATTGCCGATCTGCAAGGCAATGCCGTCGCGTGGGGCTCGGCTGGAAAATCCGGTTTCAAGGGTTCGAAGAAGTCGACGTCGTTCGCGGCCACCGTTGCGGCCGAGAGTTGCGGACGGGAGGCGTTGAACCTCGGCGTCAAGCGATTGCACGTTCGCGTGCAGGGACCTGGGGCCGGACGTGAGTCTGCGATTCAAGCGCTAGCGTCCGCCGGATTGCAGATTCTGTCTATTCGCGATGTCACTCCCATCCCGCACAATGGGTGCCGACCGCCCAAGAAGAGGCGTGTGTAACGATGGCACGATATACGGGGCCGTCCTGCAAGCTATGCCGGCGAGAAGGCGAGAAGCTTTTTCTCAAAGGTACGCGCTGTCTGACGGAGAAGTGTGCGATCGAGCGGAAGGCGTACGCGCCCGGCCAGCACGGTCCGTCACCAGGGCGTCGGCGCAAGGTGTCTGAGTATTCCAGACAGCTGCGGGAAAAACAAAAGGTCAAGCGTACCTACGGACTCTCAGAAGGCCAGTTCCGCTCGACGTTTGACCGGGTACGGCAGCTTCCGGGCGTCGCAGGAGAGAACTTACTGGCCGCTCTCGAGATGCGCCTGGACAACATCGTATATCGGATGGGTCTGGCGTCCAGTCGCAAAGGGGCACGTCAGCTCGTGCGACATCGACATGTCGAAGTGGATGGGCACATGGTGGACGTTCCCTCGTACCAGGTTCGTCCCAACCAGGTAGTGGGCGTGACGGAGAAGAGCCGGGATCAAACGTCGATTCGTGCCTCACTCGAGGCGCTCTCCCGTGGCGCACCGGTGTCGTGGATTACGATTGATACGAAAAAGGCCTCAGGGACAGTCACCGAGCGTCCAACGCGGGATGCGATTCCGATCGTCGCGCAGGAACAGCTGATCGTTGAGCTTTACTCCAAATAACACGCCATGAAAATCGATCTGAGTACCCTCGTTCGACCGCACGTCGTCGAGAAGGTTTCCATCCAGGATGATCCCAACGCCGCCGAGTTTCGGTTGCAGCCACTCGAGCGCGGTTTCGGCCGCACGTTGGGTAACGCCCTGCGCCGGATGTTGCTCTCTTCACTGCAGGGCTCGGCGGTTTGGGCGTTTCGACTGGACGGAGTAGTGCACGCGCACCAGACCATTCCTGGGGTTGCGGAGGATATTCACCAAATCATCCAGCACCTCAAGGCCTTGACGCCGATACTGGCCGAAGATGTGAACGAGGTCGTTCTGCACCTGAGCGTCGACAAAGCGGGTCCCGTGCGAGCGAAAGATCTCGAGGCTCACGGCTCGGTGGAGCTCCCGAATCCCGAGCACTTGCTGTTCACGCTCCAAGAAGACCGGGAGCTCTCCGGCGAGTTCCATGTGAACCGTGGTCGGGGGTATGTGGAGGCGTCGCAGCATCCCTCGGACCGCTCGCTGCCCGTGGATCTCGTGCGGATCGATTCGATCTACAATCCGGTTCGACGCGCCAATTTCACGGTGGCGGAAACGCGTGTCGGGCCCCGCACTGACTTTGATCGGTTGGCGATCACCGTCGAGACCGACGGTACGATCACGCCGGAAGATGCGGTGGCCTATGCCGCGGCGCTGTTGCAGGAGCACTTCAAGTACTTCTTCGAGTTCAGCAGCGTGCCCGAGATCGCGGGTGGCGAGGAGCCGTCGAGCGGTCAAGATCTGATGCAACTCCGAGAGCTCCTGGCGCGGCCCATCGACGAGTGCGGCCTGTCGGTTCGGTCGGTCAACTCGTTGAAGAACTCGAGCATCAACACGCTCGGTGATCTGGTGCGGCATTCCGAAGAAGACATGCTCAAGGTGAAGAACGTGGGCGAGAAAGCCCTCGGCGAGATCGGCGACCTGTTGCGTCGCGAGGGATTGAGCTTCGGCATGACGTTCGACGACCCCAGTGGGGATCTCGCGATTACCGGGGCGGTCTCCGACATGCCGCTTGGGTCCGGAAGGGCTCTGTGAGACATCGCGTCAAAGGACGCTCGCTGAGCCGGACGTCGGCGCATCGACGTGCGCTGCTGAATAACATGGCGGCCTCGCTGTTCACGCACGACGGCATCGAGACCACCGTGGCCAAGGCCAAGGAGCTGCGGCCATTTGCCGAACGGCTCATCACGATGGCCCGTCGCGGCGACCTACATGCACGGCGGCAGGTCGAACGGCGGATCCGCAATCGGAAAGCCGCCGATCGGCTTTTTAAGGAAATCGGGCCGCGCTTCGCGTCGCGACCTGGAGGTTATACGCGAATCCTCAAGCTCGGGCATCGCAGCGGAGACGGAGCCGAGCTAGCCCGGATCGAGTTGCTCGCGGAGTGACGCGTGCGGGATTGTCGAGATAAAAAATGGGGACCCCAGGGTCCCCATTTTCTTAGCTGGATTGGGCGGCAGCCGCTGCGCCGCGGGGAGCTTTCTGGATTTTTCCAGATCGGATGCAACTGGTGCACACCCTGACGCGCTTGGTCTGGCCGTTGATGACCGCCCGGACGCGTTGGAGGTTGGGGTTCCAGCGCCGGTTCGTCTTATTGTTCGCGTGGCTGACGTTGTGTCCGAAGACGGGGCCTTTGCCACAGATTTCGCATACTCGAGCCATAGGTCACTACATTCCCAAAGGATGTCGCTGAAAAACCTACAATGATCTTCCTGTTACCTCAACCTCAGATTTGTGACCAGCCTAGAGGTGCGCGATGGCCACGGCGCTGATCACGGGGATAACCGGGCAGGACGGTTCCTACCTCGCCGAGTTCCTCTTGAACAAGGGATACGAGGTGATCGGAGTGGTGCGGCGCACGTCCCATGACTCCTACGAGCGTGTCGAGCATCTCATCGACCAAATCACGGTGGTGGCGGCGGACCTTCTCGACCAACACTCGCTGACCACGGTGGTGGGGGACTTCAAGCCGGACGAAGTCTACAACCTTGCCGCCCAGAGCTTCGTGCCCACCAGCTGGCAACAGCCCGTCCTCACCGGCGAGTTCACCGCGTTGGGCGTCACCCGCCTGCTAGAGGCCATTCGTCTGGCTCATCCCAAGGCCCGGATTTATCAGGCCAGTTCGTCGGAGATGTTCGGCAAGGTGCGGCAGACGCCACAGGACGAGTCGACGCCGTTTTACCCACGCTCTCCATATGGCGTGGCGAAAGTGTACGGACACTGGATCACAGTGAATTACCGCGAGTCGTACGATCTGTTTGCGGTCAGCGGCATTCTCTTCAACCACGAGTCTCCGCGGCGTGGACTCGAGTTTGTCACGCGCAAGGTCTCGGACGGTGTTGCGCGCATCAAGCTGGGACTCTCCACCGAACTTCGCATGGGTAACCTCGACGCAAAACGGGATTGGGGATTTGCGGGTGATTATGTGGACGCCATGTGGCGGATGCTCCAACAATCGGACGCGGAAGATTTTGTGGTAGGGACAGGGGTAGCCCACTCGGTGCGCGACCTAGTGACGCTCGCGTTCGGTCACGTTGATCTCGATTGGGAAGAGCACGTCAAGATCGACGAGCGGTTCATGCGGCCGGTCGAGGTCGACCATCTGTTGGCGAATCCGGCAAAGGCGCAAAAGGTGCTCGAGTGGGAGCCGACCATGTCGTTCCAGCAAATGGTACACATGATGGTGGACGCGGACATCGAGCGGCTCGGGTGAAGGTTCTCGTTACCGGGGCCGACGGCTTTGTCGGTGCTTGGTTGGTTCCGCATCTGACAACGGCAGGTCACGATGTTGTTGCGGCGGTGCGTGGGGACGAGAGTTCCGAGGAGTGTCTCAATCGGCGCCAAGCGCTTTCCTCGGCTGACATAGCCGAGCTGGAACTGTCGAGCGACGAATCCGTCGACGCTTTGTTGCAGCAGGACTTCGACGCGATCATCCACCTTGCGGCGGTGGCCTCGGTTTCCGAGGCCGGAAGGAATCCGTTGCGGGCGTGGGAGATCAACACGCTGGGTACCGTGCGTCTTGCGGAAGGGGTCTTGAAACGGTCCGGAAACAATAGGCCCGTATTCCTCTTCGTGTCCACCGCCGAAGTGTATGGTCGTGGCCCGGAAACGCCGCGCCGCGAAACCGATCCGGTCCAACCCGTTTCACCGTACGCGGCGTCCAAACTGGCTGCGGAGGTCGGGCTGATGGAGTTGTATCGCCGGGTTGGACTTCGCGCCATCGTGGCTAGGCCGTTCCCCCACACCGGACCCGGGCAGGCTTCCAGCTACGTGGTTCCGGCGTTTGCGGAACGGATTCTCCTCGCGAAGAGTATTGGTGCACCGGTCGTGCAGGTGGGAAATCTGGAATCTGTCCGTGAGTTCCTGCACGTGGCAGACGTGGTAGAGGCGTACCGGCTCCTGATCGAACAGGGAGAGGCCGGGGAGACTTATAACATTGCATCCGGGGCGGGTGTTTCCCTGCAGGAGGTATTCAGCAAGCTGACTGACGTTGCGGGTCACAGGGTTCTACCGGAAACGGATACCTCACTCATGCGTTCGGTCGATCTTCCGTACTTAGTGGGAGATGGAACGAAGATCGCGGAAGCGGTCGGTTGGAAGTCGAAGGTTCCCTTGGATCAAACGTTGGCCGAGGTCGTGAATGCCCAAGCGAACTGATATCGAAACGATCCTGCTCGTTGGATCGGGACCGATCGTTATCGGCCAAGGGGCAGAGTTCGACTATTCCGGCACCCAAGCGGTGAAAGCACTCAGAGAAGAGGGCTACCGGGTTGTGTTGGTCAACTCGAACCCGGCGACCATCATGACCGACCCCGAGCTGGCCGATCGTACCTACCTGGAGCCGGTGACGCCGGAGTGGGTTGCTCGGGTAATCGAGGAGGAAAAGCCCGACGCTCTTCTTCCGACGATGGGCGGACAGACCGCGCTCAACGTGGCCATGGCCCTCTACGAAGACGGCACGCTCGCCAAACACGGCGTCGAGCTCATCGGCGCGAGTGCGCGGGCGATTCGGATGGCGGAAGATCGCAAGGAATTCGGGGCGGCCATGGAACGGATCGAGCTGCGAGTGCCGCCGGGTGGCGTGGTGACATCGAGAGACGAGGCGATGGAGGCCGTGGAATTGACTGGCTACCCCGCCATCATTCGGCCCTCCTTCACGCTCGGCGGCACCGGGGGTGGGGTCGCGTACAACCGCGAGGAGTTCTCGACGATGGTGGAGCGGGCGTTGGAACTTTCGCCCACCCACTCCGCGCTGATCGAACGATCCGTGCTCGGTTGGAAGGAGTTCGAGTTGGAAGTGATGCGCGACGGCGAAGACAACGTCGTCATTGTCTGTTCGATCGAGAATCTCGACCCCATGGGCATTCATACGGGCGATTCGATCACCGTCGCACCTGCGATGACGCTCACCGACCGCGAGTACCAGCTGATGCGCGACGCGGCGATCGGCATCATTCGTGAAGTAGGTGTGGCTGCCGGAGGATGTAACATTCAGTTCGCTGTCAACCCCGACGACGGTGAGATGCTCGTCATCGAGATGAACCCCAGGGTGTCGAGGTCGTCGGCCCTGGCGTCGAAAGCCACTGGGTTCCCGATCGCGCGGATCGGCGCAAAGCTCGCCGTTGGGTACGCGCTACACGAATTACCAAACGACATCACGAAAAAGACGCCGGCGTCGTTTGAACCGGTGCTCGACTATGTCGTGGTCAAATGCCCGCGGTTTGCGTTCGAGAAGTTCCCAACCGCCGATAGAACGCTCACCACACAGATGAAGTCCGTGGGAGAATCGATGGCCATTGGGCGCACGTTCAAAGAAGCGTTCCAAAAGGGCTTGCGGGCGTTGGAAATCGACCGGGGTGGTTGGACGACCGGGACTCCTGAAGACGATGGGTTGCCGTCTGACGAATTGGAAGACCTGATGCAGGCGCTTCATACTCCCACTGCCGAAAGGCTGTTTCAAGTGAAGCGCGCGATGATGGCGGGTGTCACCGACGCCGAGATTTATCGGATCACGTGCATCGATCCCTGGTTCCTGGCACAACTGCGGGAGCTGGTCGACGCGGAGGAAACGTTCCGCGATGCGAAGACCATCGATGAAACGACGATGCGACGGATGAAACGGATGGGGTTCTCCGATGTGCAACTCGCGGTGCTTCGAGAAACAACCGAGGACGAGATGCGTCGTCATCGGTGGGACATGGGTATCCACCCGTGTTACAAGGTTGTCGACACGTGCGCCGGCGAGTTTCCGTCGGCGACGCCGTATCTGTATTCGTGTTACGACGACGAGAATGAATCCGAGGAGTTTGGAGACGAAGGGGTCGTGATCCTCGGGAGCGGTCCGAATCGGATCGGACAAGGCGTCGAGTTCGACTACTGTTGTGTGCGTGCGGGTCTCGGCCTGCGATCGCTGGGGTACCGCACGATCATGATCAACTGCAATCCCGAAACGGTATCGACGGATTTCGACGTCTCCGACAAGTTGTACTTCGAGCCGCTGACCTTTGAGGACGTGCTCGAGATCGTTCGGTTCGAGCAACCCAAGGGTGTGATCGTGCAACTTGGTGGCCAAACGCCGCTCAAGCTCGCCAACAGGCTCGCAGAAGCGGGCGTGCCCATTCTGGGAACTAGTCCCGACGCCATCGATATGGCAGAAGACCGCAGACGGTTCGAAGAGCTGGCGCGTGGGCTCGGCGTGCGCCAGCCGCCGAACGGCACCGTGACCAACGTAGAAGACGCCATTGGTGTGGCGGAGCAAGTGGGGTATCCGGTACTGGTTCGTCCCTCGTACGTCCTGGGTGGGCGAGCCATGGAGATCGTCTACGATGAGCCCGCGTTGCGGGACTATTTCCGCAAAGCGGTGCGGGTGTCGCCCGACCATCCAGTGCTGATCGACCGGTTTCTGGAAGACGCCTTCGAGGTGGACGTCGATGCCTTGTGCGACGGTCAGGAGTGTGTCATCGGCGGCGTCATGCAACACATCGAGGACGCCGGCGTCCATTCGGGTGACTCGGCCTGCGTGTTGCCGCCGTATCTCATCGATGACGACGACGTCGACAAGATGCGCCAGTACACGAGGGAGTTTGCCAAGGCGTTGGGTGTCGTCGGCCTCATCAACGTGCAGTACGCCATCAAAGACGGCGTGGTCTATGTACTGGAGGTCAATCCCCGGGGTTCGCGTACCGTTCCTTTTGTGAGCAAGGCGACTGGTGTACCCCTCGCCAAACTCGCCGCTGCGGTGATGGTGGGGCGGACGCTCGAGGAGCTCGGAGTGGTCGACGATACCACCGCGCCGTATGTGTGCGTCAAGGAAGCCGTGTTCCCCTTCACCAAGCTCCCCGGTGTGGACACCGTCCTCGGACCGGAGATGCGATCCACCGGCGAGGTCATGGGGATCGCGGATAGTTTCGGGATGGCATTCGCCAAAGCGCAGGCGGGGGCCGATTCCGAGTTGCCGTTGGAAGGAACGATCTTCGTATCGGTCAACGATTCCGACAAGCGGACCGTCACGCCGATCGTGCGCCGGTTCCACGAGATGGGTTTCCGGATTCTGGCAACATCGGGCACGTCGCGGCACCTGAAAGCGAAAGGCATTCCTGCGGAGGCCGTCAATAAGGTGTCCGAGAGCCGGCCGCACGTTGCGGACCTCATCGTCTCGGGCGAGGTCCACCTCCTCATCAACACGCCACTAGGCAAGCTCACGCAACAAGACGACTATGTTTTGCGCCGCACCGCTCTGCAACATGCGGTGCCATATACCACGACCATCTCGGCGGCGAGTGCCGCGTGTGACGCGATCCTTGCGAGAAGAAGCCGTAAAGGAACAGTCCGCTGCTTGCAGTCATGGTACCAAAGCCGGCCGGAAGCGGAGCGGTGGATAGTCGCGGGCACCGATCTCTTTTCCACGGTTCCCCAATCCTGAGTGCCGTGAAACAAGATCATCGGAATGCGCTGCGTGAGCGTTTCGGTGATCTCGTCCGTTTCGATGTCGAGTTGGCCCGTTTCACGACGTATCGAATCGGAGGTCCCGTCGCCGCGGTAGTCGAACCCAGTGCGGCCGCCGAAGTTTCGACGGCATTGAAAATCGCAGCCGCGATGAATGTGCCGTGGATGGTTTTGGGCTTTGGGTCCAATGTGCTCTTGCCCGATGCGGGGTTCGATGGAATCGTGCTGCGGATGGGCAAAGGCATGGCCGGCGTGCAGCGCGAAGGTCCTGAGGAGACGGTGTGGACGATCGGTGCTGGTCTTCCCATTCCGCTGCTGGCGCGGCGAACCGCGGCGGCCGGGTTGCGCGGCGCGAACCGCCTGATCGGCGTCCCAGGTACCGTTGGTGGTGGGGTTTTCATGAATGCGGGGGCGCACGGCCAAGAGTTCCGAGACATCGTGGACTGGGTGGAAGTGGTGGCCCCCGACGGCGTAGTGTCGAGAGTCGAAGGCGATGCGATCCCTTGGCAATACCGGTCGAGCGGGTTGCAGTCGGTGGTGGTGGCCGCTCAACTATCACTCGAGCCGGAAGATCCTCGCGTATTGAAGCGCGAGCTCAGGGATCACTTGCGCTGGCGAAAATCGGGAACACCCTTCGACCAGCCGTGTTGTGGGTCGGTATTCCGCAACCCGTCGAAGGAAGACCTCCGATCGGCTACGGCCGACGTCGGCGAACGGTGTACCGCTGGCCGGTTGGTCGATGCCGCTGGATTGAAAGGCTATCGCGTAGGCGGCGCCGGGGTGTCGCCGATGCATGCGAATTACATCGTGAACCACGGTGGAGCGACGGCCGCAGACGTGCGAGCCGTGATCGATCACGTGCGCACCACCGTTCGCGACCGGTTTGGGATCGAGCTGCGACTCGAAGTCAAGATTGTAGAACCGAGTTCATGAGGGTTGGAGATGCCTGATTTTTTCGTGCATGAGAGTGCGTACGTCGATGACGGTGCGACCATTGGAAAGGGGACCAAGGTTTGGCATTTCTGTCACGTCATGCCCAACGCAGAGATCGGCGAAGGGTGCACCCTCGGTCAAAACGTGGTCGTGATGCCGAATACCAAGGTCGGCAACAACGTCAAGATCCAAAACAACGTCTCGGTCTACGAAGGCGTCATTCTCGAAGACGACGTGTTCTGCGGCCCATCGTGTGTGTTCACCAATGTGAGCACCCCGCGAAGTCACGTAGGGCGTAAGGACGAGTATCAACGTACGCTGGTCTGCCGCGGTGCCTCGATAGGTGCGAATGCTACGGTGGTGTGCGGCGTTACGCTCGGAGCGTACTCGTTCATTGGGGCCGGAGCGGTCGTGACATCGGACGTTCCAGCGTACGCTCTGATGGTAGGCGTTCCGGCGCGGCGAATCGGATGGATGTGCCAGTGCGGCGAGCGGCTCCAAGTGTCCGACGCTCGAGCGCAGTGCGACCGCTGCGGTTCGGCCTACCGCGAACAGGGCGGTCAGCTTTTGGCTGATTGACCTGCCCGGCCAACATCGCTAAGTTTTTGTCCCACTTACACTTGGAAAGAAAATGCCGGTACCGCTGCTGGACCTGAAGGCTCAGTTCGAGTCGATCAGGGAGGAGACCATGGACGCGGTTCTCGGCGTGATCGAGAGCCAGCGGTTCATCATGGGTGAACAAGTCCCTCAGCTCGAGGAGGCGATAGCCTCACTCAGCGCGACGGGACACGGGATCGCCTGTGCCAGTGGTACCGATGCACTTTTACTACCGCTCAAGGCCCTCGAGCTGAAATCTGACGACGAAATCATCACCACCCCATTCAGCTTCTTTGCCACCGCGGGCACGATCGCAAACGCAGGAGGAAAGCCGGTCTTTGTCGATATCGATCCTGCGACTTTCAATATCGATCCCAACGCCGTCGAAGCCGCCATCACCCCGAAGACACGGGCTATCATACCGGTTCACCTGTTTGGACAGATGGCGCCGATGGAGCGACTGATGGCGTTGGCCGCGCGGCACGACCTGGTGGTCATTGAAGATGCCGCACAGGCGATTGGTGCTCGTCGCAAGATCGCGGGGGAGTGGAAGGCCGCTGGAGAATTGGGATGGGTGAGCGCTTTTTCGTTTTTCCCGAGCAAGAACTTGGGTGCTTGGGGCGACGGCGGCATGATGGTGACGAACGATGGGTCGCTTGCCGAGCGGTTGCGGCTACTACGCACTCACGGCGGCGCCAAGCAATACCACCACGAGGAAATCGGAACGAACAGCCGGTTGGACACGCTCCAGGCGGCGGTCCTCCTCGCCAAGCTCGACCACCTCCAGGATTGGGCGGAAGGACGAAGGCGGCAAGCTGCCGCGTACGATGCGGTGCTCGGAGGGATCCGCGGTGTCACCCCGCCGCCGGTCGATTCCGCAAACCAGCACGTGTATCACCAGTATACGATCCGTGCCGAGCGACGTGACGAGCTGAAGCAACACCTGGCAAGCTGCGGGGTCGGGTGCGCGGTTTATTATCCGAAGCCTCTCCACCGCCAACCATGCTTCGGCGAATTGGGATATGGGGAAGGTTGCTTTCCGGTGGCGGAGACGGCTTCACGGGAAGTATTGTCGCTGCCTGTTTATCCCGAGTTGACATCGGATCAACGAGAAACGGTCGTGAGCGCGATTCGAGGTTTTTACACATGAGTACCGTTAGGATTGCTGTCGTTGGTGCAGGCAATTGGGGGCGCAACCACGTCCGGACGCTCGCATCGATGGCCGACGTGGAGTTGGCGGCGGTTTGCGATACCGATGACGAGCGGCGTGCCGAGTTGTCGCGCCAATATCCCGGCCTTCGGGTAACGGATTCCCTCGACGTGGCGTTCGACGGGGCCGATGGAGTGGTCGTAGCAACGCCGGTTCTCTCGCACGTACCGGTGGCGCGGGAAGCATTACAACGCGGCCTTCCGGCTCTGATCGAAAAGCCGATGGCGCGCTCGGTAGACGAGGCGAAGGAACTGGTCGACTTGGTAGACGAGACGGGCGTTCCGGTGGTGTCCGGTCACTTGCTGGTGTTTCACCCGGCCATCGAGTACCTGCAAAAGATCATTCAGTCGGGTGACCTAGGGACGGTCTACTATCTGTACAGTCAGCGGGTAAACCTCGGGCAGGTGCGTCCCGATGAGAACGCTCTGTGGAGCTTCGGACCGCACGACGTGTCTGTCGCATTGCGATTACTTAATGAAGCTCCGATTCGTGTGGCCGCGCACGGGAAGAGCTACCTGCAACCCGGAATCGAGGACGTCGTCTTTCTCCTCCTCGAGATGCCGTCGGGAGCGATGGTTCACGTTCAGATGTCGTGGCTGGATCCTCACAAGAAACGCCAATTGACGGTGGTGGGATCGCGCAAGATGGCGGTGTTCGACGACATGCAACCCAGGGAGAAGATCAAAATCTACGACAAGGGAGTGGACCGACCGCCGGCGTACGCGTCGTACGGCGAGAGTCTCGCTGTCAGGGAAGGGGAGATCGTGATTCCGCGCATACCCAACGTCGAGCCTCTCCGAGCGGAGCTGAATCATTTTGCGGCGGTGGTCCGGGGAGAAGCCGAGCCGCGCTCCGGAGTACGGGACGGCCTCGAGGTGGTACGGATCTTGGAAGCGGCTTCCGAGTCGCTGCGAAACGGTGGCCGAGTGATCGAAATCGAGCCTGCGAGCGCCAGAACAACATGAGCAACGCCAAAGATTTGATGGCCAAAGCCGAGAATCGCACCGCTGTTTGCGGTGTGGTCGGTCTCGGGTATGTGGGGCTTCCCCTTGCGATCGAATTCGCCCGAGCCGGGTATCGAGTCCTGGGGTTTGACGTAAACACGAGCGTGGTTGACGCGGTAAACGGCGGCACTTCCCATGTTGGAGACGTGTCGTCAGAAACCCTGACTGAATTCACCGCCGATGGCCGCATCTGTGCAACGAGCGACATGACTCGCTTGGCCGAAGCCGATGTTGTGTCCATCTGTGTGCCGACGCCGCTTTCGAAGACCCGCGATCCGGACGTTTCGTTCGTCATGGCCGCCGCTGATTCATTGGCTAAAACGATCCGTGCGGGGCAGGCGGTTGTGTTGGAGAGCACGACGTACCCCGGCACTACGCGGGAACTCCTTTTGCCCCGGCTGCAGGAAACCGGGCTCGAGGCTGGCAAGGACTTCTTCCTAGCGTACAGTCCCGAGCGTGTCGATCCTGGCAACACACAGTGGAAAACCCGAAACACGCCCAAGGTGTTGGGCGGTGTCACACCCGCGTGTCGGGATGTGATCCTCGCACTTTACCGGCCGGTGTTCGATCAACTCGTACTCGTGTCGTCACCGGAAGCCGCAGAGTTGGTAAAGCTGCTCGAGAACACATTCCGAACCGTGAACATCGGCTTAGCGAACGAGATGGCGATTGTGTGCGACAAGCTCGGCGTCAACGTGTGGGAGGTGATCGATGCTGCCGCGACCAAGCCGTTCGGGTTCATGAAGTTTACGCCGGGACCCGGTTTGGGCGGTCACTGTATACCGATCGACCCACACTATCTCGCGTGGAAAATGCGTGCTCTCAACTATAAAACGCGTTTCATCGAAGTTGCCGGAGAGGTCAACTCGGAGATGCCGGCGTATTGGGCTCGGAAGGTGGCCGCGAAGCTGAACGACCAATCCAAGGCTGTGCGGGGATCGAAAATCTTGGTCGTAGGAGTAGCCTACAAGAAGGACGTCGATGACGTCCGTGAAAGCCCGGCACTCGACATCATCAGGTTGCTCCTCCAGCAGGGCGCTGGCGTGCGGTACCACGACCCCTTCGTTCCGGAGATACGGGAGGACTCCTTGTCGCTCAACTCCGTCCCGCTCACGGCGGAGGAATTGTGCACGAGTGATTGCATTGTCTTGACAACCGATCACACGAACTTGGACTATGAGTTGCTGGGCACGGAGTTCGCTAAAGTTGTGGACACGCGAAACGCATTGAGAGGCGGAGCGTGAATGTTGCCGTGATCGGCACCGGCTACGTTGGCTTGGTAGTTGGCGCATGCCTTGCGGAAACAGGGAACAGCGTGATTTGTGCCGACGTAGATGAGGAGAAGATCAAGAAACTCAAGGCTAACCGGATTCCGATTCATGAACCCGGCCTCGAGCCTCTCGTGATCGACAACCAGGCGGCGGGACGTTTGGCCTTTACGACCGACGTGGGCGCTGCCGTTGAGATGTCCGAGATCGTGTTCATCGCCGTTGGCACACCACCGGATGAGGACGGCTCCGCCGATCTGCAACATGTTCTGGATGTTGCCGAGACCATCGGCGACCACATGAATACGCCGAAAGTGATTGTTACGAAGAGCACCGTGCCCGTCGGAACGGCGGAGAAGGTGCGCGCCACGATTGCGCCTCGCACGGGCGTCGAGTTTCACGTCTGCTCCAACCCGGAGTTTCTCAAGGAGGGGGCCGCGGTCGAGGACTTCATGAAGCCGGATCGGGTAGTGGTCGGCGTCGACTCTCAGGAGGCGACGGACATACTCAGCGAGCTGTACGGTCCTTTTGTCCGTACCGGCAACCCGCTCATCTTCATGGATATTCCATCGGCCGAAGTGACGAAATACGCCGCGAATGCCATGTTGGCTACCCGCATCTCCTTCATGAACCAGATTGCCGAGTTTTGCGAGAAGGTTGGCGCGGACGTGAATCTGGTGCGCAAGGGCATAGGTTCCGACAGCCGGATAGGTCCTGCCTTCTTGTTTCCTGGCCCAGGGTACGGCGGATCGTGCTTTCCCAAAGACGTGCGCGCCTTGTTGAAAACCGGTGAAGACGTCGGAGCGCCTCTCGATCTCCTCCAGTCTGTTGAAAGCGTCAACGATCGACAGAAGTTGAAGCTCCTAGCAATGGTGAGTAACGCCTTGGCTGGTGAATGCTCCCAAAAACTGGTTGCGGTCTGGGGGCTTGCGTTCAAAGCAGAAACGGACGACATGCGTGAAAGTCCGGCAATCCCACTGATCCAAGGACTTTTGAAAGCCGGGGCTAGCGTTCGGGCGTATGATCCGGCGGCAACGGAAAATGCCAAGAAGATTTTTGGAGATCGTATCGAGTACTGTCCCAATGAGTACGACGCGCTGAAAGGCGCCGACGTGCTTGTGATCGTCACCGAATGGCGTGCTTTTCGCAATCCGGACTTCGGCAAAATGAAGGAATTGATGCGCCAGCACATAGTGGTAGACGGTCGCAACCTCTACAAGCCCGCGAAACTCATAGATCTGGGATTTCGATACATCGCGTTCGGGCGGCCATAAATGAGAGTTCTCATTACTGGTGCGGCGGGGTTTCTCGGCTCACATCTGGTCGATCGATTTCTAAGGGACGGCCACGACGTGGTTGGGATGGACAACTTCATTACGGGTTCGAAAGAAAACCTCCAACATCTCGACGCGAGCGAGAGCTTCCATCTCGTGGAACACGATGTTTCCAAGTTCATCGACTTTGAGGAAGATTTGGACGGCGTTCTTCACTTTGCATCACCCGCCAGCCCGATCGACTACCTGGAACTTCCAATTCAGACGCTCAAGGTCGGTTCGTTGGGGACCCACAACGCGCTTGGCGTAGCGAAAGCCAAGAAAGCGAGGTTTTTCTTGGCGAGCACGTCCGAGGTGTACGGTGACCCCGCAGTGCATCCCCAGCCCGAGTCGTATTGGGGCCACGTAAATCCCGTGGGCCCGAGAGGCGTGTACGACGAGGCCAAGCGGTTTGCCGAAGCGATGACGATGGCCTATCATCGCTATCACGGACTCGATACGAGAATCGTGAGGATCTTCAATACGTATGGTCCGCGCATGCGTCCCGGTGACGGGCGCGTTGTCTCCAACTTCATCGTTCAAGCCTTGAAGGGCGACCCGATCACTGTGTACGGTGACGGGGAGCAAACGCGGTCGTTCTGTTACGTAGACGATCTCATCGAAGGGATTTTCCGGTTGTTTCACGATGGCGGCTCTGATCCCGTCAACATCGGCAACGACGGCGAGTTCACGGTGAAACAACTCGCTGACCTGGTGGTACGTCTCGTCGGCAGCGAGTCCAAGATCGTCGTGGAGCCCTTGCCTGTCGACGATCCCAAACAGCGCCGGCCCGATCTCACACGCGCCGGCGATACCTTGGGATGGAGTCCCAAAATTTCTCTCGAGGAAGGTCTCCAACGAACGGTGGAGTATTTCCGGCAGGTGATCGAGACGTGAGTCGCATCCTCATCACCGGCGCCGCGGGCTTCATTGGTTCGCATGCTTGTCGTGTGTTCCTGGACCGCGAATGGTTGGTAACGGGGCTCGACAACTTCGATCCGTTCTACGACCGCGCGATAAAGGAACAGGGCCTCGCCGAGCTGGCGGACGAACCTGGCTTTCGTTTCGTGGAAGGAGACATCCGCGACACGGCCACTGTAAACGCGGTACTCGAGGGTGTTGATGTGGTGTTACACCTCGCCGCTCGAGCGGGCGTTCGCCCAAGCATTGAGGATCCCGAAGCGTATGTTTCCGTCAATGTCGGTGGCACCGTCACGCTCCTGGAGGTGTGCAACAAACTTGGCATCAAACGATTCGTATTCGGGTCATCCTCGTCGGTCTACGGAGACAGCACTCCCGTGCCGTTTCGGGAAGACGCCCCGGCGGTGGATCCGATCTCGCCGTATGCCGCGACAAAACGGGCTGGTGAGCTGCATTGCAAAGTGTATGCGCACTTACACGGTTTTCGCATCGCGGCGCTGCGCTTTTTCACCGTGTATGGCCCGCGGCAGCGTCCCGACCTGGCGATCCACAAATTCGCGCGACTTATGAGCACGGGGATTCCGGTCATACAGTTCGGCGACGGGTCCTCAGAACGCGATTACACACACGTCGATGACATCATCCAGGGGACAGCGGCGGCGGTGGACTGGGCGATGCAGGATGCACCGGCTTTTGAGGTGTTCAACCTCGGCGAATCGAAGACCACTCGCCTGGCAGACTTGATTGAGATGATCGGCAACGCTGTGCAGATTGAACCGAAAATTGAAGTCCAGCCTGCAGCTCCGGGGGATGTGCGACGAACCTTCGCTGACATCAGCAAGGCGAGACGTGTCCTAGGATACGATCCCCAGATTTCGATCGAGGATGGCATTCCACAATTCGTCGAATGGTATCAGGCCACCTATGGATGTCCGACCTGAGAATCTTGTAGAGAGAGCCAAGGAGCGGTTCGACCTCCACGATTATTATGGCTGCGTACACTTTCTGGACGAGGTCATCCAGACGGGTAAAGCTTTTGCGGACGCGCACCACCTGCTCGGCTTGGCCTTACACTTGTCGGGCCATTCAGAGAAAGCGCTCGAATCGTTCGACCGCGCTCTGGATTTGAATCCCCGGTATCACGAAGCCCACATTCACCGGGGTATCGTCCTCAACGATCTGGGTCGGACGGAAGAGGCCCAGCAGGCGTTTAGGGGTGCAGCCGCGGCGCGCGGGGCGGACCGCGATGGGATTCCCGGGCACCACGCCGCAAAACTGGCGAATCACCACGCCCACCTCGGTGAGGCCTACGCCGAGGCCGGGGCCATGGACGCGGCGATCGACCAGTACCGGACGGCGTTGCGCCTCGGCCCCACGTTTCACGATTTGCGGTATCGTCTGGCCCAAATGCTCCTCGAGGTGGGGAGATCGCTCGAGGCCCGCGAAGAGTTGGAGATCCTCGCCGCCGCCAAACCCCACGCGAGAAAAATCCATTCCACCCTGGGCTTGGCCTATTACGTTTCGGGCGAGATAAGTCGTGCGGAAGCGGTCTGGACCGCCCTGCGCGAGAAACACCCGGACGACAGTCGGGTACGGGCCTATTTATCGATGCTCAAGCGAGCGAATGAAGCTGATTAGACAGGCGCTGACCCTGATCGTCACGATGACGGTGAATACGGCATGCGGCGCGGCGGCGGATCACGAGGCATTGGGCGATCAGGCATATGTCGAGCGGCGTTTCAGCGAAGCCCTCGCCGAATTCCAACTCGAATTGCGCCAAGGTGCGACCAGCGGCGTTTTGCGGCGAAAAGCGGGAATGGCCGCGCTGAACGCGCGCGATTTGGTCGAGGCGGCGCTCCAGTTCGAAGCGTTGGCTAGGGAGGACGAAGACCAGCTCACGCTGGCCGCGGACGGATTGGAACGCGTAGCCCGTGCGGCGAGCGCGGAGGCCAATGGGCCGGCCCTGCAAGCAGCGCTGCAGGCATTGCTGAGAGTAGTGCCGGGCAGGGCACTCGGCACGTTGGCCGCTGAGCTGGCTGCCGGGTTGGGAGAAAACAGCAGTCCCGCCGAGGCCATAGGCGTTTTACCGTTTGCCGCGGCCGCGGCGCCCGACGCCGGTTTGCAAGATTCCCTGATGTACGCATATGGGATCGCACTCGCGGCGCTCAACCGCTGCGACGAAGCCATGCCGGTGTTCGAGAGCTTGGTTCGGCGGGGTCGGAAACCGGCCATTCAGTCGGACGCGCGCTCCAGAGCCACCACCTGCGCCCTGGCCCTTGGCCGGCGGGAATTGTTCCAGGGGGCTCAAGACGAGGCAGAGGGATGGTTTTGTCGGGCCGTCAATATCGGAAACAACAACTACCCTGCCCGTGTGGCACAGCTAGGTCTTGGGGACGTCTGGTTTTCACGAGGTGACTACACGGGTGCCCGAGAGGCGTATTCCAAGGCGATGGTGGGAGCGAACCCGAACGACTCGCTCTACCGGACGGCCCGCCGCGGTTTGG
>CAYLZR010000011.1:23444-29878 GCA_964388145.1 uncultured Gemmatimonadaceae bacterium | reverse complement strand
ACGGTACAGGATGGTGGGTTACCGCAGGCGGGATGCTACACGACCCGGTGCAACGCCGCGCGGCAGAACCCGCGCTTCGTGGCGTCACTCGCGCTGGTCGATCCTACCGCCGAGCGTTTCTATCTCGTCGACGCCACACCCGACCTCACTCGACAGATCGATCTCATCCCCGGCCAAGCATTTCGGCAGCGAGCGCAGGCCCGCCGACCGTTTGACGGTATCTTTCTCACCCACGCGCACATCGGCCACTATCTCGGCTTGGCGGTGCTGGGACGCGAAGGCCTGGGCATCTCCAGCACGCCGGTCTATTGCTCCCCAGGAATGGCTGATTACCTCTCGAACAACGGCCCCTGGAGCCTAATGGTGGATGAGGGTCGACTGGTCTTTCCGTCGGTTCAGATGGACGAATGGCATCGTGTGGACGACACGCTCTCAGTGAGGCTCATTCCGGTCCCGCACCGCCACGTGTTCTCAGACACCGTTGCCTTTGTCTTCCGCGGTGCGAGCCGTTCGCTGCTCTACGTGCCCGATATCGATCGTTGGGAAGACTGGCAGGTCGGAATCGAAGATCTAGTCAGGGAGGTCGACGTGGCCCTCATCGATGGGTCGTTCTATTCTCCGACCGAAGTCCCAGGTCGAAACATCGAAGACATCCCGCACCCGTTGATACCGCGCTCGATGGATCTCTTGCAATCTGCCGTACGAGACGGCAATCGCGTGGTGTTTACCCACCTCAACAACACCAACCCGGTCCACGATGAAGGCAGCACCGAGGCCCGGGAGGTGAGCCGGCGCGGGTTCGCGGTTGCCCGCGCGGGCATGAGGTTCCCCCTATAGTCTTTTTCCCTTATTATCTTCGGACCGCAGATCCCATCGGCCAAGATTCACGAGGAAATCTTTATGCGAAGGACCGGTCACCTAGTCATGTTCGCCGTCGTTACGGCGATGACCCAACCCGCGAGGGCACAGGAAGCTACGACGAGGTTGGAGGACACCGGTAAAGAGTTCGTCATCCAGGTGGGGCCGGTGGACCTACCGGTGCACATGGAGATGGAAGGAACGGACTCCGGGCATTCCGGAATCTACCCACCGATCGGAACCGTCACCGTGCCACGAGACGTATACATGTACGGGTTCGATTACGAGGTAGTCGATGCCAACGGGAACCAACTGCCGTCGAACATCGTGCACCATTTCAATATCATCGATCCCGACAGCCGGGAGCTTTTCCTCCCGATCTCGCGGCGTCTCATGGCTGCGGGGACCGAGACCGGCCCCCAATCGATGCCGTGGATGCTGCTGGGACTCCCGGTCACCAAAGGCCAGCGCATGGTGGTGTCGGTCATGCTCCACAACCCCACCGGACAGGAGCATCTCGACACCGAATTGCGGATTCATCTGAGGTACGTCAAGACGGGTCGGCCATGGCCGTTATTAAAAGTGTATCCGTATCAATTGGACGTGGCATTTCCCGCCGGTGACAAGTCTTTTGATCTGCCTCCGGGCAAATCGTCACGTTCGTACGACGCGAGTCCGGCTATTGCGGGCCGGCTGATGATCATGGGTACGCACATGCACGAATACGCCACCAAGATCGTGTTCGAGGACTTGACCGAAAACAAGATTATCTGGGAAGGTTTTCCCGTTGAAGAAGACGGCGAGCTGGCTGGCGTCACCATCGGACGCCTCTACCGCAAGTTCGGCGTGAAGATTTTTCCCGACCATTCTTACCGCGTCACGGTACATTACAACAATCCCACGGACGAGCCGATACCGGAGGGCGGGATGGGCGTGGTGGCAGGAGTGTTCATGCCATCAGGTGACGCGGCGTGGCCGGCGGCCGACACGAGCGATCCCCTCTACGCGCTGGATCGCGAACACTACATGCGGGTCGTGCGCGGCAAATACGACCTGATCAAAGAAGGCGGTGGTCTGATTGGAGAGATGAACATGGAAAAACCGACGGACCACGAACACACCGAGGCGACGACACACTCGCACAACTAGTGCTGCGCACCGCTTCTTACGCCGCGCGCTTCAACCTCAGCCCCTTCGGAACAACCACCCGCTCAATCCGGCCGAATAGATCTTGCGCGATTAGGGCAAGGACCGCCGCCGGGATCGCCCCCTCCAGAATGAGTGAGGCATCGTCCAACCGTATCCCGGTCAGAATGGGCTGGCCGTAGCCGCCCGCCCCAATCAACGCACCCAGTGTGGCAAAGCCAATGTTGATGACCGTGGCCGTCTTCACGCCCGCCATGATGGACCGTGACGCCAAGGGCAGCTCGACCTTGAGCAGCCGTGCGCCCGCGGGCAAGTCCAACGCCTCGATCGACTCCTCGACCGACGGAGGAATACCCGACAAGCCGGCATGCGTGTTCCGTACCATGGGAAGGAGACTATAAAGGAATAGAGCCGCAATCGCCGGCGGTGCGTAGATGCCGAGAACCGGAATCATGAACACGAGTAATGCCAGCGCCGGTATGGTCTGAATCATTCCCACAACACCCAGTATCGCCTGTCCGAGGCGTGGCCGCTTGAATGCGACGATCCCCAATGGAATCGCGACGATCACGCCCAACGTCATTGATACGACCACGAGAAAGAGATGCTCCCGTGTCCTCAACCAAATACGCGCTCCGGTCCCCACCTCTTGGGTGACGGTGGTGATGTTCAACGCCTGGCGCAAGAAATCGCTCGCGACCGCGGACTCCGCCTCGCCATCGAGCTTCACACGTGCATTCAGACGGCTGATGCCATTCTCGTCGATCGTACCTTCGAGACGTCCCAAGGCCGCGGCCACGCCCGGTGCGCGTGTATCGAGATCGGCGCGGTAGAGGAACACGGCATTGTAATTTTGAAAGAACGAGAGATCATCTTCGAGAACTCGCAAACCGTAGTATGAAATCTCCGCGTCGGTCGTATAGACATCCATGGCGTCTATATCGCCGGCGTCCAGCGCGCGATACGCCAGATCGTGGTCCAACCCACGCGCGTTCCGGCTGGTGAGGCCGTACGCCTGTCGCAGACTCGGCCATCCATCGCCTCGGTCCATGAACTCGTTGCTCATTCCGAAACGCACGTCCGGGTGCCGCCGCAGATCTGAGATACTGGAGACACCGAGTCGGTCCGCCGTCTCGGGTCGCATGCCAATGGCGTACGAGTTGTTGAACCCGAGGGGTCCCGTCATGAGGATCCCTCGTTCACGCAGCGCGATTCGTACCTGGCCGTCGGTTTGGAGGTTCAACTCCGCGAGAATCTCTTGGATGATCGTTCCCATATATTCGGGATAGACATCGATGTCGCCGGACACGAGGGCGTTGAAGAGCACTCGCGTTCCTCCGAGTTCCTGACGATGATCCGGCAAGTAGCCAGCGTCTCGTATCACACCAGCCGCAATTTCCCCCAACACCACGGCCTCCGTGAATGTCTTCGACGCCACTACCACGGTGGATGTCGGATCCTGCGCCAGCAGCGTCTTCACGGCAGCCGCCACAACGAGCACCGTCTTCACCGCGACGTTTCCGGAAGAGAATGCCCGCGTTGCGCGTTGATGAATTCGGTCACAAAGGGATCAGCGGGCGATCGCGCCAACGCATCAAGGGTTCCGTGCTGCACGACTTTGCCATCTCGCATCAACACGATACGATCCCCGAAAAAGACCGCTTCCGACAGATCGTGCGTGACGAGCACGACGGTCTTCTCCAACGTCCTGAAAATGCCGCGGAGATCTTCCTGGAGGTTGAATCGGATCATCGGATCGAGCGCGCCGAGCGGCTCGTCGAGTAGCAGGACATCGGGATCGAGCATGAGACCACGCATCAGAGCGACGCGTTGTCTCTGTCCCCCCGAAAGCTCCACAGGATAACGGTCGAGTCCATCGATCGGAAAGTTGGTCAGCTCGCGCAACACCCCCAGCCGCGCATCGAGTCGAGCCGTGTCCCAGCCCAACGTCCGGGCCTTGAGCATCACGTTCTCTCGCGCCGTCATGTGGGGAAACAAACCGCCGTCTTGAATGACATATCCCACGCGCCGACGGACGTCGGAGACGGTCTCACGGGATACCGTTACCCCGTCAAAGTGCACCTTGCCCGCTTCGGGCACGGCCAACCCGAGCAACAGCCTCAGCGCGGTTGACTTGCCGCATCCACTGGGGCCGATCAGCGCCACCGTCTCACCGGACGCGACGTCGAGATCGAGCTCGTCGATCACCCGACGTCCACCGTAGGACTTGATCACTCCCTCGAGGCGCAGCATCGGTAGAAGATAGCTGCATCAGAGTCATCTGGCTCGCACGCCCCCGGGAGAGGTATCTTGTTCTCGAGGACGGCTCGATCGATCCTTAGGCAAGGCCAGGTCGCGAGATATCACACAGGAGTTCGCCGATGTCACGTTGTCAAGTCGCCGTACTGCTGCAGGTGGGTGCGGTCGCCTGCATCTCTAGTGACACGAATGGACCTACCGTCCACGTCACCGTGGTCGAGTTCGTCTACCAAGCGGCGACAAGCACCGATCCGGACGTCGCGGCGGCCCATGCCGCATGCGTAAGCGGAGTGGGTCAGACCCATATCCACCCCAGTTGGCTGAATTTTTCGCGGATCAACATGAGAGCGGTGGGCGTGGAGCGATGGGAGATCACGTTCGAGGACGTGCCCATCGACGTGCTCCAATCCATCCGCATCAGCGACCCGAACGTTTGTGCGGACAACCCCACCGGAGCTGCCACCCAAAACGTCTCCGCCAATGCGGTGTTACTCACCAACGTCGTGGACACACCGGGGAACGGGGTCGAGCCGGGTCTGAGTTTCACGGTCGACGCCAATCGGCAGGTTACGCCTTAGGTTCGCCATCAGGGTTGTTCCGGCCAGTACGATCTTGCCTCGCACCGCCCGGCGCATTATCTGAAACGCACCTCGGCCGCTTGATTTCCATGCAGCTCTTACCGATAGCCGGGTGTCTGCATGCTATACTATCCTACCTATGTCTAAAGAAACGGCTCTTCCCGACGTTTCGTTCGACCTGCCCCCTGAAGAGTTTCGTCGCCTCGGCCACCAATTGATCGAGTTGATGATCGAGACGCTCGAAGCCGAACGGTCCGATCCGGTGCTCCGACAAGTGACCGGTCCGGAGATTCGAGGCATGATCGACGAACCCCTGCCCAGGCAAGGGCATTCGCCCGATGACATCATGAACCAGTGGCGCGATGTGCTGTCGCGCTATTCCCGACGGCATGGACACCCACGTTTTTTCGGGTACGTGTGCACGTCGGCGGACCCACTCGGCATGTTGGCGGATGCAATGGCCTCAACCGTGAATCAACTCGTGACCGCGTGGCGGTCTTCGCCACCGGCAATCGAGATCGAGCGGTTGGTGTTACGGTGGCTCGACGAGTTGGTCGGGTTCGGCGCAGATGGCAACGGTCTCCTCGTGAGCGGAGGGTCGACGGCCAACTTCCACGGGCTGGCCTGCGCCGTGACGCAGGCCGAGCTTCTTGCAAATCTGCCATCGGGATCGCGTCATCGTTTGACGGTATACATGTCTCGTGAGGGCCACGTATCCATGAAGAAAGCGGTGCAACTCCTCGGTATTCCGTCAGACAATCTGCGACTGCTGGACATCGATGACCAACGCCGCCTTCAAACGGACGCGTTGCGAGCCCGACTCGAGGAAGACCGGGCGACCGGTCTCATCCCCGCGGCGGTGTGCGCGTCGTCGGGCACCGCCAACACGGGGACGATCGATCCCTTGAACGACGTGGCGGAGATTTGCGAGGAACACGGTGTGTGGTTCCACATCGACGGGAGTTACGGCGCACCGGCCGTCATGACCGAGGACTATGCGTGGATGGCCGACGCGTTTGGACGCGCTGATTCTCTCGCCCTTGACCCGCACAAATGGCTCTTCGCACCAGCCGATGCGGGGTGTGTACTGATCCGTGATGATGAGATCTCTCGCCGCACCTTTACGTTGTTCAGCGAGTACACCACCGTGACACAAACCGATCCGATCGAGCGATTCGCGTTCTTCGATCACGGACTCGAGATGTCGCGCAGGTTTCGGGGTCTCAAAGTTTGGACGATTCTGAAGGCGCGCGGCGCGGATAGGATTGCTGAGGTCATCCAACACGATATCGACCTCCGGCGACACCTGGACGCTCGGATCGACGCCGAGCAAAGGCTGGAGTCGTTGGGATCGGAATTGAGCATCGCCTGTTTCCGCTATGTCCCGGAGCGTGCTTCTTCAGACGAACGGCTCAACGCGATCAACCAGAACATCGTCGAAGCTTTGGTCGCGGAGGGGCGGTGTTACATGTCACCGACAACGTTGGAAGGGCGGTACGCGTTGCGCGTGTGTATCGTCAACTTCAGGACGCGGCGGGAAGACATCGATTTTGTGGTGGACGAGGTATTGCGGTTGGGTAGCAAAGCGGAAAC
>CAYLZR010000011.1:20975-23344 GCA_964388145.1 uncultured Gemmatimonadaceae bacterium | reverse complement strand
TTCGCGAAGGGCGCCTACTCGGCGTTTCCCGACCTGCAGCACACCATCGAAGACTTGATCGCCGAGGGCAACAGGGTCGTGCTGCGAGTCACGAATCGGGCTACCCACAAGGGGGAGTTCCTGGGCCTTCCCGGCACCGGCAAGCAAGTCACGATCACCGCCATCGCGATATTCCGGATGGCAGACGGGAAGATTGCGGAAATTTGGGGAGAAGCTGACCTGGCGGGGCTGACGCGGCAAATCACGACGTAGCGAGAATACCACGCAGTATTCGAGATTAGCAATCAAGGCGGCGGTGGATGCTGGCATCCCCACCGCTCTTCATGTCGGGAGATTCACCCCGCCCGGCGAACCCGCCGTCGACGTCTTTATATTGAAGACATGGACCCATCCATCCGCCGTTTCTCCGACGCCGCGGCGTTCCTTGAACATGTTCGGCCCCTGCTCATGCGCCACGAAGCCGAAAACAACCTTATGCTCGGCGTCGTTCGCACGCTCATCGATCAGCCGGATCGCTACACCGAGAAGCCCTATCTCGCATCGTTGGACTACGGTGACGCGGCCATTGCCTGTGCCATCAGAACGCCGCCGTTTCCGGTCGCCCTCACGAGAATGCCGCAGGAAGCACTGGAGATCGTCGTTCAAGATCTGGAAACCGTTTATCATGACCTCCCCAGCATGCTCGCACCGGATACCACCGCACAGGCCTTCGCGGAGATGTGGGCGCGCCGCACAGGCGCGAAGGCACATCTCCGACGAGGGCAGCGCATCTACCAACTCGACGAGGTTACGCTACCCCAACGGCATCCGGCAGGCGAACTTCGCCAAGCAACCGCAGAAGATTTTGATACGGTCTCGGGTTGGCTGGAAGCATTCAACACGGAGCTACACGAAGTCGCCCACCCAGATCCTCGGGACAGAACCACACAATGCATTCACGACGGAGCCGCCTTCTTGTGGGAAGATCAGCGTCCCGTTTCCATGGCGCTGTGGACCGGTCGGACGCCCAACGGTATTCGTATCAGTGGCGTCTACACACCGCCCGAATGGAGAGGTCGCGGTTACGCTTCCGCCTGTGTAGCCCATCTGAGCCAACGCATGCTCGATGAGGGACGTTCATTTTGTTTCCTGTTTACCGACGTAGACAATCCAACGTCGAACAACATCTATCAGCAAATCGGTTACCGTCCGGTGTGTGACATGCCGCTCTATCAGTTCGCCGGCGGGGACAGCCAGCCGTAACAAGCCGAGGATCTCATGGTTCGACTCTTCCGGCCCATTAGCGTAACACGCATAGCTTCGGCAGTCATCGTCGTCCTAGCCGCTGCCGCGTTGTATTGGAAGGTTACGGGCCGGGAACAACTGGGTAACATCACCCTTCCCAATGGATTCGGCATCGCCATCTACAGCGGGACTGTCCCCAACGCCAGGCAGATGGCGTTGGGAGACAACGGAACGGTTTTTGTCGGATCGATGCGCGAGGGAAATGTCTATGCCCTCGTGGATGGCGACGGTGATAACGTGGCCGAGGAAACGTACACCATTGCCAGCGATCTCACGCTTCCCAGCGGCGTCGCATTCAAAGACGGCGCACTGTACGTTGCCGCCTTGAGCCGCATTCTGGTGTACGACGGTATCGAGTCTCGCCTGGCGAACCCGCCGCAACCTGTCGTCGTCCGAGATGACCTGCCCACCCTGACACACCACGGCTGGAAGTTCATCCAGTTCGGCCCCGACGGGTTGCTGTATCTTGCGGTGGGCATGCCCTGCAACATTTGCCCGGAATCAGACGGGCCATACGGCGCTATTCTGCGGATGAAAACCGACAAGTCCGACTGGGAGATATTCGCCCGCGGTGTACGGAACTCCGTGGGCTTCGATTGGGATCCGCGAACGGACGAGTTGTGGTTCACCGACAACGGCCGCGACATGTTGGGCGACGACCTGCCGCCCGACGAGCTCAACCACGCGCCAACCGCCGGTTTGCACTTCGGCTTTCCATTCTGCCACGGAGGGACGATCGCCGACCCCGACTACGGCCAGCGACCGTGTAGCGAGTTTACACCGCCGGCTCAGCCCCTCGGCCCCCATGTGGCATCGATCGGCATGCGGTTCTACTCGGGAGAAATGTTTCCACCCGAGTACCACAATCAGATCTTCATCGCCGAGCACGGTTCGTGGAACCGCTCCACCCCGATCGGCTACCGCATTACCGTTGTCCGCTTGGAAAACAATCAAGCCGTCGGGTACGATGTTTTCGCTGAAGGGTGGCTACGAGGACGGCGTCCGTGGGGCCGGCCGGCCGATGTGTTGGTCATGCCCGACGGAGCGCTACTGGTGTCGGACGACCGGCAGGGAGCGATATATCG
>CAYLZR010000011.1:10462-20875 GCA_964388145.1 uncultured Gemmatimonadaceae bacterium | reverse complement strand
TCATGCCCGACGGAGCGCTACTGGTGTCGGACGACCGGCAGGGAGCGATATATCGCATCTCCTACGGTGAGAAGTAAACGGGGAGCGCCTGCCCTAGCCCCCGTCCGTGGCGGCCGATCGCGCGAGTTGCCGCACCCGCCGGTCGCCATCGTGCGTAAAGCGCGTCAGCACCTGCGCCGCTTGAGGATCGGAGATCTGCTTCAACGCCATCGCCGCCATGGCGCGTACTTGCTCGTTCCACCGCTGGCCCAAGAACAAGAATCGACGTTTCTTGAGGATCTTAGCCAGCGCGTTGATAGAAATCTCGTTTCCTATCTTCCCGAGTGCCTGACAGCACACAATCACCAACTCCGAGTCTTTCGTCGTCTCCGGGATGGACGCCAAGGCCTCAGATGCCGCGTTCGTCGCGAGACTCCCCAAGCTACGCACGGCGCCCTTTGCCTTCGCCGCATCGCCGCCATACGCGTAGGGCAAGACGATGTCGATAAAATCGTCGCGCGACAATCGCTCGAACAGTTGAAACGCCGCTGTACGGATCTTGCGATTCGAATCGCCTAGGCTGAACTCGATCTCGTCGCGCAGATCCTTGGTAACCGTGTCGATCACCTCGAGCACGCGGAATCGCTGCTCCACCACTACGCCGGTCACGACAGCCCGTTTGAGTTGCGTCACGGCCTCTGGTCCCGCTTCCGCCAGGAGGCTTGCCGCCGTCTGCCGAACACGAAAATCCCTTTCCCGTTCGACGACGTCTACCAAGAGCGGAATAGCCGGAGGACCGAGGCTCCCCACCACACGTGCAGCGCGCTCGTGACGCACGGGGTCGCCCGACGTCAGGTCGCCCCGCAAGAGTTTTTCCGTGGTGGGATCCACCTTGCGGTCGAGAAACTTCGTCAGGTTTTCCGCGCTCGACTGCCCGGCTTCCCGCAGCTGATCACACCGCTCCCTCAGCTCCAAATGAATGCGGCCGGCGAGCGGATAATCGGCAAACTGCACGGCGCACCCCGCCATTGTGTAGAGTACCCCCGCCAACTCTTGTACGATTCGGGGATCGGTTTCTTCAGCCAGGGCGGCGCTCAGATGATCGACTGCCAACTCGCTGAACTTGTGTTGCAAGCCCAGAATCAAGCCGTTCAGCAACCGAGCGCATGATTGGACGACCTGTTCCTTCTCGAGTGGCTCCAACGTCGCAAAGTCACGAAAGAAAGTCGCCAACAGGCGCCGTAATAACTTGTGTTCCCCTTTGACCAACATATCCTTGCCGAATCGGGGCAACGCCTCTCGAATGGCTTCCGTCGGATCGTCGGGAAGTGTCTCAATCAATGCGGTGATTGCGTCGACCTCGATGACCTCATCGACCGCAGGTGGACCAACTTCGTCCAACAAGCTCTGCACAACACCCAAGGTGTATTGACGCTGGTTGAAGGCTACCGACCGCAGACCATGCTGCGTTGCAAGTTCATCCCAGTGGCTCCGCTCGGTACCGGAGGCCGGAAGGTCGCGAAGCGCCCCGATGAATATCTCAATCTCCTGCGACGAAACCGGTGCGAAGAACGTAAGGCTATCGATACTCACGGACTTTGAGAACGTAATGAATCCGTCGGCGACAGCTTGGTACCTCCCGGTATCGACCCTTTTTCCGTTGATCAGCAGCGATTCACCTACATAGGCGAAGGTCAGCGCGGGGTGCCGAGACAGGAATGCATCGAGCGCCGTACATAGGGCCGTCATCGCCTGCACGACAGGTTGTGCATCGACCGGGTACAACTTCACATTCGTCGCGGCGCCGTGGAGCGCGCGGAGCACGTCCGGAATCTGCTTCAACTCGCCGGTGGTCAGCTCCTCATCCTCCGCGGCGGATACGACCGCAATCATCGTACGGGACTTGCGCACCCGGGAGTAATGCACCTGCATGAGCTCCAAGTGTTCGAGCCCATTTTCCACAGCGAACTCTCTCCAGAAACCGGGGTCGACTGCGTCCGGCTTGGTCCGGCCGAGTGTGATCACCAGCGTCTTGAGTTCGTCTTGTGTGACACCGCGCCGGAACGCGATCCCTTTGAGTTCGAAACGGCCGAGCAACTCGAGGAACGACGCGGTGAGTGCCTTCAACTCGAAGACTTCGAGTCGTTTCCCATTTACGAGCAGTACCTGCTGGGATTGCGACAACATCAAGCGTTCATTCTGTTCGAGGATGTCGTCGATTGGCTTCTTGATCTGCTTGAGCGCTTGCCTGATCGCCGCGCTCTCCGGAGGATAGAGCTGGATGTTGCGCACAGCCGTCATCAAGTTGCGCAGAACATGGGGGACGTGCCGGAGGCTCTCACGTTTCAGACGCGTGCCGGTGTCCACTTCATCGAGCAGTTGCCCCGTGTAGTGTGACGCTTCGGCGGCGTCGAAAACTGTTCTTGTGTAAGCGACCTGGGCTCGCTCGTACTGCCGAGCCTTTTCTTGGTTTGCCGAGCGCTTGAAGTGATACGCGAGCAGTGAAGCAGAGGGAAGGAGTTGCTGCTGGTACAATCGCTCCTGATATTGTCCTACCTCCTCGTGCAACGCACTGCGGCGACTCTCATCGATCGACCCGTAGCTGATGTCCATCACGCGCTTGCCGAGGAATCGCATGACCTCGTCGTTGATTTGAAAGTCCATCTTGACGAGACCCAGGGTTTCGGCGCGGTCGAGAAACTCCAATACCTTGTTCTCGTCTAGATCGGCGCTTCCGGCCAACATACTCACGGAGATGTCTTCTCCAAACGTAGACGCACGCGCCAGGAGATCCATACCCTCATCATCGAGTTCGGCGATTTTTTCGATGACGATCTCCTCGAGCGACTTCGGCAAATACCCATCCTCGAGCGGCTCGATCACCCACTCCTGCCCGACAAGATTGACCTTCTGGTCGGTAACCAACTTCCGGATAATCTCTGCAAGGAAGAGTGGATTGCCTTGTGTCGTGACGGCCAAATCGTCTTGAAAACCGTCCGGCATGCGAAGGCTCGGGAACACCGTGCCCAAGTATTCCGCGATGTGGCTGGCGCCGAGCGGTTGGAGACGCGGACGACGCACATCGAGATCGTCTTCGACTTTCAAGAACCGATCCAGTGGCGACGCCTCACCCCTGTGGATCGATTCCATCGCGGTACCACAGACGAACAGCGTGAGTTCGTTCCGCTCCATCAACACTCGCAGCAAGAGTAGTGTGGCCTCGTCCGCGAACTGCAAGTCGTCGATGAGAAGCATAAGCGGACGGTACTCGATCAAACGAGGAAGGAATCGCGCAAGTGTGGCGAAGATCGCCTGTCTCGTTTGGCTATCGGGCTCTGGTTTCGCGTCGCCGGTATCTTCCGGCGCCAGTTGCGGGATGACGTGGGCCAGATGAGACACTTCAGCCTCACTCAATCCCTCGAGAACCGACGAGCCCTTGTCTTTCTTCTGATTGAGCAGCGCGACGAGAATGCGCTGTAACATGTAATAGGGCCGATACGCTTCGTGTTGATCGCCCCAGACTTTCGTCACTACAAAGGAATCGTCGACGGTGAGATTGTTACGTATGGTATCCAACAGCGTCGTCTTGCCAATTCCCGGGGGTCCCTCGAAGATGAGGAAACAACTCCGTGCTTGACTAAGAGCTTCCAAGCAGTCGGCCACGACCGACAATTCGTCGTCCCGACCCACGATACCCGTGACTTGCAAGCGGTGGAGAGCTGTCTTGGGAAAGACTTTCTTGGGATCGATGTCGCCGGCGGCGGCGGCGCGATTGCGGCCGGACTGCTTTGCATGGTAAAGAGCGGTGTCAGCGGCATGGAGCAGGCCTTTGCCGTCGCTGGCGTCTTCCGGTGCCGACGCCACCCCAATGCTCATGGTGATTGGCAGCTCCACCCCGGACTCTCTCACCTTGAACGGCCGGTCGCGGGTGTGCTGGAGCAACCGGTCTGCCACGTCCCCCCCGTCCCGACGGCTCGCTCCCGGCAGGACGACCATGAACTCGTCACCGCCATACCGTACGGGCATGTCGTCCTCACCCACGACTTCCTTGAGGAGTGTCGCAATCCAGGTCAACACCTGATCACCCGTCTCGTGCCCGTGGGTATCGTTGACGTCTTTGAAGCGATCCAGGTCGATTACGAGCAGAGCGAGCGGGTAGTCTTCCCCCGTCTCCCAGCGCACCCGGTGCTCGAAATAGCTGAGGAGGAAACGCCGGTTGTGAATGCCTGTCAGCTCATCTTCGAAGATGAGCCGAGAGGGATCCTTTCCTACATGCTCAAGGACATCGACCAGTTCTTGATATTGCATTTCACCCGACGCTTACGCTGCTGCCCGGATGGCATGTATCGCCAAAACAAGGGCCCGGTACCCTGCCCAGCTCTCTCAGCAGCGTACCAAAATGAGGATTCACCGGATTGCCCCCATATCTTACGAGAAGGTCCCCGGGGGGTCAGTGCGCAAAGTCACTACTGGCAGTCACTTAAGGCGGCTTCCCCAGCACCATCTAGAACACAGAATTCGAGGCCGTAACTCCCTGGCACTACGCGGTTTGGCGTGGCATAGTTGGGGCACCCAAAACCGGAGTCGGGAGTGGAATCCGATCGACGCACCTTCGTGAAAACCGTAGCATCCGTTGCCGTCGGGGCCACTGGCCTCGCCCGGCCACGGACCGGCCGGTCAGTTCCTGTCCAAGACCAGCTCGACCGTATCGGAGTGCAACTGTATACCGTCCGTCGCGCGATGGCCGAGGATTTCGAGGGGACGCTGGAACGGATCGCCTCGATCGGGTACGACGAGGTCGAGTTTGCCGGGTATTTCGAGCGCACCCCGGTCGAGGTGCGTAGCGCGCTCCAGACCGCCGGGATCCAGGCACCATCGGCCCATATCAACTACGCGGTCCTCCAGGACGGCTGGGACCGGATTCTCGACGACAGTCTTACCATCGGCCATTCCTACCTCATCTGTCCCTCGCTGCCGGGTGAGGTGCGTCGCGGCCTCGACGGTTACCGCCGGGTAACGGAAGTCTTCAATCGCGCCGGCGAGCAAGCGCGAGCCGCGGGTATTCAGTTCGGCTATCACAACCACACCTTCGAGTTTGAGGCCATCGAAGGGCGGGTCCCCTACGACCTCCTGATCGCCGAGACCGACCCGCGGTTTGTCACGTTCCAGCTGGACCTCTTCTGGATTCGGAGTGGCGGCGGTGATCCGCTCGCCTACTTCGCGCGACACCCCGGCCGGTTTTCCTCCGTGCACGTGAAGGACATGGACGGCTCGCCGGAGCAACGGATGGTGGATGTGGGCAAAGGGGTGATCGATTTCGCGGCGATTTTCGCACAACGAGAGCGCGCCGGGATCGAGCACTTCTTTATCGAGCACGACCAGCCCGAGGATCCATTGGAGTCGGTTCGGGCGAGCTATCAGTATCTCGCGCGTCTTACCTTTTGACACAACCAGAGCACAACGACTTTAGGAGTCGATAGACATGTCCAAGGAGCGGTTGGGTGTGGGATTCATCGGGAGCGGATTCAACGCACAGTTTCACATGAGGGCGTGGACGGGAGTCCGTGACGCCGACGTGATGGGTGTGTTCAGTCCAAATATCAAACACGCCGAGGACGCAGCAGCGCTCGCCCGACAACTCAACGTCGGCGAGGCGAAGGCATACGGCTCGATTACCGCGATGGTTGCGGATCCAAACATTCATGCCCTCTGGCTATGCGGGCCAAACCACACGCGCATCGAGAACGTCGAGGAAATTGCCGACGCCGTGAATGCAGGAAAGGGTGAGCTGAAGGGCATCGCGTGCGAAAAACCGCTGGGACGTACCGTCGCCGAGGCGAAACGCGTGGCTGAGTTGGTCAAAGGCGCCGGGATCAACCACGGCTATTTGGAGAATCAGGTTTTTGCCCCACACGTGAGCTGCGGCCGCGACCTCATATGGGCTCGCGGCGCTGCGCTGACCGGGCGTCCTTATCTCGCGCGGGCTGCCGAGGAACACAGTGGGCCACACATGCCATGGTTTTGGCGCGGCAACCTGCAGGGTGGTGGAGTGCTCAACGACATGATGTGCCACTCCGTCGAAGTTGTCCGTTACCTACTCACCAAGCCCGGCGCTCCGCGCTCATCGATCAAGCCGGTGAACATCACCGCGCATATCGCGAGCCTCAAGTGGACGCGACCCGAATATGTGGAACGCCTCAAACGGACGATGGGTCCGGACGTGGACTACAGCAAACAGCCGGCTGAAGACTTCGCCAGCTCGACAATTGAGTACGAGGCGGAGGACGGCTCCACACTGCTGGGCGAGGTCACCACGTCGTGGAGCTTCGTGGGCGCGGGACTGCGTCTGTCGGCGGAGTTATTGGGACCAGAATACTCGATGTCGTGGAATACCTTGGACACGAGCCTCAAACTCTTTTTCAGTCGCCAAGTAACCGGCGAAGCGGGCGAAGATCTCGTGGAGAAACAAAACGCCGAGATGGGACTCATGCCCGTCATCCCCGACGAACCCGTCGCGTATGGTTATGAGGGCGAAAACAGACACTTCACCCAAGCGTTCATGCGCGGGGAAACCCCGACGCTCACCTTCGACGACGGTGTGGAGGTCATGGAGATCCTCATGACGTCGTACATGAGCGCGGAGCAGGGCCGGACACTGCCCTTCCGACCTGAGGGGTTAGACGAGTTTGTCCCGGCGGTGGCAAAGGGGGAGTGGAGGCCATAAAAGTGGGCAGTGGGCAGTAGGTAGTGGACTCCTTACCAACCCAACTGCCTACGACCCACTGCCCACTATTAGAGGCTCCACCCCTCCCGATACATCGGCCTGATGTACTCTTCCGGAATCGTGGCGTTCTTGACGCGTCCGTTCTCCGGATCGACGTCGAGTATTCTTCCCGTCCGCACCGCGAGATTCCCGAGTAATACCATTTCGGTCAGTGGACCCGAGTGGTCGGTGAAATTTGAGCCCGCCGGTTGGCCCCCCTTACACGCCGCGATGAACTCGGCGTACACGCCTTCGGTGCGCGCGTACTTTTCGGCGGGGGGATTGGCCTTCAACTCTTTATCCCGAGCGGCATCGAGTAGCCTCGGATTCTCACCGTAGATACCCGCGAACAGTTTGCCGTCATCTCCTACCCACATCTGCCCGCTGCTCTCGATCGGCCACGGCGCATCGTCGCTGACTTCTTCGGGACGCGAGGGTGAGAAGTTGCCGTCGCGCCACACGACTTTGATGGCCGGCCGGTTGCCCCGAGCCGGGAAGTCATACACGATTCTCGCTGCGGCCGGTGCGGTTTCTTCGAACAACGTGGTCGATTCCGCCTCGATGCGGGTCGGATACTTCAGGTCCAGGGCCCAATACGCTGCATCCATCGAGTGGCATGCAATATCACCGAGAGCCCCCGTTCCATAATCCCACCAACCACGCCATCTGAAGGGCGCATACGCCGGATGGTACGGCCGCATCGGCGCCGGCCCAAGCCACAAGTCCCAATCGAGATATGTCGGGACGTGATAGGTTTCGAGCGGCCTATCGATCGCCTGCGGCCAGATAGGACGATTGGTCCAATATTGGATTTCTCGGACGGTTCCGATCGCGCCGGCCTCCACCCACTCCCGTATCCGGCGCGTGCCCTCGTCCGCGTGTCCCTGGTTGCCCATCTGCGTCGCAACACCGTACTGTTGCGCTCCGTGCGCGAGTTGCTTGACCTCGTACAGCGTTCGGGCGAGCGGCTTCTCACAGTACACGTGCTTCCCCATCTTCATCGCCATCATGGCGGCGACCGCGTGCGTGTGGTCGGGTGTTGCGACGGTGACCGCGTCGATACTGTCGCCGTCCCGTTCCAACATCTCTCGAAAATCGACGTACCGCTTGGCCAGTGGATAGCTGCCGGACGCGGAATCCAGGTTTCGGGAGTCCACGTCGCACAACGCGTAAATGTTTTCTGAGCTGACACCGCGTAGGTCGCTACGCCCCCGACCACCCACGCCGATGCACGCCATGTTGAGCGTGTCGCTCGGCGCACGATGTCTCGGTCCGCCCAAGACGTGCCGTGGCACGATCGTGAACGCCATGCCAGCCGTGGCTACGTCGCCGACGAAATTCCGTCTCGATATTTCATTAGGCATGTTGTTCCCTCCATTGTACCGCTCTACAACACTACCCGAGTGGCGGGCAGTTTAGTGCGAAGTTAGCCATTCACTCTTCAGCCCTCAGTAACCTGCGTCGTGGCCGATGGCCGGAACATGGCCGCAAACAATACGAGAATGCCGGCTGCACCAATGGCCGGAATGAGCCAAATGGTCCGCCAATCGTGTGGCAACGCGCCGCCGGTGATGGTATACGACTCCACGACCGCACCCGACACCCACGCTCCGACGAACAAACCAGCTCCCAGCGTGACGAACGCGATGAATCCTTGCGCGGCCGCACGGATCCGAGCGTCCGCTTTTTGATCGACATAGATCTGGCCGGTGACGAAGAAGAAGTCGTAGCAAACACCGTGGAGCAAGATTCCCAGATACAACATCCACACGAGACTTCCCATGTTACCGTAGGCAAACAGCACATACCGCAATGCCCACGCAAGCATACCCACGAGAAGGATCTTCTTCACCCCCAGTCGGACCAAAAACCACGGCATCAAGATCATGAAGATGATCTCCGACATCTGGCCCATTGTCATCTTCGTAGCCGGCTCCGACATCCCCAACTCGTTGAGGTACAGGTTCGTAAACGCGTAGTAGAACTGGAGCGGGATGGAAAGCAAGAAAGAACCGATCACAAAGATTGCAAACGAACGGTCCTTCATCAGCGAAAGCGCATCGAGCCCAAGAACGTCCCGTATTCGTACCGGTCCACCTGTGGCGCTAGGCGGCGTGTGTGGCAGGAAAAGGCAGTACAGGCCCATGACGATGGACGCGCCAGCAGCAATCCGCATGGGAATGGCTGTCGACTCGAGAGCCAAGCGACCCACCAGAATCCCCGCAACAATCCATCCAATAGTTCCCAACACCCGCACGCGTGGGAATTCCCTAGCCGAATCTTTCAGATGATGAAACGAGAGGGAGTTGGTCAGCGCGAGTGTGGGCATGTACAAGAGCGCGTACATGATCACCATTGTATAAAACTGGCCAAACCCGTTCATCGTGGAAGCGACGTAGAGCACGATCGCTCCAACGATATGGAGCGTGGCAAGCATTCTTTCAGTTGAGAAGAACCGGTCGGCAACCATGCCCACGAAGAACGGCGAGATCATTGCGGCGATGGCTGTCGTTCCGTACGCCCACCCGATCTGGCTCCCGTCGAACTCGAGCGTTTGACCGAGGTACGTGCCGAGCGTCACCCACCACGCACCCCAAATGAAGTACTGGATGAACATCATGACGGACAGCTTAGCCCGAACGGTCATCGTAATGGCCGGATCTTGATGTTCCGATAGGCGACCCAATCGCCGTGGTCCTGCAACGCAATGTGACCACGACGTTGTCTCCCGTAACCGGGGAGCGTGTCCCACTTACTGGCTGCGACCAGCTCGTCCCACTCGTCGCTCCACAACTCGTACTCGACGACCTTCACGCCGTTGAGCCAATGCTCGACGTGACCGCCGTTAACGAGAATCCTCGCTTCGTTCCACGCCTCCGCTGGACGGACCGCGCCTTCGGCTGCCGCGTGCAGCGCGTAATTGGAACCGGCCGACGTGATAGGACGTCGCCCGTCGCGATGCCGTTCGTCGTCCAACACCTGCATTTCCGGACCGGTCTTCCACGTGCGATCCCATTCTTCACTCACGCGAAACATGATCCCGCTGTTGCCGCCCGCTTGAACCTTCCAATCGACTTTGAGTTCGAAATCGTCGAACTGCTGGGTAGTGACGATGTCGCCTCCGCCTCCTACCCGCCGCAGTTCGCCTTCCTCCACCATCCAGCCGGGCATGTCTTGGCGGCGAAACCCTCTCCACCCGTCGGTGGTTTCGCCGTCGAACAGCAACTGCCATCCCTCGGCGCGTTCGGCGACTGTCAACGTGTTGTGCTCTTGCTGAGCCGCAACGCCTTCCCCTGACATCCCCCCCAATGCGGCAAGGAGTATCACAGCGGACCCGACGATTCGAGCGTTCATACCGGCCTCTGGAGTGAGATCTGCCTGCGGCCAGCCCACCCGGCGACTGACCCCGCGCTAGAATACCGCCTCCGCGAGGGAAGCGGAACCGGCATGGCTACCCGGTTCTAGGCCATCTCCCCCACCGTGCCCCCGGTGCCCACAACCCGTGATCACAAGGGAGGCTGTCAATACTATTGGGGAACGGGCCGAGGGTTAGGACTTGTGATCGGCCGTACCTCGTGGCATCTCTGATAGTTCGGCGTTGCTCCGACCGAAAACGACCACGGAGGCTCCCCATGTTGCGTCCCCAAACCACCCCGGCTCGCAGAACCTCG
>CAYLZR010000011.1:0-10362 GCA_964388145.1 uncultured Gemmatimonadaceae bacterium | reverse complement strand
ACCACGGAGGCTCCCCATGTTGCGTCCCCAAACCACCCCGGCTCGCAGAACCTCGCACCTTGTCGCGGCTACCTGGATGGCAATCGGGATCCTGTCCCCCGCATTGGGGGCAGCCCAGTCCACACCGCCGCCGGGTACTATGACGTTTGCCCTCACAGGCGACGCGATCCTAACCAGGCGACTCTCGCCCTTCAAAGAACCAGAATACTTGAGGATGATCGAGATCATCCGCTCCGCCGATGTTGCGTTCACGAACCTGGAAGTGTTGTTCCACAATTACAGCGACGGCTATCCCGCCGCGCACAGCGGGGGTACGTGGATGGCCGCGGAGCCGTTTCTCGCCGGTGAATTGGTGTGGGCAGGCTTCGACATGGTAAGCCGGGCGAACAACCACACCATGGACTACAGCGCGGGTGGACTGCGTGCCACGACGAAAGCCCTCGATGCCTTGAAGCTCGCACACGCAGGAGCGGGGGAGAACCTAGCCAGGGCCCGAGCCCCGGTGTATTTGGAGACGGCCGGCGGACGAGTGGCGCTCATTTCCGTTGCGTCCACGTTTTCTGACGAGGACCGCGCGGGCCCACAGCGCGGAGATCTCCGTGGCAGGCCGGGGTTGAGCCCGCTGCGATTCACCACCACATACCACGTGAGCGGAAGCTCTCTCGACAAACTCCGCGAAGTCGCCAACGACGCAGGGTTCCGCGTAGATGACGGAGACCGCCTGTCCTTCCGAGGGACGCGATTCGTGGCATCCGACAGCCCTGGTCGGCGCACCACACCCCACGAAGGCGACCTGGCAGACATCGTTGCCTCCGTTCGCGAAGCACGGAGACAAGCGGATTGGGTCATCGTCACGAGTCACAGCCATGAGAGCGCAGGCTCCCGCGAGGTTCCCGCAGAATTTCTGGAAACGTTCGCACGGGCCGTGGTGGATGCCGGGGCTGACATCTTCGTGGGGCATGGCCCGCACGTGATGCGCGGCATCGAGATCTACCAGGGTAAACCCATCTTCTACAGCCTAGCGAATTTCATCTTTCAGAACGAGACCGTCCGGTTTCTGCCAGGCGACATGTATGAGCGGTACGGCGTTTCCACCGACGGGCAACCCGGCAACATTCAAGAAGCCCGCATCGAACAGAGTTCCACCGGCGGGTTTCCGGGCCTACAAGACTATTGGGAGAGTGTCATCGCCGTACCGCGATTCGACGACGGCCAGCTTGCCGAAATCCGGCTGTACCCGATTACGCTCGGATTTGGGGACCCGCGGCCGCAGCGTGGGCGACCGATACTGGCCGATTCCGACGCCGGTCGGCGCATCATCGACTCGATCAAGAAATTGTCAGAGCCGTACGGTGTGTCGGTTCGTTACCAACGAGCTGAGAATGTGGGGATTATTCGGGGACGCTGAGGGGGAAGACCTCTTAGCGACGCAACACGACGACGAACCCGACCGCTCCCAAGGGTGTATATTCTCTCGCCTGAAGAATCCTTCACACTCGATAACTTCACATCAGGAGCGCACATGAAGCCCGTCGTTTCGCTCTTGCTCGTTGCTTCCACCCTGGGGCCCGTCATCATCTCCGCCCAAACGATGACGGTCGACGAATACAATCCCAAGTCGACGCTGGTCGTGCCCGGGCATCCCCTCACCCGATCGCGGTTCCCGTTCATCGACATCCACAGCCATCATCGCACGCCTAGTCGGGAACGTGTCGATACCATCATCGCGGATATGAATACGATGAACATGGCGGTGATGGTGAACCTGAGCGGCGGAACTGGTGAGACGCTTGTGCAGTCTATCGAGGCATTGAAAGGGCGCTATCCCGATCGCTTCGTGGTGTTCGCCAATTTGAGCTTCCGCGAGATCGACGATCCAGCCTGGGGCGAGAATGCAGCGGCGCAGTTGGAGCAGGACGTGCAGGCCGGCGCTCAAGGTCTCAAGATCTTCAAGAACCTCGGCATGACGCTCAACGACAGCGCGGGCAATCGCATAGCGACCGACGACCCGCGTTTCGATCCGGTATGGGCAAAAGCAGGCGAGCTGGGGATTCCCGTACTGATTCACACCGGCGACCCACATCAGTTCTGGGAGCCGCAGGATCAGTTCAACGAACGTTGGTTCGAACTCAAGGAACGCCCCGGCCGGATCCGGCCTCCGGATCGGTTCCCTCCCTGGGAACAAATCATGAACGAGCAGTGGAACGTCTTCCGCAAGCACCCCGGCACCAACTTCATCGCCGCGCATCTCGGGTGGTTGGGGGGAGATCTCGGAAAGCTCGGCCGGCTGTTCGACGAGCTACCAAACATGCACGTGGGCATCGGCGCCGTCCTCGCGGAGTTGGGACGCCAACCGCGGTTCGCCCGCGAGTGGTTCATCAAATACCAGGACCATGTGTTATTCGGCAAAGACGCCTGGGTTCCCGAAGAGTACCACGTTTACTTCCGCACTCTCGAGACGGCCGACGAGTACTTCGACTACTACCGCAAGCGCCACGCGTTTTGGAAGATGTACGGATTAGAGCTGCCCGATGACGTGCTGCGCAAGTTGTATTACGAGAACGCCGTGAGGCTGATTCCGGGACTGTCAGTGGGCAGTCTGCAATAGGCTAGGCAGTAGGCAGAGCATGAGCGATTCGACCCACGGCTACTGCCTACTCAGCTCGAAGAGCTGTCATCGGATCGACCTTGGTTGCCCTGCGTGCGGGGAAGTATGACGCCGCGACGCCGGCGCCTAACAGGAAAATCGCCACGGCACCGAAGGTGAGCGGATCAAACGGGCTCACGCCAAAGAGGAAGATCGAGAGCGTCCGGGAGACGGCAAGCGCCAGACCAATTCCGATCACCACGCCCACCCCCGCCAGCAGCGATCCTTGCCGCACTATCATCGACATCACCCCCTTACCCTGCGCTCCGAGGGCCATGCGAATTCCCAACTCCCGCGTGCGCTGCGAAACCGAATACGCCATCACGCCATACACGCCGCCGATGGCCAGCAACAAAGCGACGATCGACAACGCCGTCATGACTTTGGGCATGATCCCGTCGCCCCGAATTTCTTCGCGGATCACGGCGTCGAGCGTGGCTACTTGGTAGAGCGGAAGATTGGGTGCGATGAATCCCACCTCGGCTCGGATGGCGTCGGTCAGCATCTGCGGTGATGCCGTCGACGTCTCGACCACCCAGCTCATACTGCGCAACAGCGTCTGCATCGCAGAGAAGTAAATCTTTGGCCTCTCTCTGTTCCCGGCGCCTTGGTCCCGTTCATTCGCCACGACGCCGACGATCTCCCGTGGCCCACTGCCGAACTGTATCCGTTGCCCGACCGGATCCGAGTCTGTCCAATGCAAGTCGGCCATGACCTGGTTGATGACTACCACTCGCGGCGCACCGACTCGGTCCCGCTCCTCGAAGGTACGACCGCGCGACAGCGACACGTCCATCGCATCGAAATAGCCGGGCTGGATGAATCGGTAACTGGCCACGAGCTGGTCTGCCATGGGAGGCACTTCTTCTCCACCGATCCAGTAGAACGTCCCACTGTTACCGCGGCGCGGAAGGATGGTGGTGGCGGAGACACTCCGGACACCCGGAAGCGCCTCCAGCCGTGGCCGCAGACTGCTATAGAAGCCCAACACATCGGCCGTGTCGGGGTATTCAGCCTCCGGCAGCGTGGCTCGGAACGTCAACACGTCCGACGAGTCGAAGCCGTACTCGGAAGCAGCCACTGACATGTAGCCGCGGATAAGCAAACCCGAAGCGATAAGGAGTGTAACGGCAAGAGCGATCTCCGATACCACCAGCACCTTCCGCAACCGTCCCGATCGCATCCCCCCGGCCCCGCGGCTTCCATCCCTCAACGAATCCACCAAATTGGTTTTCGCGCTCTGTAGCACGGGCGCCATGCCAAATATCAATCCCGTCGCAATCGTAACGACTCCCGTATAGAAGAGCACGCGGCCGTTGATAACGATGTCATCGAGACGAGGAAAATCCGGCGGGATGATCGACACCAATCCCCGCACACCAAACACGGCCAACACAAGCCCCAACGCCCCGCCGAGGAGAGAAATAACAAGGGATTCGGCCAAGAATTGACGAGCGATCCTGAGACGCCCCGCACCCAGTGCCCTGCGCAACGCCACTTCTCGTTCCCGGCCCGCGACGCGCGCCAACAGCAGGTTTGCGACGTTGGCACATGCAATGAGGAGCACGAACATGACCGCCGCCAACGAGATGAAACTTCCGCTGCGGATGCCCTCGTCCATGATGTCATCGTGCAACGTCTCGATCCGTGTGCCGTTGCCGGCGCTGGTGCCTGGATTCGCCTCGGCCATCCGCTGCGCAATTTGCCCAATCTCCACCCGTGCGCCGTCAAACGTCACACCAGGTTGTACGCGACCCAAAACCAGCAAGAAGTGTGATGCGCGAGATTCCTCGCCCGTAAGGCCCAGCGGCAACCAGACGTCGTCGTCACTTGTCCGGAACCAAAAACCGGGTGGCAACACGCCGACGATGGTATGGGACTCGGCGTTGAGTTGGACGGTCTTACGCAGGATCTCGGGGTCCGCACCAAAATGCCGATGCCACAACGCGTCGCTGATGATCACCACGCGGTCCTGTCCCGCGCGCTCTTCGTCCGGAGTAAACGTCCGCCCCATGACCGGGAGGATGCCGAGAACACGGAAGAAATTGTGCGACACACGATTCCCCTCGAGCCGCTCGGGTCGATCGCCCGACAGATTGGCGTCGGCATTCATGATCGCTGCAACGTCAACGGTCTGGCTCGCCTCGCGGACATCCACGAAGTCCGGCACCGACAAGCTCACGCGGGTCCAGTCGCGCTCCGCGTTCGTTGTGTGGATCCTGATGACGTCGTCCGAGTTTTCGTAAGGGAGGGGTCGAAACATCAGTACATCGACAGCGCTGAAGATCGTCGAATTGGCCGCTATGCCGAGGGCCAACGACAATACGGCAACAGCGACCAATCCGGGTCCTTGCCGCAGCGATCGAAAAGCGTACCGAACATCTTGAAAGATCGAGTCCATCGTGAATTCCGTTCTCAACAGGTACCAGGCGTGTGAAAAAGCTCCGAGTGACCACAGCAAAAGGCTTCGCCCCGGGCGCTGTTGCTGGACTAACCAGCGGTGTTCGAGTTCTGCGTTCCATTGTCGCCGCCAACCCGCGCGTCGATCCCGCGGAACAAACCCGCTGGCGAGTTGGATCAGGCCACGTGCAACGCGAAGGCTGAGCGGGGGTTTCAAGTCGTTCTCGGCTTGGATTGGATGGCGCCCACGTCGATTGGCGCGAGCGAGCGATACCGCTCCATCGCGTCAATCAGGGTTCGGGTGCCGCGGTCGGTGATCGTGTAGTAGCGACGGGCCGGTCGCTTTTCCCGCTGCGCGACCCGACCGTCTTCCCACTTGGACCTCGCCAAGCCGAGCCGCTCGAGCTTGTCCAGCGCCGGGTAGATGGTCCCGCTGGTCAGCCCGGTTTCCTCGATGACGTCGAACCCGTATTGGCAGCCACGCGCCAAGGCGTGGAGGACCATGACGGTGCCGAGGCTCAGCGGCCTTTGGTCTCGCATGAAAACTCCCAAGCTATATTGATACTCAATATATATTGCTGTTCACATTATATCGGAACCCACACCACCCTACGCCTCGTCTCTTCCCCGGTTTCACTAGCATCCCGCTGCGAAGTAAGATTGGTCCCGCTGTCGGCCAGAGGGTTCTGAAACTTTTTCTCCGCTACTGTAGTAGTCAGTGCTATAGTGATGCATCATCTAACAATGCTGCGGAGCTGCCGATATGTCTCCTAAGTCTTTAGAACCAAATGACTTCCTGCCACTGAGCAATCTCTCATTCCACGTTCTGCTTGCGCTTGGGGATGGTGCGGCGCACGGGTATGCCGTTGGAAAAGACGTCGAACAGCGGTCCGGCGGCAAACTCAAACCCACGACAGGTGGCCTCTACCAAGCACTGAAACGGCTGGAGGAAGACGGGCTGATCGAGCAAGCGCCCGAGGAAGCCGAACGGGGCTCGGACGCCCGGCGGCAGTACTTCCGGCTCACCGATCTGGGACGACGGGTGGCAGCCCTCGAGGCCCACCGGCTCAACGAGCTGGTCGCGGTCGCGCGCGACAAAGACCTCTATCGGGGATCGGTGTGACTATGGATCGGTTCTATCGGCTGTTGTTGCGGGCGTACCCGCAGTCGTTTCGAAAAGCGTACGCCGCGAGTATTGCCGAGACGTTCGCGCGGCGCAAAGCCGACGCCTTCGCGACCCGGGGCTGGATTGGACGTGTGTGGTTCATTATGCGCGAAACATTGGGCTTGTTGCGTGCGGGGCTCGGTCAACGCTTCGGTTTCGGTAATCGTGCTTCGCGACCCTCGCCGGGTGGACGACCCGGCAACGCAAGACAGGGAGGCGAGCTGGTCAAACCGGTATTGCAAGAGGTTCGGCACGCGGCTCGCCGGCTCCTCAAAGCGCCGGGGTTTACTGCCGCCACGGTCGTGACACTCGGTCTCGGCATCGGAGCCAACACCGCCATCTTCAGTCTGGTTCACGCCATTGTCTTGAGTTCACTGCCGTATCCCGAAGCCGATCGCGTGGTGCGTATTCATCACAGCGCGCCGGGCATCAACCTCGATTCGGGCCTCGAGCTGACCCAGGGACTTTACCTATTTTACCGCGAGCAGAACCACACGTTGGAAGAGGTCGCAATCTACCGCACCAACGAGTACACACTCACCGACGGCGGAGACCCGATCCGCATTCCGGGCGCACAGCCAACATATACCCTTGGCGATGTGTTGCGTGTGCCGCCGTTGCTGGGACGATGGATACAGGAAGACGACGGCTACGCCAACAACACGGGCGTGATGGTCTTGAGCTACGGACTGTGGCAACGACGGTACGGCAGCGAACCCAAAGTGATCGGTCGCACGGTTCAGATCAATGGCTTTCCCTTGGAGATCGTCGGGGTGATGCCGAAGACCTTCGCATTCCCCGATCGGGAGACGCAGTTCTGGATGCCCAGAGTCATTTCCGACGCCTCACGCTTCGGTGGGTTCTCCGATCAGGGCGTGGCGCGACTCAAGCCCGGAGTGACACCAGCGACCGCCCAAGCCGACCTCAATGCGATCCTGCCGAGCTTACCGGACCGGTTTCCACGGAGCTCGGCCCGCAGTGTGATCGACGACGCCAAGCTCGGGGTGCTCATCCAGCCGTTACAAGAGCACATCGTTGGAAACATCGAACAAACGTTGTGGATTCTCTTGGGCACGGTTGGCTTCGTATTGCTGATCGCCTGTGCCAACGTGGCGAATCTCTTCCTCGTGAGGGCGGAAGGTCGGCAACGGGAGGTTGCGGTGCGCACTGCCCTCGGCGCAACCAGAAGTCATATGATCCGCTTTTTCCTGACGGAAAGCGGAGTGATGACGCTCGCGGGAACAGCCCTTGGACTCGCGATCGCCTGGGGGAGCATTCGCGGTTTGTCTGCGTGGGGCCCGGCGAACATTCCACGGCTCCACGAAGTGGAGATCAACAGCACGGTCTTGGCGTTTACGGCAGCCATCTCGATCGCGGCCGCCTTGGTGTTCGGCGCAATACCCGTTTTCCGCGCGACGCCCAGTCTCGTGGCTGTATTAAAGGAAGGAGGCCGCAGCGCGACCACAGCCCACGGCCGATTCCATGCCCGAAACGTTCTCGTCATAGCGCAAATTGCGCTTGCGCTCGTACTGCTCATCGGATCGGGCCTCATGGTCCGGAGCTTTTGGCACCTTCGCAGGGTGAATCCCGGGTTCGACGCAGAGAGTGTCTTGACGTTTGAGATCGGGTTGCCCAACGCTGACTACCCCAATCGACAGAGCGCTGCGGCGTTTCAGCAACAACTCTTGGATAGGTTCGCGAGCCTGCCCGGTGTCGAACACGCCGGGGCGGTGTCGTGTCTTCCACTGTTGGGTTGGTGCAGCGGCGATCCGCTCTACGAACGTGGCGCCCCTCCGGCACCGGGCGTCATACCAACGATTGTCGCCCGCCGCACCGTGGCCCCGGGGTATTTCGCGGCCACCCGCATCCCGTTGGTCTCCGGTCGACTGTTGGATCGATCCGACCACCAGCAAACGACGAACACCGTGCTCGTGAGCAAACGACTCGCACAGATCTATTGGCCGGGACGGGATCCACTCGGCAAACAGGTTTTTCCGGGCAGCGACCCCGAGCCCGACCAGTGGTACACGATCGTCGGAGTCGTGGGCGACGTGCAGACGGGGAAGCTCTCCGACGGCCCGTCGCCGCTCATCTACTTCCCACTGGTCTCTACGGCGAATATGGGCCCACGACCGCACGTCATGACGTTCGCGCTGCGCACGACCATCCCACCACTCGACCTGGCGGCCGCGGTACGCAACGAGGTATGGTCGCTCAACCCCAACCTTCCGGTCGCGAAAGTTCGGACGCTCGAGCACCTGATTGCGGACGCCAGCATCCAGACCACTTTCACAATGCTGCTGCTCGCCATCGCCGCGGTGGTAGCGCTGATCCTCGGCGCTGTGGGCGTGTACGGCGTGATCTCGTATGTCGTCGGACAGCGGCGTAACGAAATTGGCGTTCGAATCGCCCTAGGAGCGCAGCGCCGGGACGTGAGTCGCCTGGTGCTGGGGCAGGGTGGTCGCGTCGCAATGATCGGCGTGGCGCTCGGTTTGGCTGCAGCCTTCGGCCTCACGCGGCTCATGAGAGCCCTGCTGTTTGAGGTGTCCCCTACCGATCCGATCACCTACGGCGGCGTCGCCCTGGTGCTCGTGTCGGTCACCCTGCTGGCCACGTACCTGCCGGCCCGCCGCGCGGCTCGGATCGATCCGGTGGAGGCGCTGCGATCCGAGTAGGAAGGGGAGCGGGGAGCGGGGCGCATGGTCAGCAAGTTACTGCGAATCAACAGCTTAGGCATCCATCCCGCCCCTGTCGCAGACTCAGGACCGGCGGACGAGATCCGGGCAGAGGCGTTAGGTTTGGGAACTCGACTGGCGTCCCCAGACCTCCGAACGTCCCATTCGAACGAAACCCCATGTTCCGACATCCAATCAGGTACAACGAATTCGATACCGACCAGGTGATTCAGGAGTCGCAATTGTGGCGCAGTCAGTCGCTGTTTCTCAGGAGTACTCCCTGCGGGGCGAGGGAGCGGCCGGGCCGGTCTTCATGACGGTCCAGGATTCCATGGAGACGAGCGCGCGCGTGAGCGAGACAGAGCTCGTCCGCGAAGCCCAGGCGGGGAGCGACGATGCGTTCGAACGCCTCTACCGGAAGCACGGACGTCGCATCTACGCGCTGTGCCTGCGCATGGTGAGTGACCCGGATCGCGCCGAGGAACTGATGCAGGATGCGTTCGTACGTGCGTGGAACACGATCAGATCGTTCCAGCACAAGAGCGCGTTCGGAACGTGGCTCCACCGTCTCAGCGTCAACGTCGTCTTGAGCGACATGCGGGCGGAAAAACGGCGCTCGAGCCGAGAGTTGTTATCTGGAGACCTCGACCAGTTCAAGCGCGAGGTCAGGGGCGCCCTGCCCGAGACCCGGATGGACCTGGAACGGGCCATCGCGACACTTCCGAGTGGCGCGAAAGAAGTATTGGTGCTGCACGACATCGAGGGGTATCGGTATCGGGAGATCGCGGATTTGATCGGTGTGGCTGAAGGGACGGTCAAATCCCAACTGAGCAGAGCACGACGGCTTGTACGGGAGGCTTTGGAACGATGAACGAGCATATGGAAGAGCTGCTGTCGCAGTATCTCGACGAGGAACTCGACGACGAGACCACGGCATACGTACGTGAACAATTGGCGTCGAATCCCGAGTGGCAGGAAGCGCTCGAGGAATTGCAGACCACCGTGCAGGCCATTCGTGGATTGCCGCGCGAGGCGACTCCCGAGCGGGAGTTGTGGCCGGAAATCGTCGAACGGCGGAACGCCGCCGCGGGAGCGGGCGCGGAACCGAAGCAATCCTTCTGGACCACACAGCGGCTGTTGGTGGCCGGTCTCACCGCGCTGCTGGTACCAGGCGCCGGGTTAGCGCTGGCACGGTCGTTGAGCAACCCCAGCCGTGATCAGCGCATGGAGATCGCCGTAGCCCCTCGCGCTCCGGTCAGGATCGACATCGACGTGGAGCGGATTGCCGAGCAGGCTCGTCGCGCGGCCGAGCAAGCGATGCGGGTGCGGGAGCGGGCTTTCCGGGTAAGGGAACGAAGCGAGCGGGTCCGCCTGCAATCGAACGCGCTGGACGTGATGATCGAGCTGTTGAATGACGATAATCCGGAAGTACGTGAGCAGGCCGCACACGCCCTTGGCGAGTACGAATCGTCACG
>CAYLZR010000010.1:29388-30987 GCA_964388145.1 uncultured Gemmatimonadaceae bacterium | reverse complement strand
CTGACGAAGGGACTCGAACCCCCAACCTGCTGATTACAAATCAGCTGCTCTACCAGTTGAGCTACGTCAGCCGAGCACTGCGATCTGCTATAGTCTATTAGGATAATCAGGGCATGATACCCAGTCAACGCCCATAAAAACAGGCACTTGCGAGGTTGGCAGCCTAGTCGCCGACCTTCTTCCAGCGGGTCCCTTGGGGGGTGTCTTCGAGAACGATTCCGCGCTTCGTGAGAAGGTCGCGGATGGCGTCCGCGGCCGCAAAATCCTTGGATTTCCGGGCTTCATTCCGCGCTACGATCTGGCTCTCGACCCAAGTGGCCAGGTCCTCGTCGATGTCGCGCTCCGCCGGGGCAATCTGCAGCACCCCCAGAGCGTCGTCGAGGGCTGCCAACGCGGCCGCCGTCTCGTCCGGAGGCCAGGCTCCATCGTCCAGCGCGCGGTTGGCACGGGTCACGAAGGTCGAGACCGCCGCAACGGCCGACGGCGCGTTGAGATCGTCGTCCATCGCCTCGCGGAACTCCCGCTCGAGTGTCTCGCCGGCCTCCGAGGTCGAGGGATCGCCGCCAGCCGCCTCCGTGAGCCGCTTCCTCAGTTCACCGATGCGCACGGCCCCTCTCCCGGCCGCCTCGAGCGACTCGTCGGTGAAGTTCACCTGCTTGCGGTAGTGCTGCTGGAAGAAGAGCATCCGGATCGCCGCCGGATCCACCCCACCGTCTCGCATGTCGTCGACCGTGAGGAAGTTACCGCTGCGCTTGGCCATCTTGGTGCCGCCCACGGTGAGGAACTCGCCGTGTACCCAGCAGCGGGCAAAGGGGTGGCCCGTTGCGGCCTCCGACTGGGCGATCTCGTTCTCGTGATGGGGGAAGATCAGATCGACCCCGCCGGCGTGAATGTCGAGCGTCTCGATGTCGAATCGCGTCCGGAGCTGATCCAGCGCCATCGCGGAGCACTCGAGGTGCCAACCCGGCCGGCCGCGGCCGAACGGCGCGTCCCACGCCGCTCCGGCCTCTTCGTCCTTTTCGGAGACGGCCTTCCACAGGGCAAAGTCTCTTACGTCTTCCTTAGAGTAGTCGTCGCTGTCGACCCGGGCGCCCGCCTTCAATTCCCGTTTATCCAGCTGTGACAGCCGCCCATAATCCGCAAACTTGTCCACGCCGAAGTACACCGAGCCGTCGTCGGCCTTGTAGGCGACCCCCCGATCCAACAGCTGCTGCACCAGATTGACCATTGGCGGGACGGTACCGGTGGCCCGAGGGTACACGTGCGCGGGCTGGATCCGCAGGTAATCCCGATCCGCGAAGAAGGCCTCGGTGAACGGCGCGGTATGGTCCACCACCGTCTTGCCCGCCTTGTGGGCCTCGTCGATGATCCGATCGTCGACATCGGTGATGTTCATGATCTGGAAGACGTCGTAGTCGAGGAATTCCAGATAGCGCCGCAGCAGATCCTGAGTCAGGAACGTTCGGAAGTTTCCGATGTGGGCGTAGTTCCACACGGTCGGTCCGCACGTGTACATCGTCACCCGCGGGGGCGCGAGCGGCTCGAAGGGTTCGATCTTTCTGGTGAGCGTGTTGAAGAGGCGCAGGCTCATAGTGCCAC
>CAYLZR010000010.1:27759-29288 GCA_964388145.1 uncultured Gemmatimonadaceae bacterium | reverse complement strand
CCCCCAGCCGCCCCCCCTTCGTCCTTCACGATATCGGCATCTTCGACGTCGTCGCCGTCGGTGAGCTTGAGCCGCTCACCGCCTTCGCCCGATCCGAGCACACCCATTTGCTTCTTCAGCTCGAGGAGTTGTTGATCGGCGCTGCCGTCGAATTCCAGCGCTTGGAACTCCTGCTGCAGGTTGTCGCCGGTGAGTTCCTCGGACAGCTCGGCTTCGGCCAACTGCTTGCGCTCGACTTCCTCGATCTTCGCCGCCATCCTCTCGAAGTGCTCGAAGGCGCTCTTGTCCGACATCGAGGACATGGTCCTCTGAATGCGTTGCGTCGCCTCGGCACGCTTTTGACGGGCCACCAGCAAATTCTTTTTGCGCTTCGCCTCTTCGATCTTGTCGTTGAGAGTGCGGAGCGACGCCTTGAGTGCTTCCGTCTCGGCCTTGTGACGGATCCACGTTTCATGCAACGCCTGCGCGGACTGCATGTGCTCGTTCTGCCTCATCAGCGCCTGCTTGGCCAAGTCGTCGCGGTTCTGTTGCACGCCGAGCATCGCCCGCTTTTGCCACTCTTCCGCCTGTTTCTTTTCTTTTTCGACTTGAGCTGCCAGCTTCTTCTCATCAGCGATCGCCGACGCCACTTCCTGTTTCGCCTTTGCCAGCTGACTCCGCATGTCGGTGATCAGCTGATTCAAGACCTTCTCAGGGTTTTCCGCGCGGTTGATGAGATCGTTGATGTTCGATTTGAGCAGCGTACCCAGGCGATCAAAGATCCCCATATCTCTACTCCTTGAACGACGCCAGGGCCGACATGTGCGAAGCCAGCGCCAGTGTTATCGAGTCCAGGCTTGCTTGAAATTCGTTGAAATCGAGATTCTTGAGCTGCAAGGCGTCCGTCAAGACCACCTGCGATCCCTCGATGCCGTATGAGCCGTGCACCATTCCCTCGGCGTTCAACTCCAACAGTTTCTGCATGAGGTCGTTGCGGTTTGGTCCGGGTTCAGGAAGCTCCATCACGTTCACGCGAAACACAGCCACGGGAGGGTCGAAGCTGACCACGATAGGAGCATCATTTTCTCCGGGCGTGATGGCCCAGATGCCTGTCCCGACCTCGTCACTACCAATGCTGTCGTCCAATCGGGCGACATAGGTTTCGAGGTCTTCGCGACTCGCCATTCATTCCTCCGAGATAAAAGCCTGCTACCTGCGAAACACCTCAGAACCCGTTCGTGCCGCCGAGTCAGTCAGCCTAACCTCCCCGACGGGGTCCATGCAACCAATGGCGTTAGGGCAGGCGCCCCAGCGACAGCCGAACGTGTGTTCCGGGGATTCCGGCGTCTTTATTGTAAGTACGCCCGCGATGCCCAAATGTTTCAATCTTGAACGTTTCCTGACTGTGGCAGCCTCGCCTGCTCCCGATCCTTGGCCAGCAGACGCTCCGTAAAGTCAACTCGTTCTTGGAGATCGGTAACTTCTTGCCGCAGACTATCGACCTCGTCGAGCAGGGCCTCGTGGCTCTCCTGGAGGTGCACGATCCGCTC
>CAYLZR010000010.1:7503-27659 GCA_964388145.1 uncultured Gemmatimonadaceae bacterium | reverse complement strand
CTCCGCCCGCAGCTGATCGCGTCGCTTGCCATCGGCGAGCAACCGCTCGGCGAAATCGAGTCGCTCCTCCACATCCGCCACCCTCTCGCGCAAATCGTCCGAGCCTTCCAACCGCGTCCGTAGCTCATCCACTTCGGCCACCAGGTGCTCGTTGCCCGCACCACCCTGTTCTACCTTCATCTTGCGGTCGAGGTGCTTGTTGATGCTTCGCATGATGCCGAACGCGATCGTCGTGACGGCAACGATGCTAGTGAACGACAGGAAAACGATCTCCTCCGGCATGGATCACCTTTCCTCTGCGGCGGCCCCAGATTCCCTGCCCCGAGCCAGCAGCCGCTCTGCGAAATCGACTCGGTCTTCCAACTCCTCGACCCGGCCTTGTTCACGCTCCAGCGCTTCGATCCGGGTGTGAAGGTCTGAAATCTCTGCCTGGAGTTCGTGGTCGGTTCCCGACACCGTTTTGCGGTCGATGAAGTGCCGCACGGTCTTGAAGAAAGCAATGCTGATGATCGCACCTGTCGCCATTCCGGCGAACGGAATCAACATCACGATATCCACGACGGCGCCTCCGATTGGTTGTGCCCTATTCCGTACGACGCCACGGCCGAGAGGTGTCAGGCGCAGGGGTTCAATCTAAAGCGGTTACCGCCCTACCGCCTTCCGTCTTTCCGTTCCAACACCCGCCGTAGGTACCTCCCGGTGTGCGATCCCTTCACCTTCGCCACGGTTTCCGGCGTGCCCTCGGCGACGAGGTACCCGCCTTTCTCTCCGCCCTCGGCGCCCAGGTCGATCACCCAGTCCGCGGTCTTGATGACATCCAGATTGTGCTCGATCACCACGACGGTGTTGCCCTTGTCCACGAGCCGGTGCAGCACGCTCAGCAGCAGCCGCACGTCTTCGAAGTGCAATCCCGTCGTGGGTTCGTCGAGGATGTAGAGCGTCCGTCCCGTGTCACGCTTGCTCAACTCGGTGGCGAGTTTGACGCGCTGGGCCTCGCCGCCCGAGAGCGTCGTGGCACTTTGGCCCAAGTGCACATATCCCAAGCCAACGTCGTTCAGGATCTCGAGCTTTGCGCGGATGCGTGGCTGGTTCTCGAAAAACTCTAGCGCATCGGCCACGGTCATTTCGAGCACGTCGGAGATCGACTTACCACGATACCGCACATCCAACGTCTCGCGATTGTAGCGCCGTCCGTTGCACACGTCGCACCGCACGTAGACGTCGGGAAGAAAGTGCATCTCGATCTTCACGAGGCCGTCGCCCTGGCACGACTCGCAGCGGCCGCCTTTGACGTTGAACGAGAAGCGTCCGGGCCCGTATCCGCGGATCTTCGACTCGCCCAACTGCGCGTACAGGTCACGTATCGGCGTGAACAATCCGGTGTACGTCGCTGGGTTGGATCGCGGCGTTCTCCCAATGGGGCTCTGATCGATGGCCAGCACTTTGTCGAGTTGATCCAAACCCTCGACCGAATCGTGGTCGCCCGGCAGCACCTTGCTGCGATAGAAGTGTCGCGCCAGGGCGCGATATAGCGTGTCGGTCACAAACGTGGATTTGCCCGACCCGGAAACGCCGGCGACCGCGACGAACGCTCCGAGTGGGATCTCGACGTCCAGGTTCTTGAGGTTGTGCTGGCGGGCACCCCGAACGATGAGACGACGCCGGGGGCTGGTGGCTCGGCGCGCAGACGGGACCGCGATGCGCAGATCTCCGCGGAGGTATCGGGCGGTGAGCGACGTCTTGTGTGCCACGACGTCGTCGAATCGGCCCGCGACCACGACCTCACCGCCCTCGCGTCCGGCGCGTGGCCCCATGTCCACGACATAATCGGCGGTTCGTATCGTGTCCTCGTCGTGCTCGATGACGATGACCGTGTTGCCAAGATCGCGGAGGCCGGTGAGCGTCCGCAGGAGACGTTGGTTGTCGCGTGGGTGCAGGCCGATGGACGGCTCGTCCAGAATGTAGAGCACACCGACCAGCCGGCTGCCGATCTGGGTGGCGAGTCGGATGCGTTGCGCTTCGCCGCCGGACAGCGACGAGGAGGAACGGCCCAACGTCAGGTATCCCAAACCCACATCCTTTAGAAAGCGGAGGCGGTCGGTGACTTCCTTGAGTATGGGTCCGGCGATGTCCGCCTCGAGACCATCACCCGACCCTCCGGTGGGGATGCTCTCGAAGAACTCCGCCACCGTCTCCACCGATTCGTCGAGCACGTCGCCGATGCCGCGATCGTGGACCGTGACGCAGAGGCTTTCCTTCTTGAGGCGTTTGCCGTCACACACCGGACAGGGCTGCTCGGTCATGTATTCAGCCAGTTGCGTCCGCACGGCGTCGGACGACGTCTCCTGATACCGACGCTCCACGTTGCGTAGGATCCCTTCCCACTCGGTCTCGTACGTCCCTTTGGAACGGCCACTCCCGTAGCGGAACGAGAACTGCCGACCCGGGACACCTTCGAGGAGCCCCTTGCAGACCCGCGCGCCGTAGCTGCCCCACGGCTTTGCTGGATCGAAGTCGAGCGCTTTGGCCAACGTGGGCAAAACGTTCTTGCGCAGGTAGCCCGACGGCTCGCCCCACGGCAACACGACGCCCTCGAGGATCGAGATCGACCGATCGCCCAGTACGAGATCCGGACTCACCACGCGCTGGGTACCCAGACCCCCACACCCCTCGCAGGCTCCGAAGGGCGAGTTGAAGGAAAATTGCCGCGGCTCCAGCTCCGCAAGTGAGTAGCCACACTTGGGACAGGCAAACTGCTCGGAGAACAACACCGCGCGGCCAGTGCCGCGGCCGGTCTTGGCGTGGCGAATCACCTCCACCAATCCGTCGGCCGACCGGAGGGCCGTCTCGATCGAATCGTGCAGCCGGTTGCGGTCGTCGGGACGCACGACCAGGCGGTCTACGATCAAACCGATGTGGTGTGCCTGTCGCCGATTGAGCTTGGGCGGATCCGTGAGATCGTACATCTTTCCGTCCACGCGGACGCGGACGAAGCCCTGCTTCACAGCACCCTCAAACAGCTCGCGGAATTCGCCTTTCCGCCCACGCACCAACGGCGCCACCACCTCGATTTTCGTGTCCTCGGGCCACTTGAGCACAGCTTCGGCGATTTGAGAAGGACTCTGGCGCCGAATGGCTGAACCGTCGTTGGGACAGTGGGGCGTCCCAACCCGCGCCCAAAGCAGGCGGAGATAGTCGTAAATCTCGGTTACGGTTCCGACCGTGGACCGCGGGTTGTGCCCGCCGGACTTTTGCTCGATGGAGATCGCCGGTGAGAGACCTTCGATGACGTCGACATCGGGTTTTTCCATCAAGCCAAGGAATTGACGGGCGTAGGCCGACAGCGACTCGACGTAGCGGCGTTGCCCTTCGGCGTAGATGGTGTCGAACGCCAGAGAGGATTTACCGGAACCCGAGAGGCCCGTGACCACGGTCAGTTGATTGCGCGGGATTTCGACGGAAATGTTCCGCAGGTTGTGAACGCGGGCGCCGCGAACGATCAGCTGCTCTTTTGGCATAGCCTGTAAAGCTAGATGTGATCCGGATCACAGGTCAACCGTCGACCTGCGTCGCGTTCTTGCAATCGGGACTCGGTAATCGTACTTTGGGTCCCCCGACTCAACGCTAATCATTATAAGAATGACACATTAGAAAGACGCACCGCCGCATGACGGAAGAGATTGGCAGCCCAGGCTCTCATCTGGTGGTCCTCACGACAGTAGGCGGTGAGGATGACGCGCGAGGGTTGATTCGGGGACTAGTCGAAGATCGCGTGGTCGCTTGCGGGACCATGGTCGGCGCGAGCTCGATCTTTCGATGGGAAGGGGAGGTGAGGGAAGAGCGAGAGACGCTGGTGTTGCTCAAGACCCGTCGGGCATGTTGGAGCGATCTCGAGAGCGCGGTAAAACGCCGGCATCCATACAAGGTCCCCGAGCTGTTGGCGCTTCCCGTGGAAGCCGGCCTCGACGCCTACCTCCAGTGGGTGAACCAAGAAACCTCCGACCCGGAGGCACAAAAGACATGAAGCATACCACCCGTCGTCGCCGGTACCGCCGCCGCAAAGCCGCAGAGCAAGCAAACCGCATCAGTCGTCCAGGGGCCGTCGCCGAACCAACATCCGCACCCAGCGAGCCTGCGGAGGAGCCAAGCGTGGGAATCATGCCCGACCAGCATTCTGAGAAGATCGACTTACCTTTCGAGATCGCCCAAGACAACGAGGACCTGGTGGCAAGCGAAGAGTCAAGCGGAGACGCCCCCCCACCCACCGCCCGCGACGAGCAGAAAGATCAAGCCAACGCACCCGCTGACGATCACGCCTCGATTGTAGAGGAGCACGTCCCGAAAGAGCCGTCTGCTGAGGAGTTGTTGTACAACGCCGCCCGTGAGGCGCATACTCAGGGCGAGCATCGCCGCGCCATCGCGATCTACCGCGAGCTGTTGAGCATCGTCCCGACCCATGTCAGGGCACGAAACAATCTCGCGCTCCTCCTAGACCAGAACGGGGAGCACGAGGAAGCGCTGCACGAGCTGAAGCTCTGTCTCAATTCAGAACCCACCAATCCACAGGTGCTCGTCAACCGGGGTGGAGTCCTCGGATCGCTCGGCCGCTACGCCGAAGCGGAGGCCGACCTGCGTCAGGCCCTCGAGTTCGACGGCACCAACGCCGAAGCCTACTTCAACCTCGGCCTGCTGATGTCGCGCAAGGGTCTGTGGCGGGACGCGCTGCCACACCTGCGACGCTCCATCGAGCTCGATTCGAGCCGGCCAGCCGCGTATACGTATTTGGGAGACGCACTCAACCACGTGGACGACCTCGATGGTGCGCTCCAGGCGTACCAAAGGTCGGTCGAGTTGGCCCCCAGTAGTGGAAAGGCGTTTTACGGGCTGGGCATCATCTACGACCGCTTGAACCGCCCCGAGGAAGCCCAACAGATGTACCGCCGCTCGCGGGACCTCGCCTCCAGGTGATTGAGGTGGTGGTCGACGACCTCGCGTCCATCGAAGCGGACGCGGTAGTTCGACCTGCCACGGACACACTGGAGCCCACTAGCGCTGCACTCCGTCAACTCGAGCGTATCGGCGGGTCCCGTTTCCAAGGGCAACTGGCGACGCGGGCTCCACTCGTCGTGGGCGCCGCCACGGTGACCGGAGCGGGAGATCTTCCCGCGGAATTCGTCATCCATGCTATCATCCGGAGCGAGTCCGAGCCCGTTTCACGGTCGGGGGTCCAGCGCGCCCTCCTGAGCGTTCTCCACCAGGCGGTGGCATGGCAGTTCCAGGCCCTGGCCCTGCCGCCGGTGGGCATCGGGCCCGGAAACCTGCCGTTGGAAGACGCGGCAGAGATCCTCTGTGACGTGCTGCACAGCCATTTGCGGACCCAAGCGTTTCCTTCAAAGGTCACGATCGTCGTTGAGACCGACGAGGATAAGATGGTGTTCGAGCACCTGCTGCGTGCGAGGGAAGTGTGAACAGACAATCCGTGGCTGTTTTGATTCTAGTCACCTGGGTAGGCGCCTTGGGGTGGTTGTTTTCGCGGCGGACCGGCCCGACGGGCGGTTTGCTGCTGGACGACGCCACGCGGACGGTCGAGCCGGGCGCCCTCTACTATACGGTCTCGATGGGCGGGGTACCGGTGGGTTTCGCGTCAAACACGGTCGACACGGTTCCCGAAGGGCTGCTCATCGAAGACCGACTCTTCCTCGAGATTCCGGCCCTCGGCGCCATCCAGCGCGTGGAGGCCAGCACCAGCGCGCGTCTCACCAACACCCTGCGACTCCAGAGCTTCGTGGCCAGGCTGGTGGGCGACGTCGGCCGTTTCACGGCATCCGGCGAGGTGTCGGGCGACACGCTGCTGACAATCGAATTCCAGAGCGCGGGGAGCACACAGCATATCCGCATTCCCCTCGAAGAACCGGTGGTATTGCCGGTGTACATGCCACTCCGATTGGTGTTCGGCGGGCAACCAGAGATCGGTAAGACCTACACCATTCGCACGTTCGACCCGCTCCTCCTGAGGAACAACGACCTTTCCGTACGGATCCTCGAGGATTCCGTCCTGTTGGTGCCGGACAGCGCGGCGTTTGACTCGACGTCGATGTCGTGGATCGTGGCCCGTTGGGATACGGTTCCGGCGTGGCACGTGGAGCAGAAGGTGAACGGCCTGACCGTTGATGCGTGGATCGATCATTTGGGACGAATTGTCAGCGCTTCGTCCGCGCTCGGCTTGACCATCGAGCGTTCGCCGTTCGAGATGGCCTTCCTCAACTTCCGGAACCGCGACCCGAACGTGTCCATCGCCGACTTCGCGGACATCGACATCATCCAGCAGACCGCCATCGCGTCGAACGTAGACCTCTCGTTGGACCGCTCGGAATTGCGCGTCGTTCTCGGCGGAATCGATCAGACAGGTTTCGATCTCGAGGGCGGACGCCAAGCCGTCGCCGGCGATACGCTCATCGTGACGCGGGAAGACCTGTCGCAACTCGTGATTGGTTGGCGTCTGAGGCCGAACCGCCCGAGCCGAGCCTACCCGGCCCGAGAGCCTTCTCTCAGACCGTATATCTCGCCCGAGCCCCTCGTGCAATCCGAAGATCCACGCATTCAAGCGCGCGCACGCCAGATCGTGGACGGCGAGCGTGATCCGATCGTCGCGACGCGGCTGCTGACGAATTGGGTGTACGAGCAACTCGAAAAAGAGATCACGATCAGTGTCCCGAGCGCGGTGGAAGTGCTCGAAACCTTGCGCGGCGATTGCAACGAGCACACGATCCTATTCGTGGCATTCGCACGTGCCATCGGACTCCCGGCGAGAACGGCCGCGGGTCTGGTGTACGTTGGGGGGAATTTTTACTACCACGCGTGGCCCGAGGTATTCCTCGGCGAATGGGTCGCAGTCGACCCGACCTTCGGACAGTTCCCGGCCGATGCGTCACACCTTCGCTTCACCGTCGGCGGGCTCGCGCGCCAGGCGGAGCTGATACGACTGATCGGACAACTCTCTCTCGATGTCGTGGAAGAGGCACCATGATTCGGTTAGAGGGGCTCACCAAGACGTACGGCAAGTTCACAGCCGTGAACGGCATCGATCTCCACGTGCCGCGTGGGGAGTTGTTTGGCTTTCTCGGACCGAACGGAGCGGGAAAAACGACAACGTTGCGCATGATCGCCGGTATCATGCGGCCCACCGCCGGACGCATCTGGCTCGGCGGCGACGATGTCGTGAACGAGCCCACGTCGGCCAAGACCCGACTCGGATTCATTCCCGACCGACCCTTCGTCTACGACAAGCTCACGGGCGCGGAATTCTTGCGATTCGTGGCCGGTCTCTACGGGCAGGACGGCGACGTGGTCGAGAAACGAATCGACGAGTTGCTCGAGGTGTTCGAGCTGTCGATGTGGAAACACCAACTCGTGGAATCGTACAGCCACGGCATGCGGCAGAAGCTGATTATCTCGAGCGCGTTGATTCACCGGCCCGAATGTATCGTGGTGGACGAACCGATGGTGGGACTCGATCCCAAAGCGGCGCGTCTTCTCAAAGACATCTTCCGCCAGTTCGTGAACCGGGGCGGCACGATACTCATGAGCACGCACACGCTGGAAGTAGCGGAGGCGATGTGCGACCGGATCGCCATTATCCAGAAGGGCGATATCGTTGCCCTTGGCACAATGGACGACTTGCGGCGACAAACCGCCAGTGGAAACGCCACCCTCGAGGAGTTGTTCCTGAAACTCACCGGAGGCTTGGCGATTCGGGAACTCGCGGCCGTCTTAGGAGATTGAGTGGGCACATCGGCGTTTCCACTCATCATCTCGCCAAAATGGCGTACCGCACTCGCGCGCACGCGATCGGCGCGGGAAGGCCGTGTCGGACGATTCACTTTGCTTGTGACGGTCGGCGCGATCTTTTGGTTGATCATCTTCGGCGTGCTCTTCCGCATGCTGAGATACTTCCGCGGCGTGGAAGAGATCGGGTCGCTTCTGGCCGGCAAACTCCTGAGCATGGTGCTGCTGTCGTTCCTGGCCATCCTCTTACTTTCCAATATCATCACGGCCCTGTCGTCGTTCTTCCTCGCGAAAGACCTCGACCTGTTGACTTCGTCCCCGGTCGATTGGCTGCATCTCTATCTCGCCAAGCTCGGCGAAACGTTGGTACACAGCTCGTGGATGGTCGCGCTCATGGCGGTACCGATCTTCGCGGCCTACGGAGTGGTGTATGGCGGAGGATGGCTGTTCGCACCGTACGCGATCATGGTGTTCTTTCCGTTACTGGTCGTTCCCACGGTGATAGGAAGCGCCATCACCCTCACGCTCGTCAACGCGTTTCCCGCACGACGCACGCGGGACATTCTTTCAATCATCACGATTGCCGCGGCCGGCATATTGGTACTCCTCTTTCGGATCATCCGTCCCGAGCAGCTCGCACGGCCCGAAGGGTTTCAGAGCCTGCTCGACTTTATCACGCTGCTGCGCACGCCGACGTCGCCACTGCTGCCGAGCGAGTGGGCGACCAACAGCTTGATGGGATTCCTCGTGGGGCCATTGGACGTGCTGCCGCTGGTATTGTTGTGGAGCACCGCCGGCACGTTCGTCGTCATCGGCGCGTTGCTACATCGCGCCATGTACGCAACGGGTTTCTCCAAGGCACAGGAAGGCGCCGAGCGGTTCATAAAGGGCCGGTTCTGGCAAGCGATCCTGAGCACCGTATTTCGGCCCCTCACGGTGGCGAAACGCGAATTCATTATTAAGGACCTCAAGCTCTTCTTCCGCGACACGACCCAGTGGAGCCAGCTCATCCTGCTCGGTGTCCTGATCGTGATCTACCTGTTCAACATTCGCGCCTTACCGCTGTTCCGCGGCGAGCAGGTGCCGTTCTTCCTCGTTTCGGTCATCTCGTTCTTGAACCTCGGCCTGGCCGGGTTCGTGCTGGCGTCGATCGCGGCGCGTTTCATCTTCCCGTCGATCTCGCTCGAGGGGAGGCAGATGTGGCTCCTCCGGTCGAGCCCGCTCGATTTACGTGCCTTGTTGTGGTCGAAGTACTGGATCGGCACCATTCCGCTACTGGTGGTCGCGTTGACCATCACGATCTTCACGAACATCCTGCTGCACGCGACGCCTTTCATGATGTCGGTGAGCGTCGTGACGATCATCCTGCTCACGTTCGCGATCGCCGCACTCGCGCTCGGATTCGGCGCGCTGTACCCACAGTTCGAAACCGAGAACGCCGCCCAGATCCCCACGTCATTCGGCGGGTTGGTATTCATGATGACGACCATCGCGTTGATCGCAGGCGTGATCGTACTGGAAGCCATGCCGGTTTACGGCTACATGAGTGCGGTATTTCGGGGAGATACCGTGGACATTACGACGCCCATGATCATGGCGTTCGTGGGAGTGGTGTTGTTATGCGTGGCGTCGACGGCGGTGCCGCTGAAGGTCGGATTGAAAAGGATGGAGGAGTTCGAGTTTTAGGTTTCAGGTTTCAGGTTACAGGTTACAGGTGCCATGATGCCGCATTCTGACGACGAATACCTGGAACCTGACACCTGGAACCTGACACCTTTTTTCGTGGAATATTCCATCCGCAAGTCGCCGTTACGTCGCGGCGATCACCGCCTCCGACAACTCCCCCCACACTCCCCGCAAAACTTTGCATCTACGACATGCTCCGCACCGCACATCCAACACCGTGGCAATGCATCGGCGACGGTGAGCGAGCGACCGCAATTCGAGCAAAATATCGAGCCGGGCTCGAGGCCGGACTGACAGGTCGGACAAGTACTCTGTCGCTGCGCCTTTGCCTTGGTGATGAGCGCTTCCGCGTCGTCCGGCTCTTGCTCCGAACCCGACACGGGGCTTTCGTTCGCCCGTTCCTGTTTGATGGCTTCCAGCGCCGACTGCGAATACTTCTGCTTGAGCATCGTGTAGTCGGCGTCCGACAGCTTTCCGGTCGCCCGGTCGAACTCGATTTCCCGCAGCGCGAGTAGAGCACGGATCTTGGCCGACCCCGACTCCTCGAGATCGAGCGGGTCCTCTTCGTCGTCGAGGGGGGTAACGGCCACACGGCGGAGCGCCCGCTGGTTGCGCAACAACGGCTCCAACACCGCACCGAGCGCTACGGTGGCAACGATTGCTCCGGTAACCAGTTCAAGCACCTTCCCACAACCTTTCCATACTGCCGGCGATCAGACGGCCGCCTTTTCGGTCTCGCTGACGAGCTTCACGTTGTAACCGGCGATGGCCTGTCGTGGCGATTTTCTGGTAGGTCCCCCACCGGGCCACATCACGATGACGCCTCCCAGCACCAGCACCGCACCACCAAACCAGATCCACCACACGAGCGGCGTGATCGTGAGTTGATACACCGCCGACTCGGTCCCCTCGGCAACGCCGGCGAAGACCACGTAAATATCTTCACGGAGATCGCTCCGGATCCCGGCCTCGGTGGAGGGCTGAAAACTGTCCACTTCATACGCCGGGTCGTTGGGACACGGGTTCACCGGAACGCGGCAGCTGAAGTGTTGTCGTTTCTCGCTGCTAATCAACCCGACCGGCTTACCGTCTCGGGCGACTGCCAGCGTCGCCGCCATGACGCGGCGATTCAGCGCCTTGAAGTTGGATACTCCCATGTGGGTGAACGTGTAATCGTATCCGAACGGCGAGCGCATCGTGGCCTGTTCCCCCGGTGCCAATGTCGTCCGCAGCTCGGTGCGGAACGCCGAGCCCGCAAAACCAATGAAGTACGTAACGATGGCCAGGTGAACAATGTATCCGCCGTACCGGCGGCGATTGCGACCGATCAAACGCGCCAGCGCCAAGGGATAGCTCTCGTCGTGCAGGCGGTGCCGCGCACCCATCCCACGCCAAAACTCCTGCAGGATGGCGACGGTTACGAATGCACCGAGTGTCACCGCCATCCCCGCGTAGAAATCGCCGAACTGCAACGCGATCAGCAGCGCGCCAACACCGATCATGGTGGCGGTTGGAAGGGCAAACTGCCGCTGCAGGTTCCTGGGACTTGCCTTGCGCCACGCGATCAATGGGCCGACACCCGTCAGAAAGAGCAGCCCCAGCGCAATTGGGAAGTTGACGCGGTTGAAGAATGGCGGACCGACTGTCACCTGCGTGCCACGCACTAGCTCCGAAATGATGGGAAACATCGTTCCCCAGAGAATAGCGAATGCCATTCCCACCAAGAGCAGATTATTGAACAGGAAACTCGCCTCGCGCGACACCATGCTCTCGAGACGGCCATCGGGTTTCAATAACGGGAGCCGCGACCAGAACAACCACACCAGGAACGCCGCAGCCATTATCAGGAAGACGAGGAAAAAGTACCCGAGGCTGGACTGCGTGAACGAGTGGACGCTCGAGATGATGCCGCTACGGGTTATGAATGTGCCGAAGATCGACAACATGAAGCTCAACGCGATCAGGATCACGTTCCACTTCTTCAGCATTCCCCGCTTTTCCTGAATCATCACAGAGTGCAGGAATGCGGTCATCGTCAACCACGGGAGGAAGCTGACGTTTTCCACCGGATCCCACGCCCAGTACCCACCCCACCCCAACTCGACGTACGCCCACCACATACCCAGCGTGATCCCGACGGAGAGGAACGTCCACGACAGCAGTGTCCACTTGCGAACCGCGTGGATCCAGGTCCCGTCCAGTTGTTTCGACATCAATGCCGCGACCGCAAACGCGAACGGAATGGTGATACTCACGTAGCCCAAGTAGAGCATGGGCGGGTGAATGGCCATCCCGGGGTTCTGCAACTGGGGGTTGAGCCCGTTCCCGTCCGCCGGCGTGAAGGGCAGCCGGTCGAACGGGTTGGCCGAGAAGAGCATCGCCGAGATGAAGAACAGCGCAACCGCACACGTCACTGCCCCGACGTACGGTAACAGCCTTTCATACCGGCTAGGCGTCACCCACATGGCGGCCGCCGCGAACCCCGTGAGAATCAGCGCCCAGAACAGCAGGCTCCCAGCCTGCCCCCCATAGAACGCGGAGATCGTGTAGATGGTCGGCAGCTGGCGGCTGGTATAACTCCAAACGTACTCGACGTTGAAATCACGATTGAGCAGCGCCACCAGCAACGCAAGAGAGGCCACCACCATCACGCCAAAGAGCGCGTACACGGCCCGGCGTGCGCTTTGAACAAGTTCCAAACGCCCGGTGTTTCCACCGATCACTCCGACGGCGGTTCCCCAAATCGCCAGGAGGAACCCCAAGCCGAGGGCGAGCTGTCCAAGAATTGTCATGGAGTGAATATACCCGTGGCGAGGCCTCGGCGGGCTTCGGTGAGAAACGACTCGACCGACGTCGCGTGGTCCGCATATTCCGTTCTCCCGCTCTCCACCTCCGAATCGTAATGCTCCAAGAACGCCCGATACGCGCTGTGCAACGCCACCGTGTCTCCTCGCACCCGGGCAACGCCACCGCGGAGCATCGCGCCGAACAGATGGCCCGGGACCATGACCTCCAGAGAGTCGGCGTGGACCAACGCCGTCTCCATCGGACCGCCCACGGAATACAACACGCCGACGTGATAGCGAGCGTCGTTGGTCAACGTGCCCAACCGCTGGTACGCCTGTATGGCCCTCGGACCGAACGTCTGCACCTCTGTGTAGTCACCCCGCTGGTGCGCCCACATCACCCGGTTGAACAAGCTGTCCGCTTGCTGCCGAGGTGTCATCATGCTCAAGTCAAGCTGACTTGGCACCGTGGCAACCGGGCCGGCCGGCCGGGCCGCCGTTGCCCACACCACCCCGGTCAGGGCGACCACCACGGCGATACCGCCGACGATGATCCATGGCTTCGATGTGGAGGACAGTCCCCCGCCGCCACCCGCAACGCGCGCCCCGCACTCGTGGCAATACGCCCTTCCCACCGGAATCGGCGTGTGGCACGACGGGCACCGAGGATCGCTCAAGGCCGTTCCGCAGTTGTTGCAGAACTTCCCCGTTTCCCGAGTGCCGCAGCTGGGACATGTCGTAGGCGTCAAGAAGCTGTCTCCTGCATGGTGTCCGTCCTCTGCAATGTACCGTGGCTCATTTCTCTCGGAAGAGACCGCTGCGAGCAAAGCCCTTCAAGCCCGCCTCACATTCCATTCGCTGTTTCTACGGGATACCCGCCGAATGCGATAGACGGTCCCCCCCCAAAAAAAACAGCGGGCACCAGGCCCGCCGTTGGAGAATCTGAAGAGTTTGGGACTACGTAGTCGGTACGCCTTCGGGAACGGCCTCGTACCGGGACCCGCATTTCGCCAATAAGGTCGTCGCTTGGATCGTACCTTCGACCCCCAAGCGGCCCTCGACGACGACCTCGACCTCGTCGGTGAAAGTGTCGGGCGCGAGGCCGTGGTACACCACCGGGAATGTGGCGTCGCCGTCGGTAACCTCGAACGTAATGGTTTGAGACGCGACGTCGCGCGTAATGCTCCCCTTGACGACGTTGCCACCAACCCGGATGCCAACGTCATAAAGGGAGGAATTGGATGCTACGCGCTCCGCCAGCTCTCCCGGTGTCAAAAAGTACACGCCGGTGTCCTTGATGCCCTCAGCCATCAAGAATCCCACCGTGAGCGTGACCAGACCGGCGCCGAGTAAGAACTTTCCCTTGGGGCTCATGGGTTTAATATAAAGGTCTGCCCACAGAAATGGGAAGGCGAAACGCTTCCTGACGTAAGCTTCACAACACGCATTTCATCGACCGCGTCAAGCGTCACGATTGCGGGCCCAGTGAAGCGCCGTGTTGACCGCCCGCTGCCATCCGCGATATGCCTCGTCCCACGGCTCACCGGGCTCGAACGAGCGGTAGGTCCGACTGGCCGCGAATTGCTCCGGGCTGTCCCACACGCCGGTAGCCAACCCGGCGAGCCCGGCGGCTCCAAGCGCCGTCGTCTCGACAACATCGGGCCGCGTCACAGTTACACCCAGGACATCCGATTGAAATTGCATCAACCAATCGTTGGCGGCCGCTCCACCGTCCACCTTCATCGCCTCCAACGTGATTCCCGAGGTTTCCGACATCGCGCGCGCCACGTCCCGCGTGCCATAGGCCATGGCCTCGAGCGCGGCTCGCACGAGATGCTCGCGGGTCGTGCCGCGAGTCAAACCGACGATCGTTCCCCGCGCTTCGGACTCCCAGTGCGGCGCGCCCAACCCCACAAACGCGGGCACGAAATACACTCCACCCGCGTTGTCCACGGCCCGCGCCATCGCTTCCGTTTCGGTGGCGTTCTCGATGATTCGCAGACCGTCGCGCAGCCATTGCACCGCCGCCCCAGCGATGAAGATCGACCCCTCGAGGGCGTAAACCGGATCCCCCTGCGCTCCGCAGCCGATCGTGGTCAGCAGCCCGCCCGTGGGTCGGCCCGCGTCCGGACGTGTGCCCACGTTCATGAGAAGGAATGCACCAGTTCCGTATGTGCACTTGGCCTCACCGGGAGACCAGCACCCCTGCCCGTACAGCGCGGCCTGTTGATCGCCGGCGATACCGGCGATGGGCGCCTCGAAACCCAGATGAGCCTTGTCTACCGTGCCGACGATCTCGCTCGACCGCCGCACTTTCGGCAGCGCGTGGGCAGGCACGCCGAACACTGCAAGAAGATCCTCGTCCCACTCCTGCGCATCAATGTTGTAGAGCAACGTCCGCGACGCGTTGGAGTGGTCGGTAACGAATGATGCGCCAGAGGTGAGCCGGTACACCAACCAAGAGTCGATGGTCCCGAACGCGACTTCACCGGCCGCCGCCCGATCGCGCAGTCCCGCAACGTTTTCGAGAAGCCATTCAATCTTGGTTCCGGAAAAGTACGGATCCCACACCAACCCGGTTCGGCGGCTGATGTATTCGCCGCCGTACTGGTCCGCGAGTTCCCGACAACGCTGAGCGGTGCGCCGGTCCTGCCACACCAGCGCCCGATGCAGCGGCTGACCCGTGTTCCGGTCCCACGCTACGATGGTTTCCCGTTGGTTGGTGATCCCGACGGCCGTGGGTATCGTTCCGGCGTGCTTTAGTGCTTCACGTCCGGCATCCAGCGTTCGCTGCCAAATCTCCTCGGCGTCGTGCTCCACCCAACCCGGCTGGGGAAAGTATTGGGTAAACTCGCGATACCCACGTCCCAGGACGGCCCCGTCTTCGGCAAAGACCATACACGTCGTTCCGGTGGTGCCCTGGTCGATGGCGAGGACGGACTTCACGCTTCCGCTACTCCTCCGTCAGCGGTTCTGGGCGGGCGGACGGGCGGACGGGCAGTCGGGCAGACGGGCAGACGGGCAGATGGGCAGATGGGCAGACGGAACGTGCGACTCCTCCGACTCCCTGCCTCCCCTGCGTCTCTTGCCCCCGTGCCCCTGTGCCCCTGTGCCCGGTGCCCCATCAATCAAACAACCCCCGAATCGATTCCTCGTACGGCGGGCGTATCACTCCCATATCGGTGACGATTCCAGTAATCAAATCCGCGGGCGTGACGTCGAACGCCGGGTTGTACACGCTCACCCCGTCGGCCGTCGGCACCTCGGCGGCCGCGCGTTCCTCGATGGGGATGGCCGCCCCCGTGGCCGCTTCGAGATCGAACGTGCTCCGAGGAGCCGCTACATAAAAAGGAATACGGTGTCGGGCGGCGATGACCGCCAGGTTCTGGGTGCCGATCTTGTTGGCCACGTCGCCGTTCGCAGCTATGCGGTCGGCGCCGAGAATCACCGCGCCCACCCGCTCCTGCGACATCACCGTGGCCGCGGCGCTATCGACCACGACGGTGCACGGAATCCGGAGGCGAGCCAATTCCCAAGCGGTGAGACGGCTCCCTTGCAGCAGCGGTCTGGCCTCACAGGCGTAGACACCCGTGACTTTCCCCTGCTCGAACGCGGTGCGGATCACGCCGAGGGCGGTACCGATACCGCCGGTCGCCAGCATGCCCGTGTTGCAATGGGTCATGATGGAGATCCCTGCCGAAAACAACTCGGCGCCTGCGGTTCCGATCGCCCGGCACATCTCGGCGTCTTCATCCCAGATCTTCTGCGCCTCTTCGCGCAGGCACGCGACCATCACCTCGGCGGAGTCTTCGCCGTCCGCTGCGCCAACCTGTTGCACAACGGCCTCGCGGAGTCGCTCGACGGCCCAGGCCAGGTTCACCGCCGTCGGCCGAGCGCGGGCCGTGTTATCGCATGCGTTTCCCAACCAGCGCAACACCGCCTCTTTGTCGTGCGACACCGATCCGTCGATTGCGGCCCGCCGGGCGGCGGCGGCGATTCCCATCACCGCGGCGACGCCAATGAGCGGAGCACCACGCACGCGCAGCGCTTGTATCGCTTCGACCATGGCATCGATGGTGTCGATCTCAAGAAACACGGTCTCGTCGGGGAGCAGCGTTTGATCGAGCAAATGCACCGCTCCACCCGACGTCCAGTTTACGGCGTCGGTATGCATGGTCGTAGAAACTATCGCCGTTTTCGGACTCTGGTTAGCTTCAGCCATACGTGACTGGAGACCGAGTGCCGCCATCCAAGCAAACGTCCCGGAAAGAACCCCAAGCCGTCCGTTTTCAGGTCGACACCGCGCTGACCACACTGGCCATCACGGTCGAGCGCGATACGGTGACCGAGATTCACCTCGGCGGAACAGCGTCTCGTGCACCGGAGACCACATTCGACCGTCGCGTGGCGGGCGAGCTGGGGGAATACTTTGCCGGCAGCCGCAAGGAGTTCGATTTTCCGATTTCGCCGAAGGGTACCGAATTTCAAATGCTGGTGTGGCAAGAGTTGCAGAGGATCCCCTATGGCGAGACACGTACCTACGGCGAGATCGCCCAGCACCTGGGAAATCAGAGAGCCGCCCGGGCGGTTGGTGCCGCGAACCACCGCAATCCCATTCCGATCGTCATTCCGTGCCACCGTGTGGTGGCCACGGGCGGCCGCCTCGGCGGCTTCGGCGGGGGGGTCGAATTGAAGCGCCGCATCCTCGAGTTGGAAGCCTCGAATACCACACGGCAACTCTGTTTAGTGCGTTGATTTGGGAGCCCAAACTCCGTATTTTACAATATGCGCAACCGCGTACGCGCAGCATCGCTACGACACGCCCTGTGGCGTACCGTAGCTTTTTTTTGGGCGCGCTGAGGATCGTCGCATCGGGGCTGGGCACCTCGCGGTGATCCCGCCCCCGCCCCACTCGAGAATGGGTCTCGTGTGCAGCTGACCGATCTCACCGTCCGAAACTTTCGGAACATCGCGTCGCTCGATATCGAGCTACCCGAGAGCGGCGTGGTCATTGTTGGAGCGAACGGACAGGGTAAGACCAACCTGCTCGAAGCGATCTACTATTTGGTGCTCTTCCGCTCTTTTCGGGGCGCCAAGGATCGCGAGTTGGTGAGATTCGGGACGGAGGGGTTTTTCGTTGGCGGATCTGCGCACGTGCGCGTCACCGCGGGATACGAGGTCGCGGGGCAGCGAAAAAAGGTGACCGTCGATCGGGAGCCGGCACGGCGACTCAGTGCTGCTGTGGGCCGGATCGCGGCCGTGCCGTTTTCGCCCGAAGACCGCGCGATTGTGGCCGGCGGTCCCGCGGGCCGGAGGCGGTATCTCGATGTGCTGCTGTCGCTCAGCGACCCGAAGTATTTGGAAGAGCTGGCGACGATGCGCGTGGCGCTCAAGCAGCGAAATGCCGCGCTACGCATGGGGCATGGCGACGCCGCGCGGGCATTCGACGCCCCATTTGCCGCGGCGGCAGATACGGTGTGGTCGATGCGCGTCGCATGGGTGGAGCGGTGGACGGAGCGTTTCAAGTCTATCTGTTCCGCCCTCGGCGAACCCGCGGAGGCGGGAATGCGCTACCGCCGGCACGCCGCTGGTGCAGAGGAGGATGCCTCGGATTTGCAGCAGCTTTTAGCAACAACGATCGATCGTGATCTGCGCCGCGGCGCGACGACGGTGGGCCCCCATCGAGACGATCTACGATTGTCCCTCGGCGCCCACAGCCTCCGGACCTACGGGTCGGCAGGTCAACAGCGTACGGCGGCAATCGCTCTCAGATTGATCGAGGCGGAAACCCTGGCGGAGGCCACGGGCGAAGTCCCCATAGGACTGTACGACGATGTTTTTGTGGAGCTGGACGATACCCGACAGGCAAAGCTTCTCGGATTGATACGAGATACCCTCTCGGGTCAGGCGATCGTGGCCGCGCCCCGTGACTCCGAAGTGCCCCCGGAGCTGTTCGAGCGCCCTCGATGGACGATGTCGGGAGGACGGCTTGAGCAGTAAGCACACACGCACGATCGGCGAAACGCTGACCGAGTACTTCGGACGCCACGGGTTAATGCGTCGAATCAGCCAGGCGAGCATCGTCAACGATTGGGCGGAACTCGTGGGCGAGCAGGTCGCCAGCGTATCGGAACCGGACTCGGTAGACAAGAGTGGTACGTTGCGCGTGCGGGTGGAGTCGGCGGCGTGGTTGCAGGAGTTGCAGCTCATGTCACCGACTATTATCAAAGACTTGGCCGTCAGAGGAAAACGAATCAAGCGAATTCACTGGATGCTGGGCACGGTTGGCAACCGACAGTCACGTCAATCATGAAGCAGCCAATAGCTGAAAGAGGAATGAATGGCGAAGAAACGTAGCAAAAAAGCGGAGCCGAGCGGAGAGACGTCATACAACTCCGATTCCATTCAAGTACTGAAAGGACTCGATGCGGTTCGGAAGCGGCCAAGCATGTACATCGGTTCGACTTCCTCCCGGGGCCTGCATCATCTCGTGTACGAGGTGATAGACAACTCCATCGACGAAGCGTTGGCAGGTTTCTGCACGAAGATCGAGTTGACGATCAACGCGGACGACTCCGTCACCGTTGTGGACAACGGCCGTGGTATCCCGGTCGATATCCACAAGACCGAGAAGAAACCCGGCCTCGAGATCGCCATGACCATGCTCCACGCCGGCGGCAAATTCGACAAGAGCACCTATAAGGTTTCCGGAGGACTCCACGGCGTCGGCGTTTCGGTAGTCACCGCCCTGTCGGAAAAACTCGACGTTTGGGTGAGCCGCGATGGTCATGAGCACCACATGGCCTTTGCGCGTGGCACAACCACACAGGCCATCGAAGTCCTCGGAAAGACAAAAACAACCGGCACCAAGATCACGTTCAAACCCGATTCGGAAATCTTCACGGAAACGCGGTACGACTTCGAGACACTCGCGAATCGGCTCCGAGAACTCGCATATCTCAACGCCGGGACGAGCCTGAGTATCGCAGACCATCGGGGCAAAAAGCCGCGTGAAGAGACCTTTTTGTTCAAGAAAGGCTTGCCCGAATTCGTCACCTTCCTCGGCGGCAACCGCAAACCGCTGCACCCAAAGCCCATCAGCATCGTCGCGGCCAAGAACGACGTGGAGATCGACATCGCCATGCAGTACGGCGACGGTTACTCCGAGAACACGTTCTCCTTCGTCAACAACATCAACACGCACGAAGGGGGAACGCACCTCACCGGTTTCCGCTCCGCGCTGACCCGTGCAATCAACGAAGTGGTGAAGGTGCGAGGCTCGCTCAAGAAGGAGAATTTCACGCTCACCGGCGACGACGTCCGCGAGGGATTGACGGCCGTGATTCACGTCAAAGTGCTCGAGCCGCAATTCGAAGGACAGACAAAGACAAAACTTGGCAACAGCGAAGTCGAGAGCATCGTCAAGACCGTAGTCTACGAGCACCTCGGCAATTTCATGAACGAGAATCCGAGCGTCGCCAAGGCGGTCATCGAAAAAGCAACGAGCGCCGCGCGCGCGAGGGAAGCCGCCAAGAAGGCCCGTGAATTAGTGCGGAAGAAGAGCGCGCTCGAGGGTGGCGTCCTACCCGGCAAACTGGCGGACTGCTCCGTCTCCGATCCGTCGATCAGCGAGCTGTACCTCGTCGAGGGTGACAGCGCCGGCGGTTCCGCCAAACAGGGACGCGACCGCGGATATCAAGCGATTCTTCCACTGCGGGGCAAGATCCTCAACGTACAGAAATCGCGGATTGACAAGATCTTATCCAACGTCGAAATCCGCGCGATGATCACGGCAATCGGTACCGGTTTGGGCGGTGATGACTTCAAATTGGACGACGCCCGTTACCACAAGATCATTATCATGACCGACGCCGACGTGGACGGCGCGCACATCCGGAC
>CAYLZR010000010.1:1474-7403 GCA_964388145.1 uncultured Gemmatimonadaceae bacterium | reverse complement strand
TGGAAGACGACCATGGATCCGGCATCGCGCACGATCCTGCGCGTCGAGATCGAAGAGGCTTTCAACGCTTCACAACTGTTCGAGAAGCTGATGGGCGACGAGGTCGAACCGCGCCGGGCGTTCATAGAAGAAAACGCGAGGTACGTGAAGAATCTGGATATCTAGCCGCCCCCTACCACCACCCCCGGCAGGAGAGGCAGTGGAGGCAGGAGGGGCAGCGGGCCTCCTCTGCCTCCACTGCCTCCACTGCCGCCCATGAAAACTCTCGACCAGCTGCAACGCTCGATCATCCGCTGCACCCGATGCCCACGATTGGTGGAACACCGCAAGGCAATCGCCCGGGTCAAGAAGCTGGAGTTCCGCGACTCGACGTATTGGGGCAAGCCCGTGCCCGGATTCGGCGACCCGAACGCCCGCATGCTCATTGTCGGGTTGGCGCCGGCCGCACATGGTGCCAATCGCACGGGCCGCATGTTCACCGGCGACTCCTCCGGCGACTGGCTTTACCAGGCGTTGTTCCGCTTTGGTTTCGCCAATCAGCCAGGTTCGGTTTCCCGAGACGACGGACTCGAGCTTTCGGACTGTTATGTCACCGCCGCCGCGCGGTGCGCCCCGCCGCAAAACAAACCGACGACCCAGGAAATGACGAACTGTCGTCCGTATCTCGAGTCCGAGCTTTCGCTGTTACGGAATGTGACGCTCATCGTCCCACTGGGGAGAATCGGGTACGAGGCCTGGCTCAAGACATCAGGGTGGTGGGATCGACTCTCACCTGCCGAACGGCCCGCTTTTCACCACGGCGCCGAGACGGTACTCCCCGATGGCACCACCCTGCTGTGTTCCTATCACCCGTCGCGCCAGAATACCAACACGGGACGACTCACTCGAGTCATGTGGCACCGCATCTTCCGTCGCGCTCGTCGTATTGTCGATTCGGCTTGACATCGGGTGGCACGGCTTGCCCATTATGGTCGGGAGTTAATTGTCATCAACGCAGATCCGGTGCCGGCTTGGCTGCGTGAACACCGCGTCTGGTCCCGCACTATCATTTCGGAGGGAAACATGCGACGTATCCGCCTCATCTCTTTGCTCGCGATCGTGGTTATCGCCGGCGCGTGCGCTTCCGGTGGCGGGTCGAGTGGACCCAGACGTAGCCGCGACCGGATCGTCGCCGCTGAAGTTGCCGACCTCCCCGGGCTGTCCAACGCCCTTCAAGTCGTACAGCGGCTTCGGCCGTCCTGGCTGACGCCGCGCGGAAGGTCCGGCCCTCCGGCGATCTACCGCAACGACGCCCCATGGAGTAGAGACCCGTCGGGGCTGGTGAACATCTCCATCGAGAGTATCCAGGAAATACTTTTCTTGAGCGCGCCCGATGCCACCATGCGGTGGGGGACCAGTGTAGCGGGCACGGTCATACTCGTCACGACGAGGTAAAACTGCTGATTAGTTCCCCCGCAGTGCGCTGTCGGACGGCGTCATGCGATTCACGGTGAAATTGCTCAACCGATAAACGGCTGAGTCCCCGGTCTTGCGCACCCAAAAACCCGACAGGATGGAATCGAACGCCAGCTCGAGCAGGACGTCCCCCGCGGCGTCCCGCAACACGGCACGCCGATCGGGCCGATCGAAGTCGAAGGGGTCGTCGTCGGATCCGCGGAACCCGGTAGCAGAGAGTGACGTGTATTCCCGCAACAGGTTGACCATCACCGCCGAGTCGGGCGCTTGACCGTCCGGCATTTGCCACGCGTCTCCATCCCGCCGCAGCAGATAGCTTTGGCCACCCAAGACGACCTCGGCGCTTGACACGACACTCGTGTCAATCTGCGCAATCGAGCGGTCACGCCAATCATCGACGTTGCGATCCACATACGTGGCAATTCTCGTACGGACGGAGTACACGGCCGCTTCGCCGGAGTGTCTGAAGTAGCTATCCTGGAAACCGGGCGCCCTTTTCCCAACCAACATGTGGGCCAGCGTGTCACCGTTCCCGAAGATGCGGAATACCCGCGCCGTGCTATCGTCGATCGCGAGACGCCCGTGGGTATCGACGCTCTGCGCGATAAGTTGACCACGTGGAGCTGTTTCCAGCAGGCCAAAGAAGTCGCTCACGCCGCTCGCTGCCGCGCGGTGTCCGTTGACCGTCCACTCTTCACCCTGTTTGGCAAGCACGACCGTATCGGCCGCCCTTTCGAACACCACCGAATCGGCGTCTGCTTGGGCAACCACCGGAATCGTGAAATCACCGGTGACCTCGTCGAACCCGCCGCGCAAGATTTCCACGGCACCCCACAGGAGGATCAGCGCGGCTAGCGCGAAGGCGATTTGCTTCAGTCGGTCGCGGCTCATGCTGACACCTCCGACACCGACGACCGATGGTAACGTCTCCGCGTCAATTGATTCCGCTTGACCAAGCGCAGTACGGCGAGCAGCACGAGAATGACCGGGACACCGATCACATTCCCATGCTTCACAAGGTCACGCGTCCTTTCACTCGTGAATACCAGCGACGGAGGAGTTCGGGTCTTTGCCCGAATGCCGATCAAGGCGTCGTCCTGCGCCAACCAATCCACGGCGTTGAGACCGAACGCCAGGTTCGTGGGATTGGACTGGAGAAACCGATCCTGCAGCAGGTCCGAGTTCCCAACAACCACGACCCGCCCGCTGGGGCCGTCAAACTCGTCCACGGCCGCGGGATTCACCATGACGGCGAGCAGCCGTACACCGAGTCCCGTTCGGGGAAATTGACGTCGGGGGGCGAGCATCGACATGAGACTGTCCACGCCGGCGCCCTCGGACGTTCTAAAAAGTGGTGTCAGCGTCCCTGAAGTCGCCGACGACGTATCGAGCGAGCTGGCCCAGGCCATGAACACCACATCCAGGTCCGCGTTGATCGGAGCGGCTCGGGTGCTGAGCGCCCGAATCCACAGCGGGTAGGGCGCGATCATCATGCCGAACTGTGTTGGAAGTTGAATCTGCTCGTTGGAAAGGACGTCGAACACCATTTTGGATTCCACCACCACTCCATACGGCTCCAGCAGATCGTTCCATAAAACATCCTGTGGAAAAACGAACTCCTGCTGGCCCGGACGGGCCATGCCGTCGGCCAGCACGAAAACGCTTCCCCCCCGATCCAGAAATGCACGAAGACGGTCCATCTGATCCGCCGGGAGGGTTTCCGGTGCCCCGATGAGGACGAGGACCTCCACGTCGTCGGCCGGTTGGCTGTCGGCCGGCAGGTTGAGCGTTACGACGTCGTAGGTTTGCTGCAGATTGCTGCGGAACGTATTGAACGACCGCTCCGCCAAAGCCGGCTGACGCGTGGGTGCGATGTAGATCGCAATTTTCTGCTGGTCCTCCAGTGTCATCCCGCGAATGAACGACGACAGTCGATATTCGAGGTCGTCCGTGCGCAGAATGAACGGAATGATCTCCGACTGATCGGCGTATTGGATGGCAATGCCAAGGTATCCCTCGCGCACCGTCAGTTGCGCTTCGCCCATCACGTTGAACTGTACCGGCGGAATACCGAGCGACCTAGCATCGTCGAGGGCGGTCGAATCATCAGCGGGATCCCGAACAATCACCCGCACCATTCCGTTGCCCGCGTTCCGGTAATCGCGCATCAAGTCGTCGAGGTCGCGTCGTAACATTGAAACTTCAGGAGGCAATTCGTCGGATACGAAGAGCTTCATTGTCACGATGTCATCGAGATCACCGAGCAGATCACGAGTGGCGGAGGAGAGCGTGTACGCCCGTCCCGGGGTGAGATCCAGTCGGCCACGTATGTGCCGCCCGAACAAGTTGACGATCACCAGGCCCGCAACGACCAACACCGTGGCCATGCGTAGCCGGCGCCGGCGCTCGCCTTTGCGGCTCAGCTTCAGCCCCATCAACGCGAGATACGCCAGCGAGAGGAACATGCCACAGAGCGTGATGAAGTACACCGCATCGCGCAGATCGATTACGCCGCGAGCGATATCCCGAAAATGCGAAATCACCCCCAACCGCCCGACAATGGCGTTGAGGGCGGGTGGCAGCCCGACCAACACCGGGTCGAGGCCGATCAAGATCAACAGGAACATCACCGCCACGCCGATCATGAACGCGGTGATTTGATTGCGCGTGAGGATCGACGTCCACACACCCACCGCGGTGAACGCCGCGGCCAGCAAACCCGCTCCGACGTACTGTGCGACAATGACCCCGGCGTGCAAGTCGGCACCCAACGACAGCCCCACGGGAATCGGCAACGTCAGCGCCAGCGCAAACCACACGAACACTAACTGGCCCAGGTACTTTCCGATCAAGAGTTGCAACTCGGTGATCGGCTGCGCCAGAACGACTTCGAGGGTACCCGTGCGAATGTCTTCCGCGAACGAGCGCATCGTAACCGCCGGAACGAAAAACAAAAAAAGCCACGGCAGCAAATCGAGCATCGGACGCAGCGAGGCCACGCGGAATAGATAGGCTTGCCGGAAAAACAAGAAATCGTTGATCGCAAGAAAGACCACCAGCAGGATGTATCCGGTTGGTTGATCAAACAACGCCCTCAACTCGCGGCGTGCTACGGCCCAAATCGCATTCACTGTGTTTGTCCCGCTTCCTGAGGTTCTTCGGTTGCCACCCCCACCCCGTTGGGGGTGTCTTCGGTCAATTGGAGGAAGAGATCCTCGAGACTCCTCGGCTCCTCGTGCAACTCGTAGAGCGTCCAACCGCGATCCCGCGCCAAGCCGAAGATGTCGGGCCGCACGTCCGTTCCCCCGTCGGCCGCAACCAGCAAAGCGGTCCGGTTGTCCTCCGACGCCTCACGCTGCACGACTTCGACGACGCCGGCCAGCCCCGCGATGCCCGTCGCCACATCGTCACCCGCAATCTCGATCAGTACGTGTACTCTACCGCTAGCCTGGGCCGTTAGCTCGGCCACCGAGCCGTCGGCAACCATCCTCCCGTTATTAATGATGAGGAGACGCGAACAAGTGTCGCGCACCTCGGACAACACGTGCGTGGACAAGATCACCGTGCGATCCTGCCCCAGGTGTCCGATCAACCGGCGGATCTCCAGCCGCTGGCTCGGATCGAGGCCCTCTGTCGGCTCGTCGAGCACCAGTAAGTCGGGCCGGTGGAGAATGGCCTGGGCAAGGCCCACTCGCTGGCGGAATCCCTTCGAGAGCTCACCGATCGGTCGATAGTACACCTCTTCGACGCCCGTTGCGCTTACCGCCTCGTCGATGGCCCGACCCGGGTCCGCAATCTCCCGCAACTGGGCGATGAAGTCGAGATAATCGACGACGAGCATCTCGGTGTAGAGAGGATTGTTCTCCGGCAAATACCCAATGCGCCGCTTGGCCGCCAACGGATCGTCGCCCAACCCCACCCCGTCCAGGAGGATCTCGCCTTGGTCGGGATCGTAAAACTGGGTGATCATGCGCATCGTGGTCGATTTCCCCGCGCCATTCGGCCCGAGGAACCCCACCACCTCACCACGCCCGACCTCGAACGACACCTCGCTTACCGCGACGATGCCGTGAAACTCCTTTGAAACACCTTGAACCGAGAGGAGTGACATAATCCACCTGTGCTGAGACGGCAGGATCTTACCATTGTCTTTTCGCTCGCTCAAGACCTTGAATACCACCAGAAGCCTGCGAGGTGCCCTTCCAGGCCCCGTTCCCACAAGGCCGGCGGTGCCGCAAACCCTTGCGGTAACGCCGTTTCACTCTACTTTATATTACAAAGTCCTTTGTGCTATCCAAGGAGAACGGCCGTGTCGATTCCGACCCATCCCGCCCGCGAACAGGCTGAAGAGACGCTCGCATACATCCGTCAAACGATGGAATCCGCCTCTACTTTCACGGCGGTCTCCGGATGGGGGGTCATCGCCATCGGGGCCATCGGGCTCATCGCGTCGTGGCTCGCCTGGGCGGCGGGT
>CAYLZR010000010.1:0-1374 GCA_964388145.1 uncultured Gemmatimonadaceae bacterium | reverse complement strand
ATACGGTGGATGGGTTTGACCATGCTGGCACTGGGAGCAGTGGCGTTGCTTCGGTCCGACCTTGGACTCGTTCTCCTGGCCGTGGGGTTTGGTGGCGTCCACGTCGCGTTTGGATTCTACATCGTGCAGCGACATGGCGGCTGACTCGGTTATCGACGGTCTCGACCAGATCATTCACGAACGCCGACGACTCGGCATCGTGTCGGCGCTGGCGGCAAACGACCGGCAAACATTCGCCGAGTTGAAGGCGGTGCTCAAGACTACCGACGGGAACTTGAGCGTCCATGCCCGCAAGCTCGAGGATGCGGGATACATCAAGGTCACGAAAGGATTCGAGGACCGGAAGCCGCGAACAGAATATCGTCTCACCGCAAAGGGTCGACGCGCGCTCGACACCTATCTGCAACAAATGGAATCGATACTCAGCGCTACGCGCGACGCATTGGAGCGAGAATGACCGGATTGCACGTTGCCATCATCATGGACGGAAATGGTCGCTGGGCGCGATCCCGAGGCATGCCAAGGTGGCGTGGGCACGTGGAGGGCGTGGAAAGCGTTCGCCGCATCGTCCGCGCGGCCCCCGATCTCGGTGTGAGCGTACTCACGCTCTATGCGTTCTCGTCGGACAACTGGAAGCGGCCACGCATGGAAGTGGGACGGCTTTTTTGGCTCCTGAAGCGCTACTGCGTGACCGAGCGCAATGAGTTGATCAGCCGCGGCGTCCGGGTCACGGCCATCGGCCGACGAGATCGCATCCCGATCCCGGCGTTGCGTGCATTGAAACAACTCGAGCGTGACACCGCCGGTGGCACCAGACTGCATCTCCGATTGGCAATTGATTACAGTGCGCGCGCCGAAGTCGCCCGGGCGACACGTGAGCTTGCACGACGTGTTTGGGCCGGTGAGTTGGCGCCGGAACAGATGACCGAAGAACTCCTCACCCAGGCCGTCACGGGCGGCGTCGCCATGCCCGATCTTCTGATCCGTACGGCCGGCGAGCGCCGGCTCTCCGATTTCATGCTGTGGGAATTGGCGTACACCGAACTCTACTTCGCGCAAACCCAGTGGCCAGACTTCCGGCGCGACGCCCTCGCGACTGCGCTGGCCGATTTCCGGGCGCGCGAGCGGCGCTTTGGCGGTGTGGCGGCGGATGAGGAAACGGAGTTGGCGGTGGGGGCGTAGTTGCGGGGATCGAGGGGCAGCGGGGGGGCACAGGGGCACAGCGGCACAGGGGCACGGGGCACGGGGGCATCGAGGGGCAGCAAGGGGCATCGATAACGGACGCTATGTACGGTCCATGCGTGCGAACCAAAGGCTTCCTCCCTGAAATACCAAACCCAACTACTCCGCTTAGTAGCATCTTGTTGCGTCCAT
>CAYLZR010000009.1:20123-31313 GCA_964388145.1 uncultured Gemmatimonadaceae bacterium | reverse complement strand
GGTTGTGAGTACTCGATTCATTAGGGCGGAGAGGAGGGACTGCTCACCGAGTAGGCAGTGGGCAGTAGGCAGTGGTCAGATGGAATCCGCCGGCAGTCCATAACAACGCCGGAGGGCGAGCCGCTATTGATTCACGCTGCATTACCCGCCTCCCGACCCCCGTCCTAATCCCTCCCCCGCCAAATCTTCCACCGATCCACGACTTCGGTGCCTCGTACCACATGGCACTCATCGAACTCGGCCACGGTGAGGCAGGAATGATTTGGCAAGATGCGTACCCGTTCGCCCACCGGCAACGTGTGGTTCAATCGACCGTGCTCCTGACTCACGCCAATGAGCCTCATGTCCTCGTTGAGAATGCCCGCCTCATAATCCTGATAGGTCTCTCCCATCGTCGGAGGATGTGGCGAGCCTGGTCCCGGATCCTTCGAGAGCGCCAGTGCGCCGGCGTCGAGAATGGCGTGGGCACCGTTCGGTTGCGAGGAAACGACGCTCGAGAGGACCGTAACCGCGCAGTCGGCCGCCGCGCACGATCCCAACGTAACCTGCGTGTAATCGAACAAGGCGTAGTTACCGGGGCGCATCTCCGTCACACCCGTCAGGTCACGCACCACACGCGCCGACGGCGTGGACCCTACGCTCACGGTGGGGGTTTCGATCCCCGCGGCCCGCAGACGTTCGCCGAAGCGTGCCATCACGGAACGTTCTTGCTCGGCGATCTCCGCTGTCTGCAATGCATTCTTTGTGTCGTATGCGTGACCGGAATGGGACAAGATGCCGTCGAATCGCAGGGATGAGGACTCCGCAATGGCCTCGGCCACCTGTATGGCGTGATCGCTCAGTGGATCGACTCCGGCGCGATGGTAACCGCAGTCTACTTTCAGAAGCACGCGCAGCGGGTGGCCGCTGGCGTGGAGGGCGGCGACGGCCGCCGCGGTATCGACGACGACTTGCAGCTGAATGCGCTTGGCCAGGTCCACGACGTCGGGAATACGACTCGGTATGACTGGAAACGCCCAGGTGATGTCTTGGAATCCGTGGTCGGCGAATACGCGCGCCTCATAAAGCGTGGAAACCGTTATGCCGGTTGCACCCAGGTCCCGTTGCCGCTGTGCAATCTCGATGCATTTGTGCGTCTTGATGTGCGGGCGGAGCGACACGCCCAATTCTTTCGCACGGTTGGCCATCCATTCGAGGTTTCGCTCGAGCCGATCGAGATCCAGCAGTAGCGCTGGAGTGGGAAGGTCGTGCAGGGTCTTCACAGGTGTTGGGTTCTAGGTATTAGGTGTTGGGCCTTAGAACCTAAAACCTAACACCTAACACCTCAAACCTACTTCAGCGTACGAGATGTAATTCCGTTTGCCGCCGCAGCACCCAGCGCACCGTACCGTCCGCCGTTACTTCGGCCTCTTCCTCTTGCATCATGCGCACCGCCTGACCGTCCCACTCGGGCACGGGCGTCGTGACCTGCATCTCGGTCGAAAACCACATGTTGGCCAGCACGGGCACGTCGCCCCGTCCGGGAACGCCGTCCTGTCGGTCCCACAGTCCGATCAAGGGTCCGGCACCGTGACCGTGGTCGCCGATAGGGTGTGTGTACATCGTTCCGTTCAATCCCGCCGCACGCATCTTGTCGAGCACCGCGCTGAGCACCTGGTCTCCCGAACGCCCCACGCGCATTTCCTCGAGCAGAATGTCTTGCAACTTGTTGGTGTTGGCCAAGGCGCGACGCAAGCCTTCCGGCGCATCCGATTCCCCTTCTTGCAACACGTAGGCCATGTGTTGTGTGTCCGTCGCGAGGCCAAGTGCGACTATGCCGAAGTCACAATGAAGCACGTCGCCCCGTTGGATCACCTGGGTGACGGGCTCCCCCTCTCGACGTTGGAGGTTCACCGACGGATGAAACCAGCTTCCCAGTCCGAGATCGTTAACCCGTTGCCGCATCCACCACGCCACCTCGTCGGTCGTGGTGACGCCGGGGGTAATGACTTGATTGGAGAATGCGGTAGTGATGATATCGTGTACCACGAGCTGCATCCTTCGGTACACTTGCGTCATGCTGGGAACCCGCAGGGCCAAATAATCGATCGCGAGCCGCGGCTCGTGTACAATTCGCGCAGCCAGTTGGTCCCCAAGTGCCTCGCGCATTTGTTGCCATTCTCCCGCGCTGAGTCCGTCCGCGAAGTTGTGCTCGTACGCGATGTTGACGGCGATGCGGCGGGGGTCGCGTTCGCGTACGACACGTGCCAGCAGATCCCATTGCGCGCTACCCCACAATTCCCGCGAACGTCCGTCGGGCGCGGCTTCGGTGTCGCGAATGGCCTCGTAGAGACCGCCTTGGGATGTTCCGCCGAGCGCCAACCGCTCCACTCCTTCGACGCCGCGATCGAAAAAGACGTAGATGGTACGGCGGCGGGCCGCCAGCGTCGTGGGAGACACGAGTGCCCGAAACACGGGATCTTCGTTGTACTCGCGCATCGCGATGACCCACATGTCCACGCGGTGGTCTCGCATGACTTTGGGCAAGTTTGTTTCAAGGCGCTCGCGCAGCCACGCCTGACGCACGGCCGCCTGTTCCCGCAAGGTCCCAAACGGTCGCTGAGGATCGACCTGAGCGGATCCGGCTGTCGAATTCCAGCCGACGCAAACGATGATAATGCTGAGAATACGACGCATGCTGCTCGGTCTCCGAATTAGATGACAGTATCCTCAAATGATGTACCCTTTGGCGGTTTTTTGCCACAGAGGACACAGAGTGGCTTTCCGGTGGCTATCTTTTGCCGACGCACCCCAGACAAAGACGAAGTCCGAATAAAATGACCGATTCCGTGTACCCGCTGGAACCGTCAGCAGAAGAAATGCGCGCGATGGCCGATCGGACGACGCAACGTGTGATCGATCATATAGCATCGTTACCGAGTCAACCGGCAACGTATACAGAAGACGGCGCGGCCGTCGCGCGTGCGCTCGCCGAGTCGCTTCCTGAACGGGGGACCGCATTCACCGAGCTGCTGGATTTGTTGTTCGATCAAGCCGTGCCGGTTTCCTACAACACCGCCGGCCCCGGGTATCTGGCGTATATCCCCGGTGGTGGAGTGTTCTCGTCGGCCCTCGCCGATTACATCGCCAACGCTGTCAATCGGTATGTCGGCGTGTGGGTGGCGGCCCCCGGGTTGGTGCAGCTCGAGATCAACGTGGTACGATGGTTTTGTGAGATTGTCGGGTACCCCGCCGGCGCCGGCGGCATTCTCACGAGCGGCGGATCGCTCGCAAACTTCACGGCGATGGTGACTGCACGGCGGGAGCGCCTGCCGGATAATTTTCTCCGGGGAACCATTTACACCTCCGACCAAACGCATCACTCGGTCCACAAGGCGGCGGTCCTGGCGGGGTTCCCGCATGAGAACGTTCGGGAAATTCCGAGCAACGAGCAATTCGAGATGCGTTTGGACGCCTTGCAGCAACGTGTCAACAAGGATCGCGATGCCGGATTCGAGCCGTTCATGGTGGTAGCAAGTGCGGGCACGACGAACACCGGTGCCATAGACGACCTGAACGCCGTAGCCGACCTCGCCGTGCGAGAAAAGCTCTGGCTGCACGTCGATGCCGCGTACGGTGGTTTTTTTGTGCTGACGCAGCGAGGGCGGGCGGCCATGCGTGGAATCGAGCGAGCCGACTCCATCGTGCTCGATCCGCACAAGGGGCTGTTTCTCCCATACGGTATTGGGTCGCTGCTCGTACGCGACACCGCCGCCCTCCGGCGCGCGCACACCACCCTTGCCGATTACATGCCTCCGATGCAGCACGATGCGGAGTTCATCGATTTCTGCGAACTGTCGCCTGAATTGTCGCGAGACTTCCGGGGGCTTCGCGTCTGGTTGCCCATCAAGATGTATGGGATCGAAACGTTCAGAGCGAGCCTGGATGAGAAGCTCGATCTCACCACGTGGGCCGTGGACGAACTGAGAACCATCCCCCACATGGAAATCGTCGCTGAGCCGCGGCTCTCGCTGGCCGCGTTCCGGCTCGTTCCCCCGGGCCGAGCAGAGGACGACGTCAATGCGCTCAATCGGCAGTTGCTCGACGCGGTGAACGGGCGGCGCAACGTGTACCTCACCGCAACATCGCTCGGCGGCAGATTCACGCTCCGCCTCTGCGTGCTGTCGTTCCGCACGCATCGGGATCGAATGGAGCAATGCCTGACGGACATTCGGGAGTCCGTCGAGGAATTGGTGTAGTCGGGGCCAGCCTGGCATTCGAACGCTCATGTGACTGCCAAATTGGCTCGTATAGGCAGCAGAGTATGTCATTTTACTGCTATTTTGGCAGCTTTTCCTTGGCATCACCGTTGCATATGTGAGTGATCGAGTGCGGTGGCGAATCCGCCGCCGGAGAAGCCCATAAAAACCATTGGAGGTCACAGATGTTTCCAGTATTGAAGCGCAACAGGTTGAGCCCGGCGGCTCGAGTCGGTTGGGATGTTTTCGACGGCGGGCGGGAGTTCGACCGCTTGTTCGGCACCACTTTCTTAGCTCCGACGCTGACGGCCTGGTCGCCGGCGGTCGATGTCCGGGAGACCGACAACGAGTTCATCGTGAGTGCGGAACTGCCGGGTCTCACCCAGGACGATGTGTACATCACCATCGAGAACGGGGTTCTTTCCCTGAGTGGTGAGAAGAAGGAAGAGCGCGAGGAAGGAAAGGCCGATTCGGGTCGCTATGTTCTCGAGAGGCGGTATGGACGGTTCCACCGGAGCTTCAGCCTGCCGCGCGGTGTCGCTACCGACAACATCTCCGCCAAGTTCTCGGACGGGATCCTGACGGTCACCCTGCCCAAGGCCGCCACGGCAAAGCCGCGGCAGATCAAGATCGGGTCCTAAGAAGGAGCAGGGAGCAGTCGTAGGGGTTGTAGAAGTGAAACGCCCGGCCAGTGGTCGGGCGTTTTTGTTGGTGTCGTTGTTCCGCTCCCAGCTCCCAGCTCCCCGCTCCCTGCTTTTCAAAAGGCTCCCGAGGAGGGACTCGAACCCCCGACCCGACGGTTAACAGCCGTCTGCTCTACCAACTGAGCTACTCGGGACCGGTCCGCTACGTGTTCCACGGACGGCAATCGAGTCTAATCACCGCACCCGGTACTTTCAAGCGATCGGTCAGTTGCTCAGGGTCGTAACGAGTATCGCCACCGACAGCCCCAATTGGAGGATACTCAGCAGGGTGCGGAGGTCGTCTCCGGTGAAGCCGCGCCGGGCTACCATGATCTGATCGCCCGAGCGGAGTCCGACCTGCTGCAGCGTGAGAGCGCCTACGCGGTCCTGCTCTAGTCGCAAGTCCAAAGTCTGCCCCCCACGCAGGAGTTGGATCTTGTTGATGTTCCCGTTTGGACTGGGACCCCCCGCCATCGCCACGATGTCGAGCACCGTGAGCGTCGGGTCCACGGGGAACAATCCCGGGCTACGTACCTCCCCCAGCACCGCGATGCTGAACTGTGGGTTGACCGTGACGAAGGGGTCGTTGAAGATCTGCTCCAACCCAGCCTTGATCTCCTCGCGAATCTGTGTCACGGTCTTGTCGCGCGTGTCGATCTCTCCCAGAACCGGATAGGGAATGTGACCGGTTTCGTCCACCTTGAACTCGCCCGAGTACGCTTCCTGTCCCCACACAGTGATCACAAGGACGTCGCCGGGGCGGAGTCGGTATGACGGAACCGATCCGGTGGTGTTCTGGTCTTGAGCGAAGGCGGGTGGAGCGGGGAACAGCAGGAGTAAACAAGCAATGAAGTAGCGCATGGAGCGTAAGATTGTACGGGCGAGTGCAACGGTCAATGGATTTTGAGAGTTTGTGTTGCCGGTCATGTCGGTACTGCCTGCGCCTCGGCGCTTTCACGCGAAACCTCGAGCGCTCGCTTCAAGTACCGGGCCGTGTGGGTGTTCGTGGTCGCCACATCTTCCGGAGTGCCTTGGGCCACGATTCGACCGCCGGCGTCTCCTCCCTCCGGGCCCATATCGATGATCCAATCGGCTCTCTTGATGACGTCGATGTGGTGTTCGATGACCACGACAGTGTGCCCCGCGTCGACCAGGCGGTCGAGCACTCGCAGCAACGTCAGAACATCGTCCAGGTGCAGCCCGGTGGTGGGCTCGTCAAGAATGTACAGACGTCGTTCCTTCTTGCGGGTCACATTTGCCAGCTGCCGCGCGATCTTGAGGCGTTGTGCTTCGCCACCGGACAGTGTGGTGGCCGGTTGGCCGAGGCGGAGATACCCCAGTCCCACCTGCTGCAGGTGCCACAGCGTCCGACCCAGTTTGGCTTGGTGGCGAAAACGCTGGATTGCTTCGTCGACGGTGAGCTGGAGGACCTCGTGAATCGAGAGTCCCTTGATGCGAATGTCGAGCACCTCGCGATTGAATCGCGTCCCACCGCACGCGTCGCACGGAACGAACACGTCGGCCAGAAACACCATTTCGATCTGCACGTGGCCGGCTCCTTGGCACTCGGTGCATCGACCCCCCTGTGTCGCGTTGAAGCTGAACGTGGTCTGTGAATATCCCCGAGCGCGAGACAGGGGTTGGGCGGCGAAGAGTTGGCGTATCTCGTCGAACGCTTTCACGTACGTGATCGGGTTCGAACGGGGTGAACGTCCGATGGGTGATTGGTCCATCAACACGACGTCGTTCAACGCCTCGAACCCGGTAATCTCTTTCACTGCGCCCACGGCTTCGCCGAGGTGTTGCTTGGCTCCGTGTGCCCCCTTGAGGCGGAGTGCCAGCTGGCGATACAAGACGTCGTGCACCAGAGTCGACTTCCCCGATCCGGAAACGCCGGTGACGGCGGTGAGGGTGCCGAGGGGAATTGCGACGTCGATCGCCTGGAGATTGTGGAGTGAGGCTCCGTGTACCGTCAGCCATCTCGGCCCTGCGTGCCGGCGCGCGCTGGGGACCGGTATGGTTTTCTCGCCCGACAAATACGCAGCCGTCAACGTGCCGGCCGACGCCGCATCCGCCATCGGACCCGCAAAGACCAGTTCTCCGCCCGACGCACCGCTTCCCGGTCCCAACTCGACCATGTGGTCGGCCGCGGCCATCGTGGCGGGATCGTGTTCCACGACCACAACGGTGTTTCCCGCGTCACGCAAGCGCTTGAGCAAGCCAACGAGGCGATCGATATCCCGCGGGTGCAAGCCGATGGATGGTTCATCGAGGACGTAGAGCGTGTCGACGAGTCGGGAGCCGAGCGCGTTGGCCAAGGCGATGCGTTGCGCTTCGCCGCCGGACAGCGTGCGTGTTAGACGTGAAAGCGTGAGGTATCCCAAGCCGACGTCTTCCATGAACGTCAGTCGCGCAGTCAACTCCTTGAAAATGGAATCGGCGACGTCGCGGTCGAACGGTGTCAGGTCGAGGCTTCTGAGCCAGGCGAGTACCGCTCCCGGTGTCGCCGCAGCGATTCCGCCAATTGTTTGGTCGCCAATCCGCACCACCGCCGCTTCGAGTCGCAGGCGGTTGCCGTTGCACGACGGACACGTGTGGGCTTTTTGGTATTGGCGGAGAAACACTCTGATGTACTGCTTGTAGCGCTTGCGCTCGAGCGCGCGAAGAAACGGCAGGACCCCTTGAAAGCGACCAGACTTGCCCGCCAATAAGAGACTCCGGTGACTACCACTCAAGCTTTTCCACGGTTTCTCGAATGGTATACGTTGTTTGGTAGCGACTTCACGCAAGAGGCGGCGTCGACCGACGTAACGCGGCTTGGTCCAGGGATCGATCGCCCCATCGGCAAGTGCGCGGTTTGCATCGGGAACTATGAGCGACTCATCATATTCGAGCACTGCGCCGAAGCCGTTGCACGTCTCACAGGCACCTCGGGGGTTGTTGAACGAAAAGAGGTTGGGCGAGAGCACCACGCCCGGCTTGCCGCAGGCGATGCACCGTGGTCGGTGGGAGAACTGCCGTCGGGTCTCATCGCAGACGGTTTCGGCAAACCCATTGCCCTCGGCGAACGCTACCGCGAGGGAGTCCGCGATGCGACTGCGCATCGCCGGGGTCGCCTTCACTCTGTCAACGACTACTGAAACGTCTGCCGAGTCGAGACGTATGTCGGATGGGAGCTCTTCGAGACGATGCACCGCTCCCTCGGCCATGATACGCACGAACCCCATGGCCATGAGATTCTCCAAAAGGAGATCGTGATCCGGATGCTCGGAGCGCGGCAACGGGAAGGTGATGAGCAGATGCCGACCGCCGAATTCGGCGATGAGCTGTTCCGTCGCGGTGCTGGGAGATTCACTTACCACACGCTCGCCACACGATGCACAATGCGGTTGGCCGATCCGCGCCCAAAGCAAACGCAGATAGTCGTAGATTTCGGTGGCGGTGCCAACCGTCGAGCGGCTCGATGTCGTCGGGTTTTTTTGCTCGATAGCGACTGCCGGCGAAATACCCTCGAGTCCGTCGATGTTCGGCTTGGGCATCCGCTCGAGGAATTGCTTGGCGTAGGTGGACAACGACTCGACATACCGGCGTTGTCCCTCGGCGTAGAGCGTGTCAAACGCCAGAGAACTCTTACCTGATCCGGACGGGCCGGTGACCACCGTGAGCTGCCGCCGCGGAAACGAAACCGTGAAACCCTTGAGGTTGTTTTGCCTGGCGTTGCGGACCACGATGTTTCTTGGCATGACGTGGAAAGTAACCCGGGGCGAAAGGGCCGAGCCTGGGGCCACGAGCGTCGTTGACGGTCCCCACCGACCGGGCGTAGGTTGCGACTGAGATGGCCCTACTAATTTCCACACGCGTCTTGCGACACGGCCTCGAGATTTTCGCGGTGCTGTCCCTCGTCGTATTCGGCGCCCTCCTGTTCTACGGGAACAACTTCGACTTCTTCCTCTCCACGATGACGTCGCTGAAATGGGGGTGGGTGCTCGTTGGGGTGGCGCTGGCGTCGATGGATTGGTTCGGGGGTGGGCTTCGGCTCTGGATCCTCACGCGCCACGTGCACCCTGGCGTCTCGTTGAAGGGGTCGCTGCTCGCAGGTGGACTAACGGCCTGGGCGAGTTTTCTCACGCCAAGCCAAACCGGCGGCGGGCCGATGATGATCTACACGCTCAAGCGCTACGGCACCCCGATCCCCGAGGCCATGATCTCGAGCTTGATGACCTTCGTCGCGACCGTGGTTTTTTTTGCGATTGCTGGGCCATTCGCGATTTTCATGGGAGCCGGTCGCTCGCTCGAACAACACGGAATCCTCGGGCAGACCTTTACACTTTTTGATCTGTTCAAGCTCAGCCTGGGCGGCTTTGTCGGCATCGGTCTGGTCATGCTGTTCTTTTTCATGTTCCCGAACTATGCCAAGCGTCTTGGCCGCCTGCTGGTTGGCTGGTTTGAGGCGCGGGGCAGCACGCGAATGGCCCATCGGATCGAAGCCATGAGAGAGGGCGTCGATCGTTCTCACGACTGTATGGTGGCGTTTTTCCGGGGTTGGGGCTGGCTGGCGTTGGTGGTCGCCGTACCGGTCTCGGCGCTGGCACACGCCAATAAGCTCTTGGCTGGGTACGTGGTGCTCCGCATGCTCGACATTCAGGTGAATTTCTTCGACGTCTTATTGCTTCAGACCCTCATCACGTTTCTCTTGTATTTCGCTCCGACCCCGGGGGGCTCCGGCCTGGCCGAAATCCTTTCCGTCGCCGTGATGTCGATCTACGTGCCCCGGGAACTCGCACCCTCGTACATCTTGCTGTGGCGGCTCGTCCTGTCGTATCTAACGGTGGGTGTTGGATCGATGGTGTTTTGGCGCTGGCTGAAGGGAGCGGAAGACAGGAGCGAGACAGAGGGTCTGGTCACCGATGGGGGTGGAGCGGGCAGTACGTAGCTAAGTTGTTGTCTTAATTTCACTTAGAGATCGCACTCTCAACGCGCAATCGGTTGCACCGAAAGAGGGGCCCCGCTAAGTTTGGAAACCCACTACGTAGGCTCAATAGCGACACCTAATGTCTTACTTAGAACTCGACGGTGAGCGTCACAAGATCCCGCCGGGCGAGGCGGTGATTGGAAGTGACGCATCGTCGTTTCTGGTGCTCGACGGTGCCGATCTGGCGCCGCAGCATGCGGTCCTCGTGGTGACCGCGGACGGGCAGGTGTCGGTCCGACGGGCTTCGGAGGAAACAGCGGTCTTCATCAACGGCGTCCAACTCGGACCCCAGCCAGCGCCCCTCCTTCACGGTGACAAAATCGAGGTTGGGGGTAGGGAACTCACCTTTGTGGATGAGCGTCTTAGCGCCAGCACGCAATTCGTAAGCGCCGAGGCCATTGCGCAGCTCCGGCAGTTGGCCGGAAGGCCTGCTAAGAAGGAGGCGAAAGCCACGGCGGCTACGGGAGGGCGCTTGGTGAGCCTTACGGACGGTCGGGAGTATGCGATCGAGGGGCCGTCGATCGTCTTCGGCCGGGAGGCGATCTGCGACATCGTCGTTCCGCACAAGAAGGTTTCGCGCCGCCACGCCGAGATCATCACCACGCCCAAGGGCTACGTGGTGGCGGACCTCAGTTCCAACGGGACATTCGTCAATGGCGAGCGGATCGTCGGCCAGCGGCTTCTCGCGCGAGCCGACGTGGTGCGGGTTGGAGACCATGAGTTCCGCTTCTATGCGGACGACCCTGCCGATCCGGAGCCGAGTAAAACGAAGCCGACTCCCTCTGCGCCGGCCGGGGCCGAAAACCGGCTTGGCGACACCATGCACGGCATACCAGCGTCGCCGGCACCCCCAATGCCTGGGCAACGGCCCGCGGCGTCGGCACCTCCACAGCCGGTTGCCCCGCCTCAGCCGGCGGCCCCTCCGAAGGGGACCGCGCCGGCCGGGGCCGAATACCGGCTTGGCGACACCATGCATGGCATACCAGCGTCGCCGGCACCTCCAAGGCCCGGGCAACAGCCCCCGGCGACGGCACTTCCACAGCCGGCAGGCCCGTCTCAGCCAGCGGTCCCTCCGAAGCGGACCGCGCCGACCGGGGCCGAAAACCGGCTTAGCGAGACCCTGCACGGCATACCAGCGGCGCTGGGACCTCCAATGCCTGGGCAGCGGCCCGCGGCGGCGGCCCCTCCGAAGGGGACCGCGCCGGCCTCACCACCGAGCCCTGCGCCAGCCGCCCCCCCCAGGCAGCCCCCGCCGGCCGCCACCGCGTCCCCCGGCCCGGCCGGTGGCGTCCTCGCG
>CAYLZR010000009.1:5062-20023 GCA_964388145.1 uncultured Gemmatimonadaceae bacterium | reverse complement strand
GCAGCCCCCGCCGGCCGCCACCGCGTCCCCCGGCCCGGCCGGTGGCGTCCTCGCGAACCTCATCGTGCGGAAGGGACGGCTTGACGGCCATCGGTTTCCCATTCGGGTTCCGATCGTTAACGTTGGGCGCGCCGAATACAACGACATAGTGGTGCCGGATTCGAGCGTCTCCTCGGCGCACGCCAAGATCCAGCTCCGTGAGGGGATCTGGGTGGTGGTCGATCTGGATTCTACGAACGGGACGTTCTTGGACGGGAACCGCGTGTCCGGAGAGGCTCCGATCGCTCCCGGGGCCGTGATTCGCTTTGGGGAGGTCAGCGTGGTGTTCGAATCGACCAAGGATGATTCCGCTCAAAAAGGAGGCGGCACTCAAGTGCTCGGTGTGATCGTACCGCCCGAGGACCAAGCATGATCCGGAAATGCGCGCGCATGTGTCCTAACACTCAAACCGTCGCTCGTTAATTTGGCCCAGAAACTGGCCCTCACGTGCGCTGGCCGCACCGACGTCGGAGTCATCCGATCCGGCAATGAGGACAATTACCTCATGGTGCCCGATCGGGGTGTCTTCATTGTGGCGGATGGTATGGGCGGCCATGCGGCGGGGGAAGTGGCGAGTGAGATGGCGGTGCGGATCATTGCTCGGGAGTTGGGGGACATTTCGAGCAGCACAGATCGAGAAGCTTCGGAGCTAATTCGCAATTCAATCATCGAGGCCAACTCCGCCATTTTTCAGCGCACGCTGAGTGAGCAAGACAAGAGGGGGATGGGAACCACCGCCACGGCGATGGTCATTCTCGGTGGGAACTATCTGATCGGGCAGGTCGGCGACAGCCGGGCATATGTGCTGCGTGAAGGTGCTCTTTTACAGCTCACGAAAGATCACTCCTACGTCCAGGAGCAGGTCGATGCCGGGTACTTGAGCCCGGAGGAAGCGCGCACCCACCCGTACAGCAACGTGATCACGCGCTGCGTTGGGGCGAACGTCGATGTCACTCCGGACGTGTACTCGGGAGCGCTGCAGGTGGGAGATGTCTACCTCCTGGCATCGGACGGCCTCACGGGGATGATCGAGGACGACGATCTCGGTGAAATGATGACGAAGACTAGCGCGCCCCAGCAGTTGGCGGACGACCTTGTTGACGAGGCGAATCGTCGAGGAGGCTTGGACAACGTGACGGTGATCGTCATTCGTGTAGACGGCCCTGTCGACGGAGTGTGACCGACCCCGACCCGGGTTCTAGCAGCGGGCCGAATCCGGAGACAGTCGGCAAAGTTGCAGCCGAGCACCTTGGCCCGCTGTTGTATGCACTCGAGGTGTGCGCCAAGGCAATGGACGACGCTCAACGGGGAGAGGACTCGCGCTACTATCGTGCCCTTGCCAAGTTGCTGGCTGAAGCGGGTGGGACGCCGAACACAAGTGAAGACGACGCGTAGATCGATCCCCGACTAGAGCAAGTCGCTCGCGAGGTCATTTTCGACCTCGTTTTTTTTGCGCTCGACCAATCTGAGAATCCGGTGCGGATCCAGCGGCCGGGAAGTCACGGCAAAGACTCTCAAACGTCGCGCCCGCGCGTGCAACTCATCGGCTATCCGGTGAATTCCAAGTCGTGCGATGGCGTCGGGCGTTCCAAGCGACTCGACGGATCCGTCTTTTCTGAGCAGCGGCATGTCTACGTCGATCATCTTGGCCTTGGCTGGAAAGTCGAGTAGCAACTCACCAGGCTTCAGTTTCAATCCGGCGGCCAGTCTGTTCTCCACCCGCTCGACGAGGTCCGGGCATTCTGCGACCCAATCTCCAGCGCCCTCCGGCACCTCTTCGCCGGCGATGTCCACGAGACGTTTGTAGAGCTTACGTTGACGCAACCGAGTTGCGATCTCATTGTCTGGCGCTTCGCGAAGGCGTTGCATCAAATTTTCGTCGGTGCTGTGTGCCACTGCTTCTACGGTTAGTTCGCCGTGGGCAAGCGCGGTTCGTACGACACGCTTGAACATGGCCGTGGCGCTACGAACGGCGTGGTGCCAGTACACGTTGCGGTACATCTGGTACCGCGCGAACAACAGCGATTCGAGCGCGCTGATGCCTTTTTCTCTGATCCCGACTCTGGGCGACCCTTTGTCGTTCCCCACCACGGTGAGGGCGTGAAGCAATCGGTCGACATCGACCGCTCCGTAGGGCACGCCGCACATGCGGGCGTCGCGGGAGAGGTATTCGAGTTTGTCGAGATCGAGCGACCCCGAGATGAGGCCCTGGAGCGGTGTGTTGCTGCTTCCGGTTATGAGGGCGAGCAAGCGCGCCTCGACGTCCTCGAACCCGGTGTTTTGGAGTGCCGATCTGAGCGAGGGATGCGCGAAGTGGGTCGCGGCAAGATCCTCGTGCGACGGTAGCCCCGCCTCTTCCAACGAATGAGAAAAGGGATAGTGCCCCACGTCGTGTACCAATCCGGCCAGTGGGACCAGGGCTCGCTCTTCAGCCGCAACACTCTCGAGCTCGCCGCGATCGCCGAGGAGCGAGAGCGCTCGCCTGGCGAGATGGTACGTGCCGATGGCATGCTCGAAGCGAGTGTGGTTGGCGGTCGGATAGACCAGGAACGCGTGTCCGAGCTGTCTGATGTAACGCAGGCGCTGAAGTGGCTCACTGTCGAGTACTTCGAGCGCGGGCGAATCTATTTGAATGTTGTTCCAGAGCGGATCACGGATGACTTTGAATCCGGTCGTACGAACCATCCCTTCAGACGATGGGGCCCGCCTGGCGGACTGCGTCGGAGACCTGTTCCTCGAACTTCACGAAGTTCTCCCGGAACATTTCGGCGAGTTGACGTGCTTGTGAGTCGTAAGCGTCCGGGTTGTTCCACGTATCGCGCGGGGTCAATACTTCGGTGGGAACGTTGGCGACCCGGGTTGGGACGGAGATGCCGAATATGGGATCGGTGCGCGTCTCCACATTGCGCAAGCTTCCGTCGAGCGCGGCGCGCAGAAGCGTGCGTGTGTGGGCAAGTGACATGCGTTCTCCCTCACCGTATGGTCCTCCCGTCCATCCAGTGTTCACCAGCCAACATTGGGCACCGTGCGTGGCCAAACGCTCGCCGAGCATCTTCGCATATTCACCGGGGGGAAGGGGGAGGAACGGCGCACCAAAGCATGCACTGAATGTCGCTTGTGGCTCGTTCACCCCGCGCTCCGTTCCCGCCACCTTGGCGGTGTAGCCCGATAGGAAGTGATACATTGCCTGATCGGCGGTCAGCTTGCTGATTGGCGGCAACACGCCAAACGCATCTGCGGTTAAGAAGACGACGTTGTGTGGATGTCCGCCGTGACCGCTGGGCACATGGTTGGGAATGAAGTGAATGGGGTAGGATGCACGGGTGTTCTCGGTGATCGAGTCATCGTCGAGATCGATGATGCGAGTATCCGGATCCACCACGACGTTTTCCAGAATCGTGCCGAACCGTTCGGTTGTCGCGTAAATCTCCGGCTCCTCTTCAGGCGACAGCCGAATGACCTTGGCGTAGCAGCCACCTTCGAAGTTGAAGACACCGTCATCGCTCCAACCGTGCTCGTCGTCGCCGATCAGGCCACGGGTAGGGTCGGCGGACAGCGTCGTCTTGCCGGTACCCGACAGGCCGAAGAAAACCGCGACGTCGCCATCTGGCCCGACATTGGCCGAGCAATGCATGGAGAGGATGCCCTGCTTGGGATACAAGTAGTTCAGGATGGTGAACATCGACTTCTTCATTTCGCCGGCGTAGCGTGTGCCGACGATGAGCACCGTCCGCTCGGCGAAGTTGATGGCCACCGCCGTGGTGCTACGCGTCCCGTGTCGATCGGGATCGGCCTCGAGTTCCGGTGCGTGGAGTACGGTGAACCCGGGCTCAAAGCCGGGCAGATCCTCCGGTTGAGGACGGATGAACATGTTGTGGACGAAAGCCGCATGCCACGCGTTGGTGGAAATGAACCGCACGCGCACACGATGAGCCGGATCGGCCCCCGCGAAGAGATCTTGCACGTAGAGCGGCTGATTCCCCAAATACGAGACGACATCGGCTCGGAGAACCGCCCAGTGTTCCGGCGAAAGGGGTTGGTTGACGCTGCCCCACCAGACATCGGCCTCGACGCTTGGCTCCCGCACGACAAACTTGTCCTTGGGCGACCGGCCGGTGTGTGGCGTTGTTATCGCACAGAACGCCCCACCACGGGCCATCTGACCCTCTTCCGCCCGAATCGCTGCCTCATACAGCGCCGGCGGTGGCAAGTTGCGGTGGACGCTCTCCAGAGGCTCCAGTCCGGGAGCGAGTTCCGAGCGGGTTTTGGCATATGCATTGGCAGCCATTTATAGCTCTCAAGGTCTCTGTGGTATGCGGCCCCGGAAATTAACCACTGGCGACAGCAGTGAGAAGTAACTCCACGTCTATGCGTTGAAGGCCTGGGGCGAAACGAGCGGTACAAAACGGCACGGGGTCGAGGCCCGCGCGACTACGCCCTCGGTGGTTTTTTCATAGATCGTGAGGCGCTGTCCGGCGAGGTCGCCGATCGGAATGACGAGGCGACCACCCACCGCCAATTGATCGAGCAACCCCGGCGGTGGCCATGGGGCGGCGGCCGTTACCAAGATCGCGTCGTATGGCCTGTCACGTGGGTGGCCCAATGCGCCATCCCCTTCGATGCACGAAACGTTCGTGATGCCAAGCCTCCGGAGACACTCCGCCGCCGCCGCGACCAGTCGGCTCACACGCTCAATTGTCCACACGTGCGACGCAATCTTGGCGAGTACGGCGGTCTGATAACCAGTCCCGGTTCCGATTTCGAGAACGCAACTCGTTCGGGTTATGGCGGTTTCGGCCGTCATCAGTGCAACCATATACGGTTGCGAGATGGTCTGACCGTCTCCGATGGGCAGCGGCCGGTCGGAATAAGCCCGTTGCTGGAGGGTGGTGGGGACGAAGGCCTCTCGTGGTACGGACGCCATGGCGGCCAGTACGCGTGGGTTTGTTATTCCACGTCGCCGCAAGTCGTACCGCACCATGCGGTGACGTCTGGCGCGCCAATTGGGTGATTTGAGGCTAATCACCGCCACGTTTCAGAAGTCGTTGGAGGAATCCGCGTTTGTGCAAAGCCTCGATGGTTGCCTCTGCATCCGCGGTACGGTGTTCGAGATCGAGCTTGCCGCGGCGCAGTCGGTCGACAACTTCCTTCTCGCGATCGAGTGCCGTTTTGAGTCGCTGCAATTCCTCTTCCAAGGCCTCTTGATGCGCGAGCAGCTCTTCGTTGCCCGCCGCCTGTTCGGTCGCAGCCGCAGGTGGCGAGCCGCCATTGGCCAGGTAGAGCTGGTTGGTATCGGGTGGCGCGGGAATTTGCTTGGAGACGGTGTCCACCAAGTGGGAAACGACTATCTGCTGCTGGTCGACCACTTCCCGCAATCGAAAGAGCTCCTTCGTCATCTCCCAGGCCATCTCGCGGCGCTCACGCTCGGCGTTGAGCATCATTTCGAGAAGCTCCTCGCGACTGCCGTGGTGCACGACCTGATATTGGACCTCCGGCGGTTCGTCGGGGGCGTCGGGGAGTGTCGTGGCCAGGGCTGCTGGGTTGGCTGCTTGGGGGCCTGGACTCGGCGACGCGCCTGCGCCGGTTGGTTGGGGCTCGGGTGCGGGAGACCGGTCGCCCGAGGGTGATGTGGCCGTGGCGTCTTCGGGCAGGGGCTTTACCGGGATGGCCGCCGAACAAACGGAACACTTCGCCCGCAATCCCTGGGGCGGGACCTTCGAGCCGTCGAGCCGAAAGTCGGTGCCGCATCCGGGGCAACTCACTCTGATTTGCATGTGCGGGACTACCGCCGCTTCAGCCAATTCAACGGATCGAGCGGCAGGATACGCGAGCTGTTAGGGAGCTGCTGCCGGATCTGAAAGCCCAGATGGGGTCCTTCATCGGTGTTGGCGCCGCCGCTTCGAGCGATGACCTGCCCTTCGTCCACGAGGTCGTTTGTCGAAACGATGATGCTCGACAGTTGGGTGTACAACGTCCAATACCCGCCGCCGTGTTCCAGTATGACGATCTGCCCGAAGGTGCCTTGGGAGGTGATTCGTGCCACAATACCCGCCCGAACGGCTTTTACGGGTGTCCCTTGTGCCGCCCGGATTCCGATGCCCTCACGGGCAAGGGTCGTATTGTCCCGAAAGGGCTCCGGGCCGAAGCGATAGACGAGTTGGCCGTCGACCGGCCAGTCTAACCTGCCAAGATCGTCTTCATCGATGGTAGCCGTTGTCAGTATGGTGGTCCCACGGGCCCGAACCAATGCTGAGATCGTTTCGTCGAGGCGGAGGGCGTCGGCTTCGAGTTCCGTGATGCGGGTCGCGGCGCGCTGTTCGCCCTGCCTGGTGATGGAGAGTGCGCGTTGGCGCTCTCGTTCGAGATTCGAGTAGCGGGCGAGTTCTCTGTTCCGCTCCGTGCGTTGGGCTGCGGCCTGGGTTTGCACGGTGACCAGGTCTCGCCGATTGGCCGAGATGCGATTGCGCATGGTGGTGATCTCGCTCACCAGCGATAGGTCCTGGCGACTCGCCGTGTACAGATACTTGTAGCGGCTGAGGAGATCGCCGAAGCTCTCGGCGGCCAGCAGCACTTCGAAGGCCCACAAGGACCCGCGCTTGTGGATAGCGACCGCGCGCCGTTCGAGGATCGCCTCCTTCTCGGCCATTGCGTCTTCGACGAGGATGAGTTCCAGCGTCAGCGTGTCCAGCTGGGAGTTCAGCGTTCCCAGTTGTCGATCGAGTTCGTTGACGATGCCCCTAGTGGACGTTTGTTGGCGATTGAGATTGGCGAGGTCAGACGAAATGTTGCGCGCCTGGCCCGAGAGGCGTTGCCGCTGCGTCTCGAGATCTTCGCGTTCTTGCCTGATGGAATCGAGCCTAGTCTGATTCTCTCGAATCTGACGGTCGATATTCCGTCGCTGCGCAACGGCAGTTTGCGAGAACGCCGTCAGCAGGCACACCAACGCAAGAGCCGTTCTCATACCCGCCGCAGGTGTCTGCCAACGCTGGTCGCGCTGGCCAAGAGTCCCAAGGCGGTTCCGAACGCCACCACGAGCGACATTTGGGACAGGTCGAAGAATTCTGCTTCGAAGAGCAACCGGTGTATAGCGGCGTATGCCGCGTAGCAGAGTCCCAGGGCCGCGAAACCGCCGAGTGCACCCTTGATGCATCCCTCGAGCAGGAACGGGCTGCGGATAAAGCCGTCGGTTGCTCCCACCAATCGCATGATCATGATTTCTCGGCTACGCTGCATGACCGCCATGCGAATCGTCGTCCCGATGATGATGATCGACGCGATCGCAAACGCGCCTCCGATCAGGAGCCCCACAACGGCACCGATGTTTCTCAATCGGTCCAACTTTGCCACCCACTCGTAGCCATACTGCACGTCCTCGGCGAATGCAAATCCTGTTAGGCGCTCCGCCACGGCGGCGACGGCTTCGGTCCGGCGGAATCCGGGGAGCAGACGTACTTCGATCGACGCGGGGAGCGGATTGGTTTCGAATTCACTGAAGATCCCTTGAAACTCCACGAGTTCCGTTTGGGCCCGCTGCAACGCTTCGTCGGCGGTGATAAATGTGGCCTGTGCGACTTCCGGGAATGCTTCGATGTCTCCCAGCGCCAGCGTGATGACCTCGATCGGTGTGCCGCGCGTTACATATAGCACGACTTCGACGCGCTCTTCGATACGCTGTAGCGTGCGATGCAAGTTGAGCGCTACGAGTCCGTACAAGCTCGCGACAAAGAGGGCGAACGCGATGGTCGTCACCGAGAGCATCGAAAGCGCCGGCCAGCGGCGGAAGGCAAGCAGCGCTTCGCGGAAAGCGAGTCTCATGCCGTGCCCTCCGTGGCGATTTGTCGGTCGACCCCGGAGTCGAAAACCACCGCGCCGTCCTGAAGCTCGACCGTTCGGTAGCTCGCGTGGCGTACCACGTCCAGATTGTGGGTGGCCATGAGCACTGCGGTGCCGTTGGCGTTGATATCGCGTAGCAAGCGAAACACGCCGCGTGCTGCCCGCTCGTCGAGGTTCCCGGTCGGCTCGTCGGCGAGCAGAACGAACGGATCGTTCACGAGCGCACGCGCGATGCCCACGCGCTGCTGCTCGCCACCAGACAATTCACTGGGAAATCGGTGTGCCTTGGCGGCCAATCCGACCTGAGCGAGCACGCGCATCACCTTTGGCACGATAACACTCCGCTTGGCTCCGGTGGCCTCGAGGGCAAACGCGACGTTCTCTTCCGCCGTGCGGTCTTCGAGCAGCCGGAAGTCTTGAAAGACGATGCCGAGGCGACGCCGCATGCGCGACACCTCCCGGCGGTTCAGCTTTGCGGTATTGAATCCCGAAATCCGGACGGTGCCCTGGGTCGGCAAATGTTCGGCGTATACCAGTTTGAGCACGGTCGACTTGCCCGCGCCCGAGTGTCCGGTGAGAAAGACAAATTCGCCCTTGGCGACGTGCAGTGACACATCGCGCAGCGCCAGCGAGCCGCTGGGGAAAGCCATGTACACACCGGCGAATTTGATCACGCTGGCATCCTACGTTCCTGACAACGCGTGTTTGAAGTCGGCAATCAAGTCCTCGACGTCTTCGATGCCGACGCTGACCCGGATGAAGCCGTCCGGGAACCCCTGCGCCTTGCGTTCCTTGGCGGTCGACTCGGCGTGGGAAGTGAGTCGCGGTTCCGAGACCAGTGTTTCCACCCCACCCAAGCTCGGCGCGTGGCATGCCAGGCGGAGCCGACGCAGGACCCGTTCCGAAACCTCCGGCCCGCCGTCGAGTTGCAGTCCCACGATCCCACCGAACCCATCGAGGATTTCACGCGCCAACTCGTGGTCGGGGTGATGCTCGAGTCCTGGATGATGTACAGCGCTAATCCGCGGATGTTCAGCCGCCCATCGTGCAAACGCAAGCCCGTTCCGGTTGTGTTGGGCCATCCGGACGGCGAGTGTCTTCATCCCGCGGTCGATCAGCCACGCGGTGTGGGGGTCGATAGACTGCCCCCAGGTCTTGAGCAGGCCTCGGACTACCTCGATAACGTCGTTGTTGGAGACGACGGCGCCTGCAATGACGTCTGAATGTCCGTTGAGATATTTCGTAGCACTGTGAATGACGATGTCGGCGCCGTGTTCGAGCGGACGAAAGTTCATCGGCGTGGCAAAAGTCGAGTCGACGATGAGCACCATCGCCTCGACCTGACACAGCTTGGCCAGAGGCTCGAGGTCGAGAACCCGGGCCAGTGGATTGGTCGGTGTTTCCACGAAGATGGCGCGCGTACGCTTTCTCATACGGTTGCGCCATTCTCGGGAGGACGACGGATCGACGAAGGTGACGTCAATGCCGAGTCGGCTCAACTCGCGGGTAAACAGCACTCTCGTCCCCCCGTACACCCAATCCGTTGCCAGAAGATGGTCGCCGGGTTGGAGCACAGCCAAGTGGGCGAGGGCGGTGGCCCCCATGCCGCTCGCGAGAAATATGGCGGCCTCCGCGCCTTCCAACGCGGCCAACCGCTTCGCGATGGCGGTCTGGTTGGGATTGTTGCCGTACCGCGTGTACAGCACCTCGTCCGACGAGCCGACTTGATTGACGAAGGTGGCGCTTTGATAGACAGGGGTATTGATCGGTGACTGAGAGGCGCGACGAACCAACGGGCCGTGGATGGCCCGTGTGGAGAGCCCCGGCTTGGGCTGTTTCATGCTAGTGAGATGACCTGACTACCAGCGGCGTCCTCCATTGCCAGGTGCCGCTCGAGTAGCTCATCGCAAACCTCACGGGCGGTGGCGGTTGAGACAGCCAGGCGATCCGCGACGTCTTTCACCTCCGCAGACCCCCGTTCGGCGAGCATCGTAAAGACCACGCGTACCCGGTGGCCGATCTTGCCCAGCAGACGCAGCTGGCCCGTGCGATCCTGCGCGACGGCAGCGAGCCCATGACGCTCGAGGACCGGCTCCAACGCGTCTTGGTGATCCTCGCTGATGCCGCGCAGCAGGAATGGACGGGTGCGGCCATGCTGCAACAAGAGCTTCGCGACGATCTCGTCCGCACACGATAGGTCGAGCAACCGAACACTCGTGAAGTCGATCACCGCAACCTGTTCACCGTCATACTCCGCGAGTACCTGTTCGACGCCGCATCGCACGGCGTGGCCAGTGGGGCGAGTGACGAGATCGCCGTACATGGCGGACACCGTCTCACCGAGAATGATTCGCAGGTCAATAAATGGCATGCCGTTCAATTCGTCTGTTTTTCCGGAATGATCAACTGCACTTGGCTGCCCGGAAACGCCGGCAGCCCGTCGGCCATTGGAACATCCTCGTCCCATGCTGGAACTATCGATAGCCTCGCGGTACCGCTACGGAGGCTCAGCTTGCCATTCCATCGATCGACGTAACGCCGCATTCCCAAGAGGCCCTGGCCGCGCCCCGGATCGCGAAATCGACTGACCCCCTGGAAAATAGCGGCCTCGAGTGCCGCCGCATCGCTCCAACGGCCGCCCACGCGCTGTGCTTGAGTCGATTCGAGTGAGGAACGGAACCCCACCCCTGCGTCTGCGACGGCGATGACCGCCACGCGTCGTCCCAGTCGACGGCGCCAGTGATAGGTCTGCACGGCGACCCATCCCCCGGTGCCGGCGTGCTCTACAATATTCTGACAAGCTTCGGAAAGCGCCATGGCGAAACCCATGGTGGCCTGGGCTGCGAGCCCCAGTTCGCGTATGATCGCCGCCGCCGTATCCTGAATACGGTCGACCACGCCGTGAACATCGGCGGCGGCGCGCACCGGGGTCACTTCGAGCAACACGTCGGAGCTCCCCGATGCCGATACATGGGGAATCTTGCCGTGTAACTCGAACAGGTCCTCCGCATTGCGAAAGAATCCAGTCCTCGCCCAGTAGTGGGCCACATTCCGGTCGGTGGGGATGGTGAGGAGTGGCTTCGTTCGCTGCTGCTCCTGCAGCCACTGGCCCGCGGCCAGCAGGCCAACCAGACCGTAGGGCGATCCCCACTTGGTCGCGTGGGCGTCAAACAGCAGACGCTCGTCCGTGGGCTCGCCGAAAGCCTCGGCAAACTGATCAAACGTGTCATGGTCGAAATGCACCGGAACTTCTACCACCCGAGTCATGTTGGGGCGATCTCTCCCCGAAGATGGTACCGCAGGTTCGTCGCTCCTCGGACGGTCAGATTCCGCCGCGCGAACGCGTTGGCCTTCTCAATGGCGGTCTTGACGTCGACACCACGGACGAGTTGACCGACAAGCGTTCCGCCGAACACGTCGCCACATCCGGTGGGATCGCCAACCTCCAGCATGCGCTCGACCGGAATACGCGTGGTCTGAATCGGGCCGGCTGCACTGTACGCTTCGGGCCGGCTGGAGAAAGCGAACGGCGGCGAATTGAAATACACCGCCCCTTCAGCCCCAAGCGTGACGACGAGCATCCGGACCCCAGCCGACAACGCGCGTGCGGCCACCTCCATCGGGTCCGGCCCGAGTAAAGCTAGCTCGTCCTCGTTGATCTGCACGACGTCGAAGCAAGACATCCAGAGGTCGGACTCCCTTACCGGTTGCGGGAGTCGCAACCCGTCGCTGGCTATTCCCAAGAAGAGGCTGTGCAAGTCGGCGTAGATGGGGCCTGGGAACGCTTGGCGTAGGTAACGGGCCGTCTCGAGATCCATCTCGAAACCCGATATGAAGTTGAGGTACAGAGCATCGACGTCTCGAATCATCGGCCCGAGTTGATCCCATGTCCACGGGGGAACCCCGCCGGTGAGTCGCTCGGCGCGGCGATGGGCCGACTCGTACAGGAGCGTCACTCGGTTGTTGGGTTCGGTGACCTCGACAAAACGATCGGCGGCCGAACGGCGAGTGAGCCGGTTCAGAAAGGTGTTGGCTTCCGTGGCGAGGTCTTTCCCTACCTTTATTAATGGGACTAGCTCCCACTCTTCGGGCAACGACGCCTCCAACGCGGCCAGGGCATATGCGATGCCCCCCCACTCCTCGACCGGTTCCGATTGGGGTTCGCGGCCGTGGATGGTGTCCCAGACCATGGTGCCCACCACCCCGAGTCGATTCATGTCGAGCCCGTGGTCTGCAGCTTGAACGACGCAACGGCGCCTATCACCCCCGCCGTGCCCGGGAGTTCACCCGGGACGATGTGACACGCGTCCGCCGCTGGGCGAAACGCGCGCCGGGTCACTTCCTCGCGCAGCGGCCGGAAGAGTTTTTCTCCTGCGATAGTCACGCCTCCACACACGACCACCATCTCCGGATTAACAATGTTGACGAGATTGGCGATCCCGGCGCCGAGGAGACGCGCGGTGTCGCGCACCACTTCCTCTGCGAGGTTGTCGCCGTCGTTCGCCGCCTGGTACACCTCTTCGGCGGTGATACGAGAGAGATCACCATCGACGTACGTTGCGAGGCTGGAGGTGGCGCCGGCCTCGATGCTTTCGACGGCCCGCTTCGCGATGGCCGGACCCGACGCGTAGGCTTCCAGACAACCGTAGTTGCCGCACGCGCACCGGCGGCCGGTCGAGTCGATGGTCATGTGGCCGAATTCCCCGGCCACGTCCGACGCTCCGTGGAATATCTTGCCGTCTAGCACGAAGCCGCCTCCTACGCCCGTACCGATCGTAATTCCGACCACGATTTGCGCACCTTTGGCGGCACCGCGCCACCACTCGCCCAGCACGGCACAATTGGCGTCGTTCTCGAGCGTTGCGGGGAGTTCGACGATCTCGCTCACCAACTGGCGCAACGGCATGTTGGTCCATTGCAGATTCGGGCTGGTCACCACGATCCCGTTCTTGGTGTCGATTGGTCCGGGCGAGCCGATGCCAACGCCGATCACTTCGATCTGCGAACCCCACACCGCTTTCGCCTGAGTGATGGATTCGCGCACCGCGCTGACAATGTGTTTCACCACCATGTCGGGGCCCTGGGCCGCGGGGGTCCGCCGGCGCTCGACTCCGGCGACGCGCTCTCCATCTTCGGAGACGGTTCCCACGACGATGTTCGTGCCGCCCAAATCGACGCCGACGATTACACGCATGTGCCTCCCACAACCCTTACCCCCCCGGGCACAGAGGCAGAGGGGCAGAGATGCAGAGACGCAGGGGAGGCAGTGGAGGCAGGCGCGTCCATGTTATTCGACTTTCAGCACGGCCAGAAACGCTTCCTGCGGAATTTCAACCGTCCCGACCCGTTTCATCCGTCGTTTTCCTTCTTTCTGTTTCTCGAGCAACTTCCGCTTACGGGTGACGTCGCCACCGTAGCACTTGGCGGTGACGTTCTTGCGTAGCGGTTTGATGGTCTCCCGCGAGACGATCTTGTTCCCGATGGCCGCCTGAATGACGACTTCAAAAAGCTGGCGCGGAATCAACTCGCGCAGCTTACCCGCTAACTTTCGTCCCCACTCGTGCGCCTTGTCTCTATGAATGATTACGCTGAACGCGTCGATGGCGTCACCGTTGATCAGCATGTCGAGTTTGACGAGATTGCTGGCTCGGTAACCGTCGAACTCGTAGTCCAGGCTCGCGTAACCACGCGTAATCGTTTTCAGCCGATCGTAAAAGTCGAGGATGATCTCGGCAAGTGGAAATTCCCACTCGAACTGTACTCGCTCGGTGTCGATGTACTCCATCCCGATGTAGGTGCCGCGCCGCTCCTGCCCCAATTCCATGATCCCACCGATGTAGTCGGACGGCGTCGTGATTCGGGCCTTCACGTACGGCTCCTCCACCCGGTCGACGTGCGCCCCCGTGGGCATCTTGGTCGGATTCTCGATGGCCTCTTGTTCACCGTTGGTGAAATACACCATGTACTCCACGTTCGGAACTGTGGTGATGAGTTCCAGATTGAACTCGCGCTCGAGCCGTTCGCGCACGATGTCCAAGTGCAGGAGGCCGAGGAAGCCGCAACGAAATCCGAACCCCAGCGCGGCCGAGGTCTCCGGCTCATAATGAAGGGCACCGTCGTTCAATTGCAACTTCTCGAGGGCGTCGCGTAGATCTTCGTACCTGACGCTCTCGGTGGGATACAGGCCGGCAAAAACCATGGAGTGGATGTCGCGGTATCCAGGAAGGGGCGTCGGTGACAGGTTGTTGGCGTCGAACACTGTATCACCAACACGTGTTTCTTGGACTCCCCGTACGTTCGCCACGACATATCCCACCTCGCCGGCGTGCAGCGCGTCGATCTTGTGCCGTCCGAGCTGCAAGTAACCGACCTCGGCCACCTCATAGCGATCCTCCGTATGCGAACCAAACGCGATCTCCATGCCCGGCTCAATCGTCCCATCGACCACTCGAATGCTCGGCACGGCGCCGCGGTATCGGTCGTAGTACGAGTCAAAGATCAATGCGCGAAGCGGCCCGTCGGTGTTTCCGTTCGGCGCCGGAACGCGCTCGACGATCGCCGCAAGCAACGCATCGACGCCGGTTCCCTCCTTTGCCGATACATTCAAGATCTCGTCGTGTGGCACCCCGATGAGATCTTCCAACTCCTTCGCGCGACGCTCGGGCTCGGCCGCCGGTAGATCGATCTTGTTGAGCACCGGAACGATTTCCAGGCCGGCATCCACCGCGAGAAAGAGGTTGCTGATCGTTTGAGCTTGGATGCCCTGCGTGGCATCCACGACCAGCACGGCGCCCTCGCACGCGGCGAGCGACCGGGAAACTTCGTACGTGAAGTCCACGTGTCCCGGTGTGTCGATGAGGTTCAGTTCGTACGCCGTGTCGTCCTGCGTGAACGTCATGCGCACGGCGTTGAGCTTGATGGTGATACCACGTTCCCGTTCGAGATCCATGGTATCCAGCACCTGAGCGCGCATGCGACGCTGGGCCAAGGCTCCGGTCGCCTCGATCAGACGGTCGGCGAGTGTGGACTTCCCGTGGTCGATGTGCGCGACAATGCAAAAATTACGAATGTGCTGTTGATGCATGGGGG
>CAYLZR010000009.1:0-4962 GCA_964388145.1 uncultured Gemmatimonadaceae bacterium | reverse complement strand
TCGTGTGTCCCGTTGAAGAAAAACAGAATCGGCACACCTTTGCGCGCGAAGTTGTAATGATCCGACCGAAAGTAGAAACGCTGGCCCGGCCAGATGTCGTCAATAGCCGTCATCCCGAGTTCGGGATGACGTTCGTTGACCCGGTTCAGCGTCTCACCGAGGTCGGAGTGCTCTTTGCCGATGGCCGCGATCGTGTCTTTCCAGTTCCGACCGACCATGTCGGAGTTCAAGTTGGCCACGATCTGGTCGATCGGCACGGGTGCGTGCTCGGCGAAGTATTCGCTGCCCCACAGTCCTTTTTCTTCGCCGCTGACGAGAACAAACATCAACGAGCGGCGGGGCCGGGGATGCAAGGTCGCGAACGCTTCGGCGGCTTCCACCACCGCGATCGTTCCGGAGGCATCGTCGTCTGCGCCGTTGTAGATGCTGTCGCCGGTCGCCGGATCGGGATTCCCTACGCCGACATGATCCATGTGGCCGCTGAACACGATGTACTCGTCACGCAACATGGGATCGCTTCCCTCGAGCACGGCGACCACGTTGGGAGCCGTCGTCGCCTCGACGGTTTCATACTCCACTTTGATCGTAAAGGTGAGATCCGATAGGCGCCGCGACGATAGCCGGCGGCTGTTTCGCCGGAGCGCAGACGACAGGTCGAATCCCTGTGCCGTCAGCACACGCTCGATCGCCTGCGCGCGCACCGCGAGGGACGGCGGGCTCGAACGTCGTTCTCTCCATCCGGTCCGCAAGGAAACCCGGTTCATGCCGTCGACGACGGTACGCCACTCGGCGTCGGAACCGTCATGCACGGTTATCACGGCGGCAGGCCCTCGCCGCAACAACGGAAAGAGATCGCGCCGGGACCATCGGTTCGAAGCCGACGACACGATCAACACCACCGCGCCGGCCACGTCGAGGTCGGCAACCGCCCGTGGGTTACCAGGGCGTCCTGTTACCACCACCGTGGGGCCGGACACTCCCCTCCGGTCGGGCGGGCCGCCCCCGCCCGAAAGCAGCGAAACGTCCTGCCCGAAGCGCAGGGGCCCTCCGCCCTCGATGGCGACGCTCGACGCCACGATATCGACACGCTCGCGGATCAACGGGTACTCCTGAATGAAGGAGCCGTTGGGGGCGCCGGGAGACAGTCCCATCCGTCGGAATTCGTTGGCGATGTACTGCGCGGTCATGCTGAGCCCGGGGCTCGGCGTGTCCCGACCACGCATGGAATCGTGGGCGATCACCCCGACCCGTCTCATGAAATCTTCAGCAGTGATCGAGCTGACGGCGTTCGTCACGCCGTTCTGCGCCAGCACCGCTTGGGGGGCACTCAATAAAACCCCTATGAACGCGACTTTTCGCATGGCTACTCCAGGTGCGCCCGTTCATCGAGCGGTAAGAAGATAGCGCACCAACCCGGCGGTACCACCCCGCCTCGAGGTGTACCGAATCGCCCGGGCTGGGGGCGGGTACAACACCATCAACATCCTTTTCGCTGCTTCCTGGCCGGCCGACCGGTCAGAATGGTCGGTCCGGAACATACAACCACAACGAGTTGGAAGCACGCCCCATGCCATGTCCGGCAAATCGCGTTAAGTTGTTGCAATACAATTGTTTAACTGATGTGCTGGGTGTCAGCTGGTGTCTCCAGACGGTGACAGTTTGCCAGGTCTCTCCGGGCCGACTACGTTCCGCACGCTATGGCCAGCGCTAGCCGAATCGATTTGCTCGACCCGTTCGAGGTGGCCCAGTTGGGCGGTCTCGAGATCGTGGCCGAGGGGGTGGTCGAGGGCTTTCTCGCGGGCCTCCACCGGTCGCCTTTCCGGGGATTTTCGGTGGAGTTTGCCGAGCATCGGCCGTACGAGGCTGGAGACGAACTGCGGTACGTCGATTGGCGGATGCTGGCGCGGTCCGACAAGCTGTTCGTCAAGCAGTACGAGGAGGAAACCAACCTCCGCAGCATGATCGTGCTCGATGCGAGCGCCTCGATGAACTGGTCGGGAATGGAGCGCAGGTTGACGAAGTTGGCGTATGGCAAACGCCTAACCGCGGCGATCGCCCTCGTGTTCTTACGCCAACGAGACGCGACGGGCTTCATCGGGTTTGACGAAGAGGTCCGGTGTTTGGTTCCCGCCCGAGCGAGGCGACAGCAATGGTGGATGCTCCTCAACGCCGTTCATAACCTGGAGGCCGGCCGTGGCACAGCGGCGGAAGATGCGCTGCGCCGAGTCACCGGTCTCCTCCGCCGGCGCGGGTTGGTGGTCTTCATTTCCGATCTCCTGTTTGACCGCGACCTGGCGTTGCTGGCGATGCAATACTTGCGGCACCGTGGTCACCAAGTGTTGGTATTCCACGTGATGGATCCTTCCGAGCTGTTTCTCGAAGGACCGCCGGAAGCACGTTTCGAGGATTTGGAGACGGGGGACTTGGTGTCGGCACGGCCACGCGATCTGCGAGCGGCATATAATGAAACCGTTCGGCGCGCGATCGATGCCTGGCGCACGCAGTGCCGCCGCAGCGGCATTGCATACCACCACGTGTTGACTGATTCGCCGTTCGGGTACGTGTTGCGTCGGGCAACCGCCCGCCGGGCAAGGCTGGGATGATCGGTTTTCTCCAGCCGCTTGCGCTGTTTGGTCTGCTTGCGACCGCGATCCCTCCATTGTTGCACTTGCTTACCCGCCGACTTCCCCCGGTCGTGCCGTTTCCGGCCGTGAGGTATCTCAGCGAAACCGAACGCCGGCATTCGCGCCGGCTGAAGCTTCGCAATCTCTTGCTGCTGTTGTTGCGGACCTTTCTCATTCTGCTGATTGCACTCGCGATGTCCCGACCAATTGCGCGTGTGCCTTTCGGCGGATCACACGAGCCGTCGGCGCTGGGGTTGCTGGTCGACAATTCACTCTCGTCGGGTGCGGTTGTTGATGGCCGGCGTGTTCTCGACGCGTTGGTTGATCAAGCGAGGAAGGTGCTCGATCGGGCGGGTGACGACGATCGCCTTTGGTTGATGCTCGCCGACGGGTTGCCCCGCCGTGCGTCCATCCCCGAGGCTCGCGCCGTGCTGGATACGCTTTCCGCCTGGCCGATTCGGCTCGATCTATCGGACGCTATTCGAGCGGTGTCGCTGGCGATGGCCGATGACCCGTCGCCCTCGCATGAGGTGGTGGTGCTGAGCGATTTGCAGGCCACCGCTTTTTCTTCCCACGCCGGGGAGGGGGAAGAAGAGGCGGCGCGGAGGGTCCTGGCGTGGACGCCTAACACACTGGAGTTGAACCGCGGCATTGATTCCGCGCGCGTGCAACCGGCAGTGTGGTCACCCTCGGGGGAGGTCATTGCGTCGTTGGGCGGCTCGGATTCTACGCCCACCGCCGTGCGGCTCACGATGAGCGACCGCGACGTCGCCCGTTCGATAGGGGGGCGCGACGACCACGTGGTGCTCTCCGGGACCCTTTCTCAGAGTGGGTGGTTTGTGGCGACCGTCCAACTCGATCCCGATGAGTTGCGAGCCGACGACACGCGTGCACTTGCCATTCGGATCGCGTCGCCGGGCGCGGCGTCGTTCAACGAGGGTGCGGGGGCCTTTCTTGGCGAAGCGCTTGCGGTGTTGCATCAATCGGGACGGGTTCGTGACGGCGCCGACATTTTCTTTTCTGACGATGTCGCGACCGGTGTGAGTGTGGTGTTCCCGCCGACCGATCCGGCGTTGATCGGAGCGCTCAACCGACGCTTGGAAGCGCGAGGGATCTCTTGGCAGTTTGGCCCGGTTGTGGATGGCGAGTGGGAAGTGACGGGAACGGTCGGGCCGGCGGTTGGAAGTGTCGTGTATCGGCGGCGTCGGTTGGAGGGCGACGGGATCGTCCTGGGGCGAGTCGGTGACGAACCATGGCTCGTGCGCGACGGCAACGTCATTCTCGTTGCCAGCCGCATGGACCCCGATTGGTCGTCGCTGCCGGTGAGCGCCGCTTTTGTCCCCTTCCTCGATTTCATGGTGAACCGAATCGGGGCCGCACCCGCGTGGATCGTATCGGTGCTGCCGGGCGAGGTGGCCGAGGTTCCTGCCGCAGCTCGAAACTTGCTGGTGGACGGTACCGCGGTTCCGATTCCGGGCAACCGGCGGGTTGTCGCACCGGTCGAGCGCGGTGTGTATTTCCTGGAAGGATCCGCGGCCGACACGATTGGCGCGCTCGAGGTGAACCACGATCCTCGAGAGACGGTGCTGCAGCAGGCGGAACCGCGAACGGTCATCACGACGCTGGGTGGCGATGTGCAGGTCTTGAGCGCGCGCGGCCTCGACCGGGAATTGTTCCGAGGCGCACGCCGAGCCGATCTGACCGGTGCGCTGTTGATCCTGGCAGTGGCGGTGGCGTTGCTGGAGTTTGGCCTCAGTTCGGCCGGCGGGGCGGCGCGTCGAGAACCGTAATGCTCCCGCATTTAGTCCGCGCATTCCAAGCGTTACCCCGTTTCCGAGCCTTTGTCGACGCGCTTCCGACTCGTGGAGCGGCTATCGGCGTTGGGGGATTGCCGGGGGGCAGCGTTCCCGTGTTGCTGGCGTCGCTCGTCGAACATCTTCCTCAACGCAGCTTTCTCGTTGTCGCGCCGGGGCCGTCGGAGGCTGAACGCTGGCTGGCGGACCTGTCCGTTTTACTGGAGAGCCGAGTCCGACTCTATCCTCAGCGTGAGGCGTTTGGAGAAGAAGAACCACACTTCGAGATTGCCGGCGAGCGGGTCGAGACCGTCGAGGCGCTGATCAACGGCGACGTGTCGGTCGTCGTGACCACCACGAGAGCAACCGCCGAACTCACTGCGATGCCGGCCGCCGTGCGATCGATGCAATTACGGTTGGTGGTGGGCGACGACGCCAAACCCGCCAATGCCATCCACGCCCTCGAACGAATGGGTTACGAACGCCGGCCATCGGTGCTCGACGTGGCGCAGTTCGCCGTGCGGGGAGGCATTCTCGATGTATAC
>CAYLZR010000008.1:16968-33922 GCA_964388145.1 uncultured Gemmatimonadaceae bacterium | reverse complement strand
AGGGGAGCAGACGCCGCCCAGAGCATCGTGGTGACAATCCAAAAAGCTTTGATGCTACCCCCAGACCGAGGATGCGGACAAAAAAGCCCCCGTGAGACGGCCGGAGGGGCAAGTATTCGCCCCGATTACGGGGACGCGCGAGTCTTCTAACCTATTCATTTTTAACAACTTCGGAGGGCATGTCAATGGTGGCCCGGGCGGGCGCGGGATGCCCGGGCTACCTTCCCCGCATGAGCATCTACACGAAGACCGGAGACAGTGGCGAGACCGGTCTCTTTGGCGGCGGCCGCGTGCCCAAGGATGACATCCGCGTCACCGCGTACGGGGAAGTCGACGAACTGAACGCGGCGATCGGCGCGGTGGGGGCGTGCGAGCCGAGCGACTTCGAGACCTCGCTGCTGGAATCAATTCAGCGGGATCTATTTTCCATTGGAGGGCAACTGGCCACGCCCGATCCGGCAAAGGTTGCGCGTGCGCTCGAAAAGGCTGAATTGGTCGATAGCCGCATCGAAGAGTTGGAAGCCGTCATCGACCGCGCCGACCGGGAACTCGAGCCCCTCAAGGACTTCGTTCTTCCGGGCGGCACGCCGAAAGCCGCGTTGTTACATCAAGCCCGGACGGTCTGCCGCCGAGCGGAGCGCCGGGTTGTCACGCTCGCCCGCGAACAAGACGTCCCATCAATTGTCGTTGTGTATCTAAACCGTTTATCCGATGTGTTGTTCACGCTCGCGCGGCTTGCCAATCACCGGGCTGGCTCGAGCGATAGGATCTGGTAATGGCCACCCACCGTTTTTGTCAACTCGATGTGTTCGCCGATACGCCGCTTGCGGGCAACCCACTCGCGGTGTTCCCCGACGGCGATGAGTTTTCCGATGAAATAATGCAAGCGCTCGCGCGCGAAATGAATTTGTCGGAAACTTCGTTTGTCAGCGACTCGGATCGGGCAACAAAGCGTGTGCGGTTTTTTACACCCACCGCAGAGATTCCTCTCGCAGGACATCCGACAATCGGGACGTGGTGGTTGCTTGCAGAGTTGGGAATGTTGGAGGTTCCGAGAGACGGCACGGTGCGGCTGACGCAAGAGACCGGAGCCGGTGTGCTACCGGTAGATCTCGAGCTCTCCGATGGGGCTCCGACGCAAATAGCGATGACGCAGCCGCTGCCCGAGTTTGGCCCTCTCGTTACTGATCGGGCGCACTTGGGTAACGTCCTCGGTGGCGACGAACACACCGTATCGGAACACCCGGCGGCCCAGGTCGTCGCCACCGCCTTGCCGCAACTCATGGTTCCGATCTCCACGCTCGAGACCTTGCAGGGACTCCCGTCCGGCGGCATGGGCGCAAACCTGGCAGCATATCTTCGCGAGCTCGGTACGGATTGCGCGATGTGTTACACCACCGACACCGTCGATCCGAACGCCACAGTGCACTGTCGCATGTTCGCGCCGGGGCTCGGCGTGCCGGAAGATCCGGCGACCGGGAGTGCAGCAGGCGCGTTGGCATCGTACCTCGTGTGGCACGGGATCGTCACTCCGCAGGACGGCGTGGGAACGGTCATCGTGGAACAGGGCCTCGAGATCGGACGCCCGAGCACCATTCACGCGGAGATTGCAGTTGGTAACGGGGGCGAGATCAATGAGGTGCAAGTAGGTGGGCACGCCGTAACCATCATCTCCGGTAAGGTGACGTTATAACGACCACCACCATTCCGGTTGCGTTCGGCGACGCGTCGTACGACATCTTGCTCGGCGACGGCGTGTTGACCGACCTCGCCACCGTGGTTGCAGATACTTGTCCGGCCGCGTCCTACGTCGTCATCTCCGATTCAAACGTTGGGCCGCTGCACGCCGAACAAGTCGTCAGCCGCATCAGCGACGTTGCGCCGACCCAATTGATCACGTTCCCGGCGGGTGAACGCCACAAGACGCGTAAGACCTGGAGCACCATCACCGATAAAATGATCGATGCGGGCGTCGGTCGTGACGGCGCGGTCATCGCTGTGGGCGGCGGGGTTGTCGGCGACATCGCGGGGTTCGTCGCCGCGACCTACATGCGGGGCATCCCGTACGTGCAGGTGCCCACGACCCTGCTCGCCATGATCGACAGCTCCATCGGCGGTAAGACCGGTGTAGACACGCGAGCCGGAAAAAACTTGGTTGGAGCATTCCACCAACCGAACCTCGTCCTCGCAGATATTGCCGTGCTCGAGACATTACCAGCAAATGAATTCACCGCCGGTATTGCCGAGGCAATCAAACACGGGGCGATAGCCGACGCCGAGTATCTCACCCGGCTGATGGATCAACACCGCGAGATTCTCGGGCACCATAGCGAAGCGGTCACGGCATTGGTCGAGGGAAGCATTGCGGTTAAGGCAGCGGTCGTGACGACCGACGAACGCGAACGAGGACGCCGCGCCGTGTTGAATTTCGGTCACACGGTGGGGCATGCCGTGGAAACCGCAAGCAATTACCAGTTGTTGCACGGCGAAGGCGTTGCGATCGGCATGGCCATCGAGACGCAACTCGGCGTAACCCTCGGCGTGACCGACGCCGATACCGCCCGCAGCCTCAGTTCGACCATCGAGCGGTTTGGCCTTCCACTCACATTACCCAAGAACGTTTCCGTCGAAGACGTGCTGAACGCGATGCAGCACGACAAGAAGACCCTCAACCACGCGCTCCGCTTCACGTTGCTCAGACGCTTGGGCGAAATCGCTCGTCCGGAGGACGGTGGTTGGACTCACCCGGTCTCACCTGCGGAGGTCGGCAAGACGCTCCACCGGAGTTCCTAGCTGGAACGATCTGTACCAGGGGAAAGCACACTAAAAACAATCAACATTTCCACAACCCGCATGATGACAATCACTTAACTGCCTTCATCGGTCAAATCCAGCTCTTTTTCCCACTGAGACGTGGATAAAAACCGGAACCGCTGTCGCTTCAATGAGTTGGAGTGTGGAAAACACAAATTTTCTTGACGGTCTCGAAGCCCTTCCTTAACTTGCGCCCCCTTAACGTCGGCCAGAATCGGGAATCAATGATTCCTATTCCCAAATAAAAAGCGAAGCCCTTCAACGGGAGCGGATATGGCCCAGCTCAAATCGAGCAAATCTAGAGCATTTTTCCGAACCGGCGTATCCGGCGCATTTGATCAGTACCTGCAGGACATTCAGAAACTCCCCCTCATCAAAGAACGGAAGGAAGAACGACGGCTGGCTCGCCTCGCCCAGAAAGGCGACCGCGATGCGGCTGAACGTCTCGTGACGGCGAATCTTCGCTTTGTGATTTCATACGTGAAGAAGTATCAGGGGCACGGACTGGACCTCTCTGAGCTCGTTGCCATCGGCAACGAGGGTCTCTTGAGAGCAGTGAAGAAGTTCGACCCCGATCAAGGAGTGAAATTCATCTCCTACGCCGTGTGGTGGGTGCGGCAGGCTGTCCTCAAGGCGCTCGCGGAGCAAACCCGGAGCGTGCGCATTCCGCTGAATCAGAACAGCCAGCTGATCCGCATGGTACGAGCCCAGACATACCTGGCGCAGGAACTCGGACGAGAGCCGACCGACAACGAAGTGGCGAAGGCCCTCGACGACTCGGTGGGGAATGTCCGCAACGCCCGGAGGATGACAGCGGCGGAGCTGTCGCTCGACGCACCCATCGACCGGTCCGACAAAGACGCCGCAACGTTTGGCGAGCGGTTCGCGGGACACGATGGTTACGAGATCGAGGAAGGAACCGATGGCCGCCTCATGCGGGAGTTCATCGATCGCATCTTCGAGACGTACCTCACCCCGCGAGAGCGCAAAATCCTCTACCTGTATTACGGGCTCGAGGAAGGCTCCGAGGGAATGACGCTCGAAAAGATCGGCTCTCTGATGGGTGTAACGCGCGAACGCATTCGCCAGATTCGCGAGCGCGCGTTCGAAAAGCTGCGTGAGTGCCCGCAGGGCAAGGCCTTGATGGGCTTTTGGCGCGCGGCCTGATCGATAACCTACTCCACTAGAACTTGGCCCGGGCAACCGCCCGGGCTTTTTTGCGTTCGGTACAAGATTCGCATTCTCCCTGGCTCCGCTGCCTCCACTGCCTCCACTGCCTCCACTGCCTACTACCCACTACCCACTAGCACTATCTTTTACATCGCGACCATGTCAGAAATCGAATTGCCGCTGTTTCCTCTTCCGATCGTGGTGTTTCCCGGAACGCCACAGCCCTTGCACATTTTCGAACCCCGATACCGCCAGCTGTTGGACGACTGCCTCGCAGGCGATCACCGGTTTGGGTTAACCGTTATTGAAGAGAAGAAACTTGGTGACAATACCCCCCAACCCGGCGATGTGGGGTGTGTTACGCGCATCACGTCACACGACAAACTCTCTGACGGACGATCCAACGTGCTCACCGTTGGGGAAGACCGTTTCGTGTTGAACGGCTTGGTTGACCGTGACCGTCTGTATTTCGTCGGATTGATCGAGCCGTTCCGCGATATCGCCGATCACGATCCGCAACTGCCCACCGCTGCCGAACAATTGAGAACGGCGTTCACAGAATTCGCCACGGCCTTTCACGAAATCGATCCCCGCATGAAGGGACCGCTCGAGCTTCCGCAAGATCCGGAGCAACTCTCTTTCCACGTGGCGGCGGCGCTGCCCGTGGATCTCGATACCAAAGTGAGTCTCCTGCGTCTCACGTCGACCAAAGTTCGATTGGAGCAGTTGCGGCGACTCACCAAAGCAAAGAACGGGGAACTCGCACAGTGGACGTCTGCCGGCCGCTCGGCAAAGCGCAACGGAAAGCCCAAACGCAATCCAGCGGTGTCTACGGAATGACAATTCCCGCGTCCGCCATTCGCGAAGTTGCCGACATTGTGGGCGACAAATGGTTGCGGCAAGCAGCATCGGAACTCGACACGTACGCAAGCGACGCGCTGCCGACGCGCCGGTCGCGGCCCGGTGCGGTCGTGATACCTGGAAGTCAAGAAGAGGTCGTCGAGGTGGTTCGGGTTCTTTCCCGCCACGGCATACCATTTGTTCCCCGCGGAGCGGGAACAGGCCTGTCGGGCGGTGCCCTTGCGTCTCACGATGCCGTCTGCATCGCCTTGACCCGACTCAAGCGTATTCACGAAGTGGACCCAGTCAACCGGCTCGCCATTGTCGAGTCTGGTGTCGTCAATGTGAGACTTTCGGAAGCGACAGCCCGCTACGGCTTGCATTACGCACCCGACCCCTCGAGCCAGACTGCATGCACGATCGGGGGGAACGTCGCGGAGAACGCCGGTGGCCCCCATTGCCTCAAGTATGGCGTCACGTCCAACCATATTCTCCAACTGGAAGTAGTCCTGGCAGACGGCGAGGTCGTAACGCTGGGTTCGCGGAGCGGCGAACCGTGGGGAGCCGATTTAGTGGGACTCTTCGTTGGCAGCGAGGGCATGTTCGGCATCGCCACGCTTATCACGGTTCGCCTCACCCCTCTTCCTCGGGCCGTGCAAACGCTGTTGGCTGATTTTGGATCCCTGCGGGGAGCCGGCGAGGCCGTATCGACCATCATTGCCTCGGGCATCATACCGGCCGCCCTTGAAATGATGGACCAAGGATGCGTAAAGGCGGTGGAGGCGTCGATATACGCGGCCGGATATCCAACAGACGCGGCCGCGGTGTTACTGGTAGAGGTTGACGGCCGCGACGATACCTCGGTTGCCGCCGAATCCGACGACATCCAACAAATCCTGCGCGATCGAGGGGCGCGCTCCATCCTCGTCGCCACGGAAGCCGAAGAACGTGCGCGATTGTGGCAAGGGCGGAAGAAAGCGTTCGGCGCCCTCGGGCGGGTCAGTCCGGACCTCGTGGTGCAAGATGCGGTGGTTCCCCGCTCGAAGCTTCCCGACGTGTTAGAAGAGATTGCGGACATCGGCGTCCGGTACGGCGTCGCCGTGACAAACGTGTTTCACGCCGGCGACGGCAACCTTCATCCCAACATCAACTTTGACGGCCGCGACCACGCCCAAGTGCGCAAAGTCGAAGCCGCCTCGGCCGCCATCATGAAGGCCTGCATCGATGCCGGTGGGTCTATTACGGGCGAGCATGGTGTCGGTATCGACAAACTGCGCTACATGACTTCGTTGTTCGACCCGGATACGCTCGCCGCCATGCGTGCCACGAGACGGGTATTCGACCCTCGGGAACTCGCGAATCCCGGCAAGGTCGTGCCCGTGCATTCGTGCAGAGAATGGTGGGCGGCGTCATCAACTAGATTCGACAAGGTCGTGGCATGAAGAGGCATCACCATTTCGAGGTCATTGCATGTCGGGAACCGACTTGAGCATCGAACAGCGTTTGCACGCGTTGATGGGCCCGGAGGCGCTCATCGACAGCGATGACAGTGGACATCCGGTCGTAGCCCCTCGCACGACAGACGCGTGCAGCTTGGTATTGGAAACGGCTAACGCCGAAGGATGGCGTGTGCGTTTGGCGGGGAACGGTACCTGGAGCAATCAAGATGGTCCTGCCGATCTCACCTTGTCGTCGAGAGGCTTGGCCGATGTCGAAGACGTCCGCGCGCCAGATCTGGTGGCGACCGTGCAAGCCGGGGTCGATCGCGAATCCCTCCGACTGGCACTCGCCGACCAGGGAGCCTGGTGGCCCGTCGATCCGCCGGGAACGCGACGGACGGTAGGGTCGGTCGTCGCGACGGCCACGTCGGGACCAATGCGCTCTGGGTTCGGCGGCATACGCGACCACGTTCTGGGACTCACCGTGGTTACGGCCAACGGGCGCGTTGTTCAGTGCGGCGGTCGAGTCGTAAAGAACGTGGCTGGTTTCGATCTCACGAAACTCGCAACCGGGAGCTTCGGTGCGTTCGGATTCATCACACGCGTCCATCTTCGGCTGCGCACGATTCCGCGAGCCGACCTGACCCTGGTTACCGAGGGTGGTCGCGACGCGCTGATCCAAATGGCGCAAGAAATTCTCGCCGCGGGCTTCACACCTCCCGCCATCGAACTCATGTCACCCGCCGTCGTGGGTGGCCGTCAATGGTTACTTGCCGTGCGACTCATCGGCTCCGATCCGTCGGTGACAGCCGATCGCGCCGGAGTGAAGGGAGCAGGCTCGGCGACGTGGACTGAGCACACCGCACACGACGCCGCGGAGTTTTGGCATTCAACATCCGTGCATCCGGTGCAGCATCCTGTGACCATTCGCATGGGGACCGTCATCACCGATCTCGACCGGGCGCTCGATCTCGTCGCTCACCACCTCGATGACGAATCGATTACCGCCAGTATCGCGGCGGGTGTGGTTCGGTGGAGCGGGGCCGCTGCTACAGACCGACTGCAACTGTTGAGACACAACGCAGCGCAAATCGAGATGCCGATTACCATCGAGCGAGCGCCGTGGAGTGTACGCCACGCGCTGGGCCATTTTGGCGCCTATCGTGAAGGTGTGGGCCGGCTCATGGGATCGCTGCGCAACACGTTCGATCCCAACCACACGTTAGTGACCGCCCTCGGGGCCGAGACGTGACTGGTTCCATCGCCGGCTTGGATCCCTGCGTGCATTGCGGATTCTGCTTGGAGGCCTGTCCGACGTATGTGGCAACCGGCGATGAAGCGGACAGCCCCCGTGGTCGCATCGTCTTGATGCAAGCCGCCGCACGGGGAGACCTGCCGATCTCCAACAAGGAACTCGCCTTCCACATCGATCGATGTCTTGGGTGCCGAGCTTGCGAATCCGCTTGCCCATCCGGAGTCGAATACGGCCCGGCGCTGGAACACACCCGCGAAGAGTTAGCGAAGGTCCATGGGGTGCCGTGGCTCGCACGGCTCATCCTCGCGGTCATGGCCGAGCCGCGGTTGCGGCGCCCCGCGCTGGGAGCGAGTCGGCTGTTGCGACCTATCGCGCGGCGCCTCGCCGGGCCTTCGCGCTTGGGCTTTTCATTCGGCATGTTGGCGGCGACGAAGATGATGCTGGACGGGACGACGAAAGGATGGAAGGATGGAAGGACGGAAAGCATTGCGGAGGAGTTACCGCCCTACCGCCGTACCGCCCTACGGCCCAGGGAGGGGGAAAGGGCCGCAGTGTTTCGTGGCTGCATCATGGACGATCTTTTTTCCCACGTTCACGATGCAACCGAGCGAACACTCCGGGTGAACGGGCTCACTCTCGTTGCGGTACCGCAACAAGGCTGTTGCGGCGCGCTCCATGCGCACGCGGGCTTACTCGATCGTACACGCGTGCTGGCGCGGCAAAACATCATGGCATTCCGGCAACACGCAGACGCCACCATCGTCGTAAATGCCGCCGGGTGCGGCACGATGCTCAAAGAATACGGACACCTGCTAGAGGGAGACCCCATCGAGCAGGAGGCGAAAGCCTTTGCGAGTCAGGTGCAAGATGTCACCGAGGTGCTCGCGGCTCGCGGACCACGGAGGGGTGCGGCAGTTCGGATGACGGTGGCGGTCGACCCACCATGCCACTTGCAACACGCCCAGCGGGTGATCGACGAACCCCTCAAGATGTTACAGGCGATTCCGGAGTTGGAGGCGTGTACGCCGGCTGGAGCGGCGCAGTGTTGCGGCAGCGCCGGTGTGTACTCCGTTGTGGAGCCCGAATTGTCACAGCAAGTTCTCTCGCCTAAAATCGCATCGCTCGAAGCGACCGGGGCCGACGCGATTGCCACGGCTAATCCGGGCTGTGTCATGCAGATCGGAGCCGGTATCCTGGCGTCTGGCCGCGCGGTTCCCGTGCTCCACCCCATCGAGTTCTTGGACTTGTCGTATAGGAAAGCCGGCTATTACGGCAACGGCAGCGATTCGTAATGCGCGGTGCTACATTTCAAACCACCATGGAGAGTACACGGTCCGTTTCGGGACCATATGTGATAGCAGATGACGAAATCAGCCGACCGGAGGCCGAGGCTGCTCTCGCCGGTGCGATCGTTGCTGAGGACAACGTGGGCGTCATTGACGTCACCGGGCACGGAGTCATTCCCTGCCTGCAAGGTCTGTTGACAAACGACGTCGAGGGCGCAGGTGACGGCGCCTTCCTCTATGCAGCCTTGCTGACCCAGAAGGGCATGGTCGTCTGCGACATGTGGGTGGCGCGTCACGGCAGCCACGCGTGGCTCACGGTTCCCGCACGAGGCTCGGAGCCGCTGTTTGCTGCATTCAAGCGGTTCCTGCCGCCGAGACTGGCCCGGGCTACTGACCATTCCGACGAGTTCGCGGTTCTCAGGATCGCTGGACCGGAGGCGATAGACGTCGCCGGCCGGGCAGGAATCGGCGTGCCGGAACCCGGCGTGAGCAGCGACACCGTGGTGGGCGGAGCGGCTTGTATTGTGTCCCGGCCGACCCATCCCGCTCCGTTTGGTTTACAGATTCAATTAGCCCGGGGCAATCTGCCATCGATACTCGAGTCATTGCGCGGCGCTGGTGCGGTCGTTTCGGAACCGTCGGCCTTGGAATTGACTCGGATCCTCACGGGATGGCCTCGTCTGGGTGCCGAGATCGATGATAAGACATTGCCGCAAGAAGTGCGTTTCGACGAAAACAACGGCGTGTCGTACACCAAAGGTTGCTACACTGGCCAGGAAACCGTAGCGCGGGTGCATTTCCGAGGCCGTGTCAATAAACAGTTGATGGGTCTGATTTGGGACGAGAAACCCGATCCGGTCAATCCTGCGATCTCTCAAGATGACAAGGCGATTGGACGGGTGAGCAGCGTTGTCTGGCTTCCTCCATTCGAGCAATACATCGGGCTCGGCATTGTCAAGCGACAGGCCGACACCGATCTACCCGTCACCGCCGCGGGCGCAGCAGCCGTCATCACCTCCGTTCCCTTCGAGTTGGAGCCGTGACCGGCAGCGCAACCTCCGTCACGTGACCACTCGTCGACATTTTCTTACTTCGCTGGCCGCGGCGAGCGGGTCGGCATCCCTCTTTCGACGAAGCCACTCAGCTCCTACCGTCGACGCCACACCGACCGTCTTCTACGCCCACCCCGCCGGTGAAACGACGTTGGTTCGATTTGTCGTCCACGACGCGGACGCACCGGCTGGTAGACTTCGCGTGTACGACCAAAGCGGGCGACGCTTACTCGGCACCGCGGGGGCCTTGGGCGTTGGGGGCAGCCTCTTCGGTGAACTGTGGCTGTCGCTGCGCGGCGAGACAGATATTGTCAGCCAACTGGAGATGCCGGGGCTGGCGCGACCGCTTCGCACTCCACACCGGCTGGCTCCCCAACCGCGATGGACCCTGCACTGGGTTACCGTCGTCGACCCCCACGAACTTACCCAACTACTAGAGAACCTCCCCGTGTGGCGGCGCTACGCGGCGTTGAAGACACTCCGCGCTTTGAAGGTGTCGGGCAATCCTTTCCCGACAGAAAATCTATCGCCCGAAACCCTCGATCACCTTGTATTCCTGCGGGAGGCCCATCCCGCGCTGCGACTGGAGCGCGAGTTCGGCATTCCGACATCCTCGTTTGCCGTCGCCAACGCACAGTTACTCAAGATGCGCGCCAGTCCGCTCGCCCTTGCCGGTGTCGAGATTACACGCGCTGCCCTGCTTGACGACGAACCCGGATCTGTGTTTCACACCTTGCGCGGTCGTGATGACTCTTCGATAGTCGCGGCTTCCCTTCCCCCACGAAGTACCGCTAACCAACTGGGGTTTTCCGACGGCGGTGACGTGATGGCCCGTAAGGTGGAGCAGTGGCTCACTGAAACCCCTGCTCTGGTTGCGCCCTCGTATGGCACCACCACGGCTATGGTGATTCAGACGACGGTCGATGACCAGCTCGGGCGGATTGCGCAATCGGTTGTCGAGTGGAATTCCCGATACGCTTTTCCTCACATTGCGATTGGCACGCCCGAAGATTTCTTTGGAGAGGCGAGCCGGATGGCACTGTCCGGTGATACGACCCTCCAAGCGTCAACGTCTCACCTCCGTCGACCCATACCCTCGGTCGCGGAGCTCCAACGGACATGTCGCGCTCGCCAAGCGCAACGCGCGTCGCACGTTGAGCAACTCCTCGCGCCTCTCAATGTGGTATTGGGTTCGCGCGAGCCGGGCATCAGAGGCCTCGCCGAACATCTCGACGTCGCACTCGATGGAACACTGGTACTCAATCCGTCGCCGATACCGCGAACCGACCTCATAACGATGCCGGACGGTTCAGAACAATTGGCGACCGACATCCCAGCGCTCGGATACGCCTACGTTCTTGGCCGGTCGTCGCGCGCACCGAAACCTTACGCCCAGCTCGGAACACACAGCGTGTTCGGTCAGATCTTAACGGTGCGGTTGAATCCACAGACCGGAGCGATCTCCTCCCTCTACCACAGGCCGAACGAGCGGGAGTGGGTCCGCTTCGAAACGCCGGGGTTGAACGCATACAAGGGGGCCGTGCTCGAACGTGTTACCAGACTTCGTCTTCCCGAAATCGGCATGCGGCTCATCGCCGAGCGTAGAACGGACCAAGGCTTGTTGACGACCACCATCACGGCCTACGAGTCATTACCGTGGATTGATATCACGAACGAGCTGGACGGCAACGACGGGGACACCGTCCAATACGACTATTTTTTCGACGTCGACCAACCCCACATCACCTGGGAAACACCGGCGGGTTTCGAGGAATCGGATGCACCACTGGGGCCGACGGTGCATTTACGATGGCTCCGCCTCGAGTCTGCCGACAAATGGCAAATTCTCTTCCGTGGCTTGGACGCGCCGTATACCGCGTGTGACGCGACCGGGCACTTGGTCAGTCTCGCAACACCCGGACGCTCCCGTTACCGCCTCAAGGTAGCATCTCCGTATACGCCTCCGGACGAGCCGTGGCACTTCGGATGGAACACGGACCCCTTCGTAGTGGTTCCGGTTGCGGCGGGCGGTTCAGGGCGTCTTCCGCGTTTTGGTGGTATGCTGACGGTCGATCAACCGGCAATTGCGGTGCTGGGCGTAAAGCAGGCGGACAATAATGACGGCGCCGTGGTCTACCTCCAAGAGCTCCTTGGAGCATCGCGCGACGTCAAGCTTTCCGCCGGCGTTCTCGGTTTTCGCGGTGTCCGGCTCGTCGACGCGCTGGAACGTCACCTTCGAGAACTTCCCGTGAGTTCAGAGTCTTCGGTTACCCTTTCGTTCCCCGCCCATGGTGTCGTCGTTGTGCGATTGATCGACCTCTTTATTCGAGGGGCTTGATACATATGCGCGATCTGGGGTATATCTCCTCTATGACCGACAAAGCTCAGACGCTTGGCGAACTGAAGGAAACCGAATGGGGCAATCCGACCCGGCACCGACGCTCTGTCAAAGAAGAGATGCGTCAGAACCTCACATGTATGATCGAGGAAGGACACGAGCTATTTGCCGGTATCGTCGGGTTCGAAGACACGGTCATTCCGCATCTCACAAATGCAATTCTCTCGCGTCACAATTTCGTTTTGCTGGGACTGCGCGGACAGGCAAAGAGCAGAATACTGCGCGCGTTAGTGGGGTTGCTCGACGAGGAGATGCCGATCATCGCAGGAAGTGAGGTCAACGACAATCCTTTTTCCCCAATTTCAAAATATGGCCGTCAGCTCATCGAAGAACGCGGTGATGATACTCCCATCGATTGGGTGCCGCGCGAACAGCGATACGTAGAAAAGCTCGCCACCCCCGACGTCACGATCGCAGATATCATCGGCGATGTCGATCCGATCAAAGCCGCCCGCGGTGGCCATCTGCTATCTGACGAACTCACCATCCACTACGGACTCCTCCCACGTGGGAATCGCGGGATCTTCGCGATCAACGAGTTGCCCGATTTGGCGGGAAAGGTTCAAGTCGGTCTCTTCAATATTCTGGAGGAAGGCGACATTCAAATAAAAGGATACCCGATTCGCCTTCCGCTCGACATCCTCATGGTTTTTTCGGCCAACCCGGAAGACTACACCGCTCGGGGAAAGATCATTTCGCCGCTCAAAGACCGTTTGGGCTCCGAGATCATGACGCACTATCCGTCTTCGCTCGAGCTGGGTCTCCAGGTCACCAAACAAGAAGCGTGGACCGAGCGCGACGGGCGTCAGATTGACATCCCCATGTTCATTTTCGAGATCGTCGAACGTGTCGCCTTTGAGGCGCGCGCGGACAAACGAGTGGACCGCCGGTCCGGGGTCAGCCAACGATTGCCGATCAGCCTGCTCGAGACTGTTGTTTCGAACGCCGAACGCCGTGCCATGGTCACAAGAGAACGCCGAGTCGTGCCTCGCGTGACCGACGTCCATGCGGCGTTGCCGGCAATTACCGGCAAGCTCGAGTTGGAGTACGAGGGCGAATTGCAAGGCGCTGAGAAGATTGCCATGGATATCGTGAAGCGGGCGACCGGCGCAACGTTCGACAACCACGTCAGTGCCATCGATTGCGAGGAGGTCATTGCGTGGTTCGACGAAGGCGGCGCGTTGAAAATTTCCCGCGGCGAGCGGGCCGATGTTTGCCTCAAAGGGTTTGGTGTCGTACCGGGGCTCTTCGATATCATCGAGAGCGCCGGCCTAGCTCCCAAGAAGGATCCCGCCACCGTTGTGGCTGCAAGCGAGTTAGTCCTCGAAGGATTGGTGGCGAATAAGCGCATATCGAGTACAGAGGAAATCGGGTACGCGCGAGCGGTAACCGACAGACCTCCGTCGTTTGGATCTGACGGAGGGCCAACGAACCTTTTCACGTAACGCGGCCTTGGGCATCATTACCGTCTCCCGGCAGTACGCCTCCGGCGGCTCCGTCATTGCGAAAATGGTGACAGAGCGATTGGGCTGGACGATCATCGACAACGAATTCGTCGATCGTGTCGCTGAGCGCGTCGGCCTGCCGCCCGAGGAAGTCGCCCAACGAGAAGAGCGCGTGGCAAGCCTCATCGAACGGCTTGCGAACACACTCGCCGTGTCGTCCCCTGAACTCTTCCTCGCCACGAGCGACATCTCACCGGAGTCCCGTCAATCATCGGACGATATCGTACGCATGACCGAGGCCGTCATTCAAGAGGCAGCCGACCACGGGAACGTCGTGCTCGTAGGACGGGGGTCCCAAGCGAAACTCGACCATCGCGACGACACGCTGCACGCGAGAATCGTGGCGCCACGGGACACCCGCATCCGCGCCGCCTGCAAACGTTTGAGCGTCGAAACGAAGGAAGCAGAGCGCATTGTCGACACGAGGGACAACGAGCGCAGGGACTACGTGCGAACTCATTACCAACGCGACTGGGACGATGCAGCGAATTACCACATTGTTGTGAACTCGGCTCTAGTGTCTTACGAGGGCGCCGTAGACCTCATCGTCGAGGCGGCAGAAAAAGTCTGCCGGTAGGCCGCTACCGGGTGCCGCGAAGTTCCGGCGCCAGGCGCAGCACCAGCACCATCAATCCCGCACAAACCACGCCGGCAACCGACAACCACGCGGCAGGGCTCCAGCGTTCGGCCACCGTGCCCGCCAGCAGCAACCCAATCGGCATCAAACCCAAAAAGGCCAGCGAGTATACCGACATGACACGACCGCGAAAGTCGTCCCGCGACAGCGACTGCAGCAACGTGTTGGTCGTTGCCGTATGCACCACTTGGAAAAAACCTGTGAGCATCAGCAACACGAGTAACAACGGGAACGATCGGGCCAGCCCCAGCAGCGATACGCACACGCCAAAGGTTGGTGCGGCAATCGTGATCACCCGGCCTTTCGGAATGTTTCGTCCCAGGGTTGCGAGGCCGAGGGCCGCGACCACCGCTCCAAGCGCCGCGGCGGACACCATCCAGCCAAATTCCACCGAACCGAGCCCCAAGACGTTCCGCGCGATGACCGGAAGCAACACATAGAAAGGGAAGCCAAAAACGCTGGCGAACGCGATCATCAAAAGGAGTGCCAGCATGCGGCGATTCGCAGCGACATAGGCGAGTCCGGCTCTCACGGTGGATCGAGCGGGTGTCGCGGACGCGACAACCGGACTCGTTGCCAAACGCATCATCACCAATGCAAAGATGAGCGCAAGGTAGGACACACCGTTGATCAAGAAACACGCACCGATACCGACTGCGCCGATGATCAATCCGGCCACGCCGGGCCCAATGATGCGAGAACTGTTGAACGACGCCGAGTTGAGCGCGATCGCGCTCATCAGATCCTGCTTTCCCACCAGATCCACCACGAACGCTTGCCGGCAAGGTATATCGAACGCCGCCGTCATCCCGAGCAGCGTCGATGCAATCATTACGTGGGTCAACGACACTACATCGCTGAGAACGACCGTCGCCAGCAGCAGCGCGATGATCATGGCCGACGTCTGTGTCACGAACAGCACCCGACGTTTCGGGAACCGGTCGGCAACCACACCACCCAAGAGCGCGAGGATCATGATAGGAACGGTGCCGAGCATCGCAACCAACCCCACGTAGAACGGCGAGTCGGTCAAATCGAGCACAAGCCATGGTTGCGCCACCGAGTGCATCGACCAACCCACGAGGGAAACGAGGTGGCCCGCGAAATACAGTCGGAAATTGCGGTGTCCTAACGCGCCAAATCGACGCGGTGACAACTTATCGTGTGAAGCGTCCGATGAATCCGGGTCTACGATAGTCTCCTCAGACATCGCGAGAACTATCACTGGAACCACGCGATTCAACAAGTGCGGCGAGTTGTCTTGGTCCGGCTTGGGCTCGCATAAAGTCTGAACAGCCTTAAATTAGAAGCATGCGGTATACCACGTATTCCAAGTTCATCCCCGGGTTGGCCGATGCCGTCAACTTGCAGGAGTTGATGGACCAGCTGAGCGATTTCCTGCTGCAATCCGGGTTCGCCGGAGGTTCGTACAATTCCCCCTACTGGGGAGATTTCGGCGACGAAGAGAGCGACCGCTCGATGGACGCCCTACGGCAAGCGATCATGGACGCGCTCACACAGTCAGATAAGCTCACACCCGAGATGCTGCAGGTACTGCGCGGTGAATCGACCGGCGACGAGAAACGGGATCAACAAATCCAACGGGATCTAGCCGAGTTGATCGATCAAATCATCCAACGTTTGATCGACGAGGGATACCTCACGACGGAGCAATCGCCCAACATGCCCGAAGGGTACCAAGAAGCCCTGGGCCCCGGAGGGCAGGCACACTCGGCAGCACAACAGGTCAACTTCAACCTGACAGACAAAGGAATCGATTTCCTCGGGTATCGGGCGCTCAAACATCTACTCGGGAGCATCGGCAAATCGAGCTTCGGCAGCCACGACACGGCGCACTTATCGACCGGAATCGAAGCCAACGCAGCATCCAAACCATACGAGTTCGGCGACACGCTCAACATCGACGTGAACGCGACGCTGTCCAACGCGATCGCACGCGGTGGTCTCGAGTTTCCCATCGATATCGACTACCCCGACCTGATGGTGCACCAATCGGAATACCGTTCGAGCGCCGCGACGGTACTCATGCTCGATTGTTCCCACTCGATGATCCTGTATGGTGAGGATCGTTTTACGCCCGCCAAACGCGTCGCGCTTGCGCTGACGCATCTCATTCGAACGCAGTTTCCCGGCGACTCACTCCGTGTCGTGCTGTTCCACGACTCTGCGGAAGAAATCCCGCTGTCGCGCCTGGCACATGCCCAGGTGGGACCGTATCACACGAACACGGCCGAGGGACTCAAACTGGCCCGCCGTCTGCTGTTGGCACAGAAGAAAGACATGCGCCAGATCATCATGATCACCGACGGCAAGCCCTCCGCCTTGACATTGCCCGATGGCCGGATCTACGTAAACTCGATGGGACTCGACCCGCGGATCTTGCGCGAGACGTTCGGTGAGGTGGCACAGTGCAAGCGTTCCGGCATCATGATCAACACGTTCATGCTCGCCCGTGAACACTCCCTCGTCCGATTCGTCAAGAAAGTGTGTGAGATCTCACGCGGTAAAGCGTACTTTGCCAACACGGTAACATTGGG
>CAYLZR010000008.1:0-16868 GCA_964388145.1 uncultured Gemmatimonadaceae bacterium | reverse complement strand
CCACATACCGCACTCCCTTTGCGGCCGCAGTAAACCGATCGTGATCCCCCTCGTCATCACCCAGGATCGCTACCGTGTGGGTAACGACATCGCCCGCGCAGATTTCGATGTCGAACTCGAGCAGCTCACGTCGGTCGAACAAACCGTCGTAACTAATCCGTAGCCGGTGCTGCCCGGGTGGGAGCTGGAATCGTGCCAGCAACAGCTCGGCGGGTAGGATGGACCAGCTGCGGGTATCGGCACGTTCGGTGGCCGTAGCAAGGGCACGGGACGCAACACGACCCAGGAATCCGCCCACCTCGCCCGCCGCGTCCTCGCCTGCCGCTTCCGCAGCAGTCACGGCCGCCTCCTTGAGCAACCCACGCGCCACCATGCGAAGCATGATTGTCGGTTTGGTCTCTTCGAAATCACGCACGGCGATGGCCGACAGGTCCTGCAGCAAAGCAGGCGTAAACGATCGTTCGTCGTTTACGGACACGCGTACATCACCACCGCGCTGTGCGTCGAGTTGGTACGACGGCCAGGCGAGAGAAATGAGTTCGAGTCCAACCGCAGAGCCTGCCGTCGCGATGATTACGCCGTCTTCATGACTCGGGAACTCGATCCCTTCGCGTGACAACCCATTCATCACGACCAGGGTCCGGATGAGAACACGAGCTGCCGCGACGATCGCCGACTCGGCGTCGCCGTGTAACACCGAGTCTTTTTCTTCCGCGAGAACCGGTATGTAAACCTTCTGCTCAGCGCGATGGGCAATGAAACCGTTCTCGATCAAAACCACCAGCTCGCCGGATTCGCCCGACACTTCACCAACTTCTGCACCCCCGAGATATGTCGTTGTTGTCTGTTCGGCAACATCGTCGAATCCGAGATTCGACGCGATCCGCACGATGTCCTCGACCACGGGTTGCGGCGGAGCAACTCCATATCGTTCATCGTACTCCTCGTACGCCGCCAAAGACCGACGCAACGAAACCATTGCGTCGTTGTCCTCTCCCGCTCCCCACTGCAGCATTCCGGCGAGGTACTGCACCGCGGCAGGGTTGGTGAAGCTTCGTCGCGGATTGTCGTTTGCGTACCGTCGGAGCAATGCATTGGCCCGGCGCGCCTCGACCAGGGCTTCGTCCACATTGCCAAGCTGCAAATAATTCATCATGCCGTAGTAGTGGATCATCGACCATTCCAACGCGGAAGGGTAATAATCCAATACGTTGTCGCTCACGATGAACGCTGCGATGTTCTGCGTGATACTCTTGGTATAACGCTCTTCTGCCAGGCGATCGGCTTCCTGCAACGCCGCGTTGCTCTCCTCGAAACGGCCTAGCCGATGCAAGAAGAGACCCGTGCTGAGATGGCGGATGAGGGCGTCTTTCGGCCCGCTGTCCAGCAGCGGAACCAACGCGTTCGAATCCCCGAGCGTCAGGTAGTGCCGCAGCGCGGCATCGTGCGAGGAAAGCGAACGGCCGTAGAACGGCGACTCGGGCGGGACGGGCGGCACCGGGTTGCTCGGCCGGCAGCCCTGCAGAACCAAGCCGACAACGAGGATGAGCGACCGCCCCACAACAACCTTCGCGGTCATTGCAGTGACCTGTCCTCTAATTCTCTGGTCTACCGTCGAGTCCGGCTTCGTTCGACGAACTTCTTGATCCGGTGCTGGCCGATCCACACACGCTCGTTGGATTCCAAGTCGGTCAGATTGAGATCGACCTGGTAATAAATGACCTCGCGATTCCCTTCGATGTCCTCGATCGAGGTGATCTCTCCCACGAGCATGAAGTCCGCACCAAGCTCGTTCCGCATCCTCGCCCGCGTCGCCACCGACGCGTTTTGCTGTTGGTCTTCCCGCTCCTCACGGATCTGTGAGCGCTGTTCCGGATCGGCGACAACCCTTGTCAGGCCGGTCCGCAGAAAAGCGGCTTCCATGTCGCGCAAGAACGCGTTGACCGCAATGTGCTCGGTAGTCCGGTTGCGGACCGATCCAAAAATGACGGCCGGGACGTCGCCGTTATTCTGCTGCATAAAACGTCGCGCCCACGGGAAATTCATGGCGTCGTCGATCAACGCCTCCGCCACCAAACGCGAGTCGGTGTCGTTCCAGAAACCCGAGAGGTCGATCGTCGTCTCAGGGTCGAGACGGGTTACCCGTGTCCCTTGGCTGCAGCCCACCACTACCACGGCGGCGGCCAGCGCAGCAAGCGAGCGTCGTATCTCAGTATTGGCAAACATCGCAATGCAACTCCCTGAATGAATTCACATCCATACCCACTCCTACAATCTCGAAAGAACCTGCCTCTACGGGCAAGTACCGACTGGCCGGTCCTCCGGAACCGTGCAGGCGCAAGAACCGGGCCTTACGTGGAACCCTAAGGTTTTTTTGGCTCTCACGCCCGGATTTCTGCGCAGGCGCCCCGCTCCGGTCCCGGCCCGACGCAACTCTAGATGTGGCCTCTAATGGTGACAGCTTCAGACGGGCGGACGGGCGGACGGGCAGACGGGCAGACGGGCAGACGGGAATGCTAGACGTGTGCGCCCGTCTGACCGTCGTGCAGGGTGGTGAGTGGGGTGGGCCCGTCGGGAGGGGAGGGGTGTGGACGGGCCCGTCTACACCCCATCGCCCGACGGCCCATACACCCCCGGCACCTGCAAACCGGCCTCCCGCAGCATCAGCGTCAGCTGGCCGCGGTGGTGGATCTCGTGACACAGGAGCACGAACAAGGTCTTACCTCGCGGCCATTGCTCTCCATACACCTCGTCGTCCACGATCAACGTCCCGTCGAACCAGCTGCCTTCGACCGCGGTGCAAAGCGAATCGGCTGCCTTCCGATACGCGGCGCTGATGTCCTGAACGGTTGACGGAAGGGGCGTCTCTTTGGTCGGTCCGTCGATCTCGAGACCTGTGGGCTTGGCGATCTCTCGCACCGCGGTAACGATGTGCCAAGCCAGCTCTCCCGCGGTCCGGGAGCGTTCGTGGGGGCGGTAGCTCAGGGCGTCATCCGTGAGGGCATCCAGGACGCGCGTGGTCGATGCGGACTCGGCACGCCATACGTCGAGGAGGTCGGCTATGGTGGTGAACACTCGGGTTCCAGGTTCCAGGTTCCAGGTGTCAGGTTATTACGATCAGTCATCCGTGTTTAGCCAAGGGAGTCCGCCTTCGCAATGCAAGGTTTCAAGCTAAGACTAGCACCTGGAACCTGGAACCTGAAACCTGAAACCTATAGCCCGCCTCGACTTGCCATACCACCCAATCTATCTTCCGCCTGCAGCCACCGATCCGCCCAAGTAGAGTCGTCAGTGTTCGAGAACGTATTCGAGACCGTCAATTCGGGCTTTGCACAAGCCATTTATGAGGATTTTCTTCGCGATCCCTCCTCTGTTGCGCCTGAGTGGAGAGCCTTTTTCGAAAGCGGAGTGAAAGGCGAAGCGCCCGCGCCCACACAGACAGACCCGACCACTGACGATCGGGAAGCGGCGTCTCCTGCCTCCGCTGCCTCCACCGAGCCCCTCAAGGGACCGGCGCTACGCCTGCTGAAGAACATGGAGGCGAGCCTCACGATTCCCACCGCCACCTCGTTCCGCGAGATCCGCGTGTCGTTTCTCTGGGACGTACGCAAAGCGTTCAACCAGCAACTCAAAGCACGGCGGCTGAAACTCTCCTTCACGCATCTCCTGGGGTGGGCGATCGTGCTGGCCGCAAAAAAGTTTCCGTCCATGGTGCATGCAGTCATCGATCAAGACGGCACGCCACATCGTTACGACCCACACAGTGTGAACTTGGGGCTCGCGGTGGACGTGGAACGCAAGGATGGCAGCCGCGGGCTCATGGTACCCGTCATCAAGAACGCGGATGCGATGACGTTCGGGGATTTCCACGAGGAATACGAGCGCTTGGTGGCTGGAGCGAGAAACAGCAAGCTGCTTCCCGACGCATATCAGGGCGCGACGATAACGCTCACCAACCCTGGGACCATCGGCACCGTGGCATCGGTGCCGAGGTTGATGATCGGCCAAGGGTCGATCATCGCCACCGGCGCAATTCGCAGCGACCGGGATGTGCGAATCATGACGATGACCAGCACGTACGATCACCGCATCATTCAGGGCGCCGAATCAGGGATGTTCCTGCAGTGGATCGATCGCCTACTGCAGGGCGAAGAGGGTTTCTACGAAGAGATTGCGACCGCATTCGGCGTAGCGTTGCCGAGCGCGGTGCCGGCCACGGCGGATGCCGACGCGGTCGCCACGGGCGAGATCTCGCACGCCATGCTGTATCACGTGGCTGCAGCCATGTCGATGGTGAAAGCGCATCGGACACACGGGTACCTAGCGGCCCGGCTGGATCCGTTGGGCAGCGACCCGGTGGGCGACCCGGCGCTCGATCCGGAACCGCTCGGCCTGACCCCGGAGATCATGCGCAGCATTCCCGCCGACGTCCTCCGTGTGTACGTAGAGGGCAACACGTTGTGGGATGCGCTACCCGAGCTTCGCAAGACGTACTGCGGCTCGATCGCCTACGAGATCGAGCACATCGCGAAGCACGAAGAGCGCCTGTGGCTTCGCCGGGTCATCGAGTCGGGACAGCATCGCCAGCCACTCACGCAAGACGAGCGCCTGCGCCTGTTGACCACGCTCATCTGGGTGGAGGGAGTCGAGACGTTCTTGCACCGGTCGTACCTCGGGCACAAGCGGTTCGGCATCGAGGGTCTCGACATGCTCGTGCCGATGTTACAGGCCGTGATTCAGCACGCCGCCGATCACGATACGGAGGAAGTCGTCATCGGAATGGCGCACCGCGGCCGGCTCAACGTCTTGGTCCACATTCTGGGGGTGTCTTACGAGACGCTCCTCGCCGAATTCGAGGGAGGTCGACAGGTCGAGGAGACATTGGCGCCCCGGGGAGGCACCGGCGACGTGAAATACCACCACGGTGCACGTGGACAGTTCCAGAGCGGAGATGGGAGAACGCTGACCGTTACTCTCATGCCAAATCCCAGCCACCTGGAAGCGGTGAACCCCGCCGTCGAAGGATATGCACGCGCTGTGCAGACCATTCGAGTCGACGCGACCGTGACACACGACCCCGAGCGCTGCTTGCCGATCTTGATTCACGGCGATGCCGCGTTCGTCGCCCAGGGTGTTGTGGCCGAAACGCTCAACTTGACCAACTTGCGAGGGTACGATACCGGCGGAACGTTGCACATTATCGCCAACAATCAAATCGGCTTTACGACCAGCCCGGCAGATAGTCGTTCAACCGACTTCGCCAGTGACCTGTCGAAGGGGTTCGACGTTCCGATCGTCCATGTGAATGCCGACGACCCTGAAGCCTGCATCGCCGCTGTACGACTCGGCATGATGTACCGCGCAAAATATCACCGCGATTGCCTCATCAACCTGGTCGGCTACAGACGTCACGGTCACAACGAGGGGGATGAACCGCGGTACACACAACCTCTCATGTACGAGCGGATCGACAACCATCCAACGGTCAAACAGATTTACGGCGACGCGCTCGAGTCTCAAGGCGTCGTGAGCCGCGAGGAGATCAACGCGCTCATCGAGACCCACCAAAACCAGCTCATCGAAACGCAACAGCGCCTCCAAACCGACACCAGCGATGCTGACGCAGGCGAGGAACCGGTGCGGATCAGCGGCATGTTCGAAGTCGAAGCGGAGCCAGACACCACGGTCTCGGTCGAGGCATTGCGTGACGTCAACGACCAATTACTGGTCGTCCCCGACGGTTTCACCGTCAATGCAAAGCTGAAACGCCAACTGGAACGTAGACGCCAGGCCTACGCCGATGGAAAGATCGATTGGGGTCACGCCGAATCCCTCGCGTTGGCGTCTTTGCTAGTAGATGGAGTTCCCCTGCGGCTCACGGGGCAAGACACCGAGCGCGGAACATTCTCTCAGCGCCACCTCATGCTGCACGACTCGGCGACGGGCGAAGAGTACGCACCCGTCCAACACCTTCCTGCGGCCACCGCCCCGTTCGAGTTGCACAACAGCCCACTGTCCGAATATGCGGCGATGGGTTTCGAGTATGGCTATTGCCTGCGCGCACCGGAGGCACTCGTCATTTGGGAAGCACAATTCGGCGACTTCGTAAACGGCGCACAGGTGATCATCGACCAATTCATTGTCGCAGGCCTGGCCAAATGGGGACAGACCACACGGCTCGTGCTACTCTTGCCGCACGGACTCGAAGGCCAAGGGCCGGAACACTCCAGCGCTCGCGTCGAACGCTTTCTCGCGCTGGGTGCGGAAGGGAACATTCGCGTCGCCAATTGCTCAAACCCGGCTCAGTATTTCCATCTACTTCGCAGACAGGCGGCACACAAAGAGCCGCGACCGCTCGTGTTGATGACACCAAAGAGCTTGCTGAGACACCCGGCGGCTACCGCAACCGCCCAGGATCTGACAGACGGACGTTTCCACCACGTGCTCGACGACTCCACGCTGACCGGATCGCGCGCCGACGTTCGACGGTTGGTGCTGTGTTCCGGAAAGATCTACTACGACATTATTGGTCACGCAAAGCGACCCGAGGCGCAGCACGTGGCAGTGGGCCGGGTCGAGATGCTGTATCCGTTCCCCCAACAAGAAGTCATGGATCTCTTGCACGCCTACCCGGGTCTGAGCGAGGTTGTGTGGGTGCAAGAGGAGCCGAGCAACTTCGGGGCCCGAAAGTGGATAGTGCCGCAGACCGCCGAGATCCTTCCGGAAGGCGTCGCTATTCGCCACATCTCCCGTCCGGAGCGGTCCAGCCCCGCCGAGGGATACCCGGCGGCACACAAAAAGGAGCAAGAGCGCATCGTCACCGAAGCGCTGGCATGAATCGGCGCTCCGGGCTTGATGAAACCTGACGGCTGGTCACCCTCGTATATTTACTAAATGGAATTCGCAATTCTCCGGTATATGGTTTTTGGCGTGCTTGTCTTAGCGACCGCGGCCGCCGTCGCGTCCTGGGCCGTCCGCACCCGCCGCATCAGCCCGTTCAGCAAGTGGGCCAATTTCATCAGACGATCCACCGACCCGATCCTGAAACCAATCGAAGGAAAGATCCTCCAGCGAGGCGGCAATCCGCAAACCGCGGAGTGGTGGCTGTTGGGCGGGACGATCATCGGCGGCATCGTGGTCATCAGCATGGCCGGGTGGTTGGTCGACCAATTCCGCATCGTCTCGGTCGCGGGAGAACGCGGCCCCGGAACGGTCATCCGCTTGGTGCTCTACTACGCAAGTCGCATCATTTCTTTTGCCATTGTGATTCGCGTCATCGGATCGTGGTTCGGCGCCGGCCGACAGACCCGCCTCATGCGTCCGATGTATCTTCTCACGGATTGGATCGTGGAGCCGTTGCGGAGAATCATCCCGCCTTTCGGGATGATGGACGTTACGCCGCTCGTGGCCTGGTTTCTGATTCAGATTGTGACCGGGATGTTCCTCTAGTGCCGTTGCAACATGTTCCGCCGAGCGGCTTCGGATCGGGGCACGGGGCACAGAACGGCAGCAGGCGCGCGCCGGCTTGGCGCGATTAGTCGGAACGGTACTAGTTGGTCCGACCCGCCGCCGTCCCCTTCTACGTTCAACCACGCGCATCCAAAACCGAAGTCGTCGGCCGACACGGAGACGGGATCAAAGTTCGCGTGAAAGCGCCGCCCGTCGATGGCGCGGCCAACGAAGAACTCATTCGGTTTCTCGCAAAACGCTTCAAGGTGCCGCGAAAGGCGGTGAAGCTGGTGTCCGGATCCTCCAGCCGGCACAAGCAAATCGCCATCGAGGGCATGACCCCCGCTGAGATCGTCGCATCGCTCCTGGAAGATCGTTAATCAACCCTGCCCAAGACGCACCACATGTAATCACATGCTAGTTTGCCTGCTCTGCCTACTGCCCACTGCCCACTGACGTCAGTGCACTCCCAGTAGCGCTGGCGCGGCAGAGGACATAGATTTGGGGGGTCTGAAAATCGAGTTCGTGGTGAGTTACGGCATATTGCGGCCACGTTAAACAACACGCTAAAAAGCCCCACCCTCGGCGCTTTTCGCGTCGGGGGCTTTGTATTTGAGGCCCACGATGGACGAAAACGGAATCACCGAAAAACTGCGACACGCCCTGGGACGCCGGATCCTGATATTGGACGGCGCCATGGGCACGATGATCCAGTCGTACGAGCTCGACGAAGCGGATTTTCGTGGCGAGCGTTTCCGCGAGCACGCGGTGCCGCTCCAGGGAAACAACGACCTTCTCTCGTTGACTCGTCCCGACATCATTGCGGCTATCCATCGTGCGTATCTCGAGGCCGGTTCCGACATCATCGAAACCAATACCTTCACGGCGACGCGCGTGGGCATGGCCGATTACGGGGTCGAAGACGCGGTCTACGACATCAACTTCGAGTCTGCAAAGATCGCCCGGGCGGCAGCCGACGAGTTCACGGCAAAGGACCCGGACAAGCCGCGTTTTGTCGCCGGCAGCGTCGGTCCTACCAACCGCACCGCGTCTATGTCACCGGACGTGAATGATCCCAGTTTTCGCAACATCACGTTCGACGAACTCGTTGGCGCCTATGAGGAGCAGGTGAAGGGCCTGTTGGACGGCGGCGCGGATTTGATGCTGGTGGAAACCGTATTCGACACGCTCAACGCCAAGGCTGCCCTTTTCGCCATCAGCAACGTGTTCGGGGATCGCGGCGTCAGCCGACCGATCATGATGTCCGGGACAATCACCGATGCCAGCGGCCGCACGCTTTCCGGCCAAACGCCCGAAGCGTTCTGGAACTCGGTCGAACACGGCGATCTCCTGTCCGTCGGCCTCAACTGCGCGCTCGGCGCGGACCAACTCCGACCTCATCTCGAAGAAATCGCGACGGTGGCAAACACATTTGTCAGCTGCCATCCGAATGCGGGGCTACCGAACGAGTTCGGAGAATACGACGAAACACCCGAACACATGTCGTCCGTCATCCGCGAATTTGCCGAGAGCGGATTCGTGAACATCGTGGGAGGATGTTGCGGGACGACGCCGGAGCACATCAAAGCGATTGTTGCCGCGGTAGATGGAATCGAGCCACGGCCCATCCCGACGATCGAGATCCAGTGCCGTTTGAGCGGGCTCGAGCCGTTCAACATCGGTCCCGACTCGCTATTTGCGAACGTCGGCGAGCGCACGAACGTCACCGGATCCGTCCGATTCGCCAAGCTCATCAAGGAAGACGATTACGAAGCGGCGCTCGACGTGGCCCGTCAACAAGTTGCCAATGGGGCGCAAATCATCGACGTGAACATGGATGAGGGTCTGTTGGACTCCGAAGCCGCGATGGTTCGTTTCCTCCGCCTCATCGCCGCGGAACCGGATATCAGCCGCGTCCCCATCATGATCGACTCGTCCAAGTGGGAGATCATCGAGGAAGGGCTCAAGTGCATCCAGGGCAAGGGCGTCGTCAATTCCATCAGCTTGAAGGAGGGCGAGGAGCAGTTCGCGGAAAAGGCGCGCCTCATTCGGCGATACGGTGCGGCCGCAATCGTCATGGCGTTCGACGAGCAAGGCCAAGCCGACACCACCGAGCGCAAAGTTGCGATTTGCGAACGGTCGCACCGGATCTTGACCGAAGACGTCGGATTCCCACCCGAGGACATCATCTTCGATCCGAACATTTTCGCCGTCGCCACTGGCATTGAAGAGCACAACAGCTACGCCCTAGCGTATATCGAGGCGTGTCGATTGATCAAGGAACGCCTCCCGCACGCACTCATCAGCGGCGGGGTGAGCAACGTGTCGTTCAGCTTTCGCGGCAGCAACGCGATTCGCGAGGCGATGCACTCCGCATTCCTCTACCATGCCATCCGTGCCGGAATGGACATGGGCATCGTCAACGCGGGCTCCCTCGCGGTGTACGACGACATTCCCGAGGAGCTGCTCACGGCGGTCGAAGACGTCCTCCTCAACCGTCGCGACGACGCCACCGAAGGCCTCACCGCGCTGGCTGACAGATATCAAGGAAAGTCCGCCAAACAAGAGCAGGACCTCTCGTGGCGGGAAGAGCCTGCTCAGCAGCGGCTGGAACACGCGCTCGTGCATGGCATAACAGAGTACATCGAGGCAGACACCGAAGAGGCCCGGCAGTTGTACGACCGACCCCTGCAAGTCATTGAGGGGCCTCTGATGGACGGGATGAACGTTGTAGGCGACTTGTTCGGTGCGGGCAAGATGTTCCTACCACAGGTAGTCAAAAGTGCGCGGGTCATGAAAAAAGCCGTCGCGTATCTGGAGCCGTTCATCGAAAAGGAGAAAGAAAAAACCGGCGACGTCCGTAAGACAAACGGAAAGCTGTTGCTCGCCACCGTCAAAGGCGACGTTCACGACATCGGGAAGAAGATCGTGGGGGTCGTGTTACAGTGTAACAATTACGAGGTCATCGATCTCGGCGTCATGGTGCCGAGCGACAAGATCTTGGGGACGGCCCGAGACAACGATGTCGACATCATCGGGTTGAGCGGCCTCATCACGCCGTCGCTAGACGAGATGGTACATGTCGCCAAGGAAATGGAGCGATTGGAATTCAGCACCCCGCTGCTTATCGGGGGAGCGACGACTTCGCGCGTACACACCGCCGTGAAGATCGAAGAGCATTACGGCGGTCCTACTATTCACGTGCTCGACGCCTCGCGCAGCGTGGGAGTGGTTGGACGCCTTCTCAATCCGAATCAGCGCGACGACTTCGTGTCCGCCCATCGAGACGAGTACGCTAAGCTCCGGGCCTCCCACGCCGACCGGCGGGCAAAGAGCAAGATCATCTCGATCGAGAATGCGCGCAGGCGAAAGATGCAGTTGGATTGGTCGAGTTACGCGCCGCCAACGCCGTCCAAAACGGGCCAGCAAGTCTTTGAGAATTATCCACTCGATGAACTCGTTGGCCACATCGACTGGACACCGTTCTTCAAGACATGGGAGTTGCAAGGAAAGTATCCCGCGATTCTCGACGATCCGACGGTGGGGGAGCAGGCTCGCGCCTTGTTCGACGATGCCAAGAAGCTGCTCGACCGCATCCTGTGCGACAGGCTAATCCAGGCAAATGGGGTTATCGGCATTTTTCCCGCAAACACTATCGATGACGACGATATTGCCCTATACACCGACGATAGTCGCGACGAAGTCCTCTGCGTGTCCCGCGGCTTGCGCCAACAGATCGACAAGCCACCCGGTCGGCCCAATAGCTGCCTCGCCGATTTTGTGGCTCCTCGAGAAAGCGGTCTCGCGGATTTCCTGGGTGCGTTTGTCGTTACCGCAGGCATCGGACTGGCGGACCTGTGCACGCACTTCGAGGAGCAACACGACGACTACAACAGCATTTTGGCCAAGGCGCTGGCCGACAGGCTGGCGGAAGCGTTCGCCGAACGGATGCACGAGAGAGTGCGCCGAGAGTTTTGGGGGTACGAGTCGGGTGACCAATTGGGTAACGACGATTTGGTCGCAGAAAGATACCACGGCATTCGGCCGGCACCCGGATACCCCGCCTGCCCCGATCACAGCGAAAAAGCTATACTGTTTTCTTTGTTGGATGCGGAGACGAGCACCGGAGTCACACTTACCGAACACTTTGCCATGCTCCCTGCCGCTTCGGTAAGCGGCTGGTATTTCTCGCACCCCGAATCGCACTATTTCGGACTCGGGAAAATCGGCCGCGATCAGGTGCAGAGCTACGCCGACCGAAGGGGAGTCGACCTCGCACAGATGGAGCGCTGGTTGTCACCCAACTTGGCGTACGAGCCGGATGGAGAGGCGTCGTGACGACTACGTTGCGTTCCCTATTGGATGACGAGCTGGTCCATGTCATCGATGGCGCCATGGGAACTGTGCTGTATAACCGTGGCCAGTTCGTGAACGTGTGTTACGACGAGTTGAATCTCAAGGAACCGGACCTGATTCAAAGTGTCCACGCGGAATACGTGGCCTGCGGGGCCGAGATACTCGAGACCAACACCTTTGGCGCAAATCCGGTCAAGCTCTCGAGCTTCGGACTCGAAGATCAAACCGAAGAGATCAACACCGCCGCGGTCTCACTCGCCCGTGCCGCAGCGAACGGACATGCGCTCGTGGCCGGCGCGATAGGACCACTCGGTATTCGTATCGAACCGTTTGGCCCGACTGCCCGTCACGAGGCGAGTGATTTCTTTGCGCGTCAGGTCGCGGGCTTGCTCGCCGGCGGGGTCGACGGATTCATCCTCGAGACGTTCGCGGATATCGACGAACTGCTAGCGGCATTCCTCGCGGTGCGCAGCGCCTCCGACCTTCCGATCATCGCCCAAATGACGATTGGCGAAAACGGAAGCACCTCCTACGGCACATCGGCCGAGACGATTGGTGAACGTCTCGCGGAATGGGGCGCGGATGGGATTGGCCTGAATTGCTCCGTCGGACCGGCCATCATGCTGGACGCTGTCGAGCGGATTGCCCGTGTGACCGATCGTCCGCTGTCGGCCCAACCCAACGCCGGCTCCCCGCGCGCCGTCGGCGACCGCCAGATCTACCTGGCCAGTCCAGAATACATGGCGCAGTACGCTCGGCGAATGATCGACGCAGGAGCACGCTTCGTCGGAGGATGCTGTGGAACGACCCCGGAGCATATCAAGCTGATTCACGATCATGTGGCGAGTTTGCAACCGCACATATCGCACGTAACCATCGACGAGGCCGTGAGCGACGAAGAAGCGGCGCAGCCGATTGGACTTGCGGATCGGTCGCAACTCGGCGCCAAGCTCGCCAACGGTCAGTGGGTGGCCAACGTCGAAATACTCCCGGGGCTTGGATGGCGACCCGATGAAATGCTCGAGCGCGCCAAGAACCTCAAGGACGCGGGCGTCGACGCTATTAACATCCTCGACAGCCCGAGGGCCCATGGTCGCATGGGTGTCATCCCGGCCGCGACGATCATTCAGCGCGAGGTAGACGTTGAGACCGTTGTGCACTACACCTGTCGGGACCGTAACATGCTCGGCATGATCAACGACCTGCTGGGCGGAGCAGCCGTCGGGTTGCGGAACATCCTCATCGTCAGCGGCGATCCGCCCACCATGGGCCCCTACCCAGACGCCACCGCGGTCTTCGACATCGATAGCATCGGACTCACCAACGTCGTCAATCGGCTCAATCACGGGCTCGATCCGGGCGGTAATTCTATCGGTGAGCCGACACGCTACGTGATCGGCGTTGCAGCAAACCATACCGCTGTCGATCTCGACCGTGAGATCAAACGCTACGTATGGAAGGTGGACGCCGGAGCGAATTTTGCGGTTACACAACCCGTCTTCGACACCGATCAACTGGAGACGTTCGTACAGCGAACGGAAGAGTGGCGCGTACCGTTACTCGCCGGAATCTGGCCGCTGACGTCGTTACGGAACGCCGAGTTTCTAGCAAACGAAGTTCCTGGAGTCTCGGTACCCGATTCTGTCATTCAGCGCATGAAGGCAGCTCAGCAGGGCGGACGAAAGGCCGCCGAGGCCGAGGGATTACAGATCGCCCTCGAGGTAATCGAAGCGATCCGAGCACTGGTGCAGGGAGTGCACATCAGCGCGCCGTCAGGTGATCTGCATGTGGTGGTGAGCCTGTTGCAGGCGATGCAGGCCGCACGATAGACGTACTTCAAGCCTCGAGCGCGTCCATGATCCGCGCGTAGCGCCGGTCGACGCCCTTGAAACCGAGGTTGCTCAAATAGATTTTGTTTGCGCCCACATCCCGCAGCGCCTTGATGGTCCGCACACAGATGTCTTCCGCAGAATCACCAGCTTCGAACTCGCGAGTCACCTCTTCGGCCGGCACCGGAAAAAAATTGCAGAGTCGCGATAACGTCTTTGCGTTACCACTACGGTACAAAAAGACACCGAACACCCCAGGGTACGGAACGTCGCGCCGCCTCGCTTCATCGAGGAAGCGTTCTACTTCCCGGATGCTGTGGTGCGACACTATCTGTGTCAGATAAAACTCGCCGGTGAAGTCGTCATCAAGGAGAAAATCCACTTGCTGTGATGCGTCGCGGTGGGGATTTGCCCATCCCCCCAACGCCAAGGTGGGAATCTGCTTGCGAATCAATGCTCGCAGGTCCTTCGCGTGGGGAACGCAACGTGGCGGGCCAACCGACTTATCCCCGCCAAGCACCGTCAACGCATCAAACCCCCTCGATGCAGCCCGTTTGGCATACATCAGGCAATACTCGAGTGAGTGTTTGCAGGTCAGGAAAGGCACGACGCGAGCCGGCGGAACGTCGCCAGCGAGATTGGCCGCGAGATGTGCGAGATTCTCCTCTTCTGAGGACCCCACGGCGTTATCGGTGAGGAAGAGAAACGTATCGTGGCGCACGAGCCGCTGAATCGAGTGGTACATGTCGATCCAGACGCCCATGCTGTCGGCGTAGGACAGCCCGCTTCGCGGGGGACGAAGCTCGACGGTGCTCAGCGGATCGCCGGTACGCAACCGTCTGAGGAGCAGGCTTTGATCGGTTTGGCTCGAAACTGACATTCTTTCTTGCGTTTGCATGCTCCGCGAAGTCTCGTCCGGAACCGCTATATTAGCTCAAATGCACGTCAACCCAAAGACACCCGAGAACAGCGCCGTCATCGTGGCGATCATCCTAGGTGTCGTCGCAGGTGGCGTCGATCTCGCCGCCGGGTCACCCCAAGTCGCACCCGCACTGATCGTCGTGTTCGCATTCCTGTTGAGCCTCACCTATCCACGGAAGGCTTGGATGTGGGCTCTGCTCACGGCAATGTTCGTCCCGCTGGCCAACACGCTCGTGATGGAACTGGGCTATCCGCATTTTCGGAGACCGGAAAGCGTCTACCTCAGCTATCTGGCGTTCGTCCCCGCCTTCATCGGTGCCTACTCGGCTGCATTTCTCCGCCGCTATTCGGTCAAGCAGGAGCAGAAGAAAAGAGATCGGAATCCGGAGCGGTAAACACCAAGCTCGCATTTACCCCACCGAACCCGAAGGAGTTGGACATGACGGCCTTGGGTTTTGCCGGACGTCCACAATGGGGAACGTAGTCGAGATCGCACACGTCTTCCGGCTCGTCGAGATTCAGCGTCGGCGGTATCCAGTGCCGCGTCATCACCAAACAGCAAATAGCCGCTTCGATGGCCCCCGACGCACCCAAGGCGTGCGCATGGTATGGTTTGGTTCCGCTCACCGGAACTTGATACGCCCGTTCACCAAAGACGTCACGTATAGCAATCGTCTCACTGCTGTCATTTAAGCGCGTCGAAGACGCGTGTGCATTTATGTAGTCGATCGTCGAAGCCGATAGGCCGGCGCTGCTCAACGCCTGCCTCATGGCGCGAGCCGCTTGTTTTCCGTCCGGCCGTGGCGCCGTCATGTGGTACGCATCGCTGGTCGTGCCGTAACCCCGTAGCTCGGCATAGATGCGCGCGCCACGCGCCACCGCATGGCCCTCTTCCTCGAGTACAAGCACGCACGCGCCCTCACCCATGACAAAACCGTCGCGATCGCGATCGAAGGGGCGGCAGGCACGTCCCGGTTCGCTATTTCTCCTGCTGAGGGCACGAATGATCGAGAACGCGCCGAACGACAACGGGGCCAATGGAGCTTCCACGCCGCCCGCGATGGCGACGTCAGTGACTCCGTCGCGTATGAGGCGCCAGCCATCGCCAAGAGCAATTGCGCCGGAAGCGCAACTCATGGCATTTGTCGAGTTGGGACCGGTGAAGCCTAGATCGATGGCAATCAGACAACTGGCCGCACCCGCGAAGGTCGTCACGGCCACGCGAGGATCTACCGAGCGTACACCGTCAGAGAGGAAATTGATGAGTTGCTGTTCGGCTTGGGAAATGCCGCCCAGCGCCGATCCCATCTGCACCGCCGCACGCTCGGGATTCACGGCGGATGGGTCCAGTTGGGCATCCTCAACTGCGAGTCGCGCGGCAGCGAGGGCGAACTGGCCGAACCGATCGAGCCGTCTGGCCTCGCGGGCGTCGAGATAATCTTCCGCGTGGAAGTCGTCAACTTGGGCCGCGATACGACTCCGAAACGGAGAGGCGTCAAAGCGAGTGAGACGCCGAATACCGGATTCTCGCGACTGCAGGCCTTTCCACAGACCTTCGACACCTATGCCGACTGCCGTGATCGGTCCGAGCCCGGTGATGACGACCGTCCGCCCATTGGAGGTTTCCGTCATCGGCGCCCCGTCTGCGCCTGGGCTTCTTCAGCCACGCCGGCAATCGTGCGCCGCGCAATCGCGCTGATGAAGCCCGGGCCAATGACCGCACTCGCCGCCCATCTGCCGATCAACGGCCACCGCGGCCCCTCCCACTCGTGTACGACTCGGATTAACGTTTGCCTCCCGCGGGCCTCAAACTCCCACCGTACAGCCATTCGACTGGTGATGCCTTCGACGTGCTCATAGTACACCGTCTTCGCATCACGGTCGTGCCACATCCTTGAGACCCACCACGTTGGATAGTCTATGACGCCGAACGAACGCCACGCCGCCATCTCCACCACACCCGTCGCAAAGCCTTCACGCTGGCGGAACCGTACCCAACGATAGTGAGGCAAGATCTCCGGCCAGCGCTCTACGTCGGCACCGACTCTGAAACACACATCCAGCGGTGCCGACGCAAGGCATTCATCGACTCGCAACATTAGCGCGTTACCCTCAACAGGGTACAAGCCGTTTCGGGCATCAGAAGGGCGGAAACCGGCATCGCATCTCCCACAACTCGTACAAAACGGTCCGCAAACGGCTTCGCCACCCGTAATCCTGTCACCGCTAGGTGGCGCAGCGTGAGCCGCGAAACCGCAACATCGATGATTCGCTGTAGGGCGCGCGGCTGCCTCAACATCGATCGCAATCTCC